>JBAPYB010000388.1:0-13154 GCA_049284515.1 Thermoanaerobaculia bacterium
CCCCGGCCGACCGCGTCCGCCCCGCCGGTCTGGTGCGGATCGGCCTCGCCGGCACCACCGGGCCGGGGCTCGACCCCTGCGCCGCCCTCCAGATCCACTTCGACCTGCAGCCGGGCGAGACGGCGCGGGCCTGTTTCCTCCTCGGCCAGGGCGCGGACCGCGCCGAAGCGCTCGGCCTCGTGGCGCGCTTCCGGGAGCCGGCCGCCGCGATGGCCGCCCGCGAGGAGGTCGAAGCCTTCTGGGGCGGCCTCCTCGGCGCCGTCGAGATCGCCACTCCCGAGCCCGAGATCGACCTGCTGGCCAACCGCTGGCTCCTCCACCAGGCGCTCTCCTGCCGCCTGTGGGGGCGCACGGGCCTCTACCAGCCGAGCGGCGCCTTCGGCTTCCGCGACCAGCTCCAGGACGTGCTCGCCCTGCTGCACGCCGCGCCCGCGATTGCCCGCGCCCACCTCCTGGCGGCGGCCGGCCATCAGTTCGAGGCGGGGGACGTGCTGCACTGGTGGCACCCTCCCGAAGGGCGCGGGGTGCGCACCCGCTGCTCCGACGACCTCCTCTGGCTCCCCTACGCCGTGGCGGACTACCTGACGGTCACCGGCGACCGCACCGTGCTGCGCGAGGAGGTGCCGTTCCTCGCCGGTCCGCAGCTCCTCCCCGGCGAGGCCGACCGCTACGACCTCTATCCGCCGGCCGGGACCGCGGCCAGCCTCTACGAGCACTGCCTGCGCGCCATCCATCGCGGCCTGACCGAAGGCCCCCACGGCCTGCCCCTCATCGGCAGCGGCGACTGGAACGACGGCCTGAACCGGGTGGGAGAGGCCGGCACGGGCGAGAGCGTCTGGCTGGGCTGGTTCCTCCACGCCGTCCTCACCGCCTTCGCCCCCGTCTGCGCGTCCATGGGCGACGCCGGGGAGGCGGCCCGTCTGGAACGCCGGGCCGCGGCGCTGCGGCAGGCCATCGAGGAGTCCGCCTGGGACGGCGAGTGGTACCTGCGCGCCTGGTACGACGACGGCGCCCCCCTCGGCTCCGCCGGCAACCGCGAGTGCCGCATCGACCTCGTGGCCCAGGCCTGGGCGGTCCTCTCCGGCGCGGCCGAGCCTGGGCGTGCCCGCCAGGCCATGGCGGCCGCCTGGAGCCGTCTGGTGCGGCCGGAGGAGGGGCTCACCCTGCTCCTCACACCCCCCTTCGACCGCACCCGCCACGATCCCGGCTACGTCAAAGCCTATCCGCCGGGGATCCGGGAGAACGGCGGCCAATACAGCCACGCCGCCGCCTGGGCCGCCTGGGCCTTCACCCGCCTGGGCGACGGCGACCGCGCCGCCGCGGTGCTGCGGACGATCGCCCCCCTCTATCGCAACGCCACGCCCGCCGGAGTGGAGCGCTACCGTGTCGAGCCCTACGTGGTGGCAGGGGACGTCGCCGGCGAGCCTCCCCACACCGGCCGCGGCGGCTGGAGCTGGTACACGGGCTCGGCTGCCTGGACCTGGCGGCTGATCGTCGAAGCGATCCTCGGCCTGCGCCGGGAGGCGGGGAGCCTGCTGATCGATCCCTGCATCCCCCGCGCCTGGCCCGGCTTCACGGCCGCGCTCCGGGAAGGCAAGTCGCTCTACCGCATCCACGTCGAGAACCCCGGCCATGTGAGCCGGGGCGTGGCCGAGGTCCGGCTGGACGGCGAGCTCCTCCCGCAGGCCCGGGTCTCCCTGGCCGACGACGGCCGGGAGCACGAGGTCCGGGTGCGGTTGGCACCGGCAGAGGAGCCCGACGAGCCTGGGGTTTGGGCGGCCGGGGCAGGACCGCTGACCTCTGAAAACGCTGTCCCATAGGCGCGCGGCCAGGCAAGGCTGCGGCCACCCCAGGGCGAGCCCCGCCCCACCCTCCGGGACGGTCCCTTGTGGCAGTCGCGGAGTTACCGTGAGCAAAGGAGGTACGCCATGAGCAATGTCGCAGTGTTTGACAGAACCGTCCAGAAGACCAACGAATGGCTCGATGAGCTGATTGTGCTCCAACCTGGATACGACCCGGAGAAAGCCTATCTCGCCATGCGCGCGACGCTGCACACGTTGCGCGACCGGCTCACTCCCGAGGAGGCGGCGCAGCTCGGCGCCCAGTTCCCGATGCTGATCCGCGGCTTCTATTACGAGGGCTGGCGGCCCACCGGCAAGCCGGTCAAGGAACGGCACAAGGAAGAGTTCCTCAGCCATATCGAAGAGGCGCTCGACCGTTGGGAGTTCGGCCCAGCCGAGGACGTGGCCCGCAGCGTCTTCCAGGTGCTCGCCCACCGGATCTCGGAGGGGGAGATGGAGGACGTCCGGCAGATCCTGCCGAAGGAGATTCGCGAGCTGTTCAACTGAAAGGGCTCGGCGAACGTATGCAGAGAATCGTCAAGTCGCCCGCCGCATTCCGCGTGCCTCCGAACCTCCTGGACTACGAGCAGGTCCGGGCGGCGTTCTCCTGGGACGCGGCGCGGCGGGAGCTGGACGGCCTGCCGCACGGAGCGGGGCTCAACATCGCTCACGAAGCCGTCACCCGCCACGCCCTCGGGGCCCGCGGCGGCCACGCGGCCCTGCGCTGCGTCGGCCGGAAGGGGGAGGTCCGCGATGTCACCTTCGCCGAGCTCGAGGGGCTGACCAGCCGGTTCGCCAACGCGCTCTCCGGCCTGGGCGTGGCGGCTGGGGAGCGGGTCTTCGCCCTGCTGCCGCGCGTGCCCGAGCTCTACGTCGCCGCCCTCGGCACGCTCAAGCACCGGAGCGTGTTCGCGCCGCTCTTCCCGGCCTTCGGCCCCGAGCCCATCCGCCAGCGCCTGACCCTGGGCGACGGCCGGGTCCTCGTCACCACCGCGGCGCTCTATCAGAAAAAGGTTGCCGAGCTGCGGCAGGACCTCCCCGGCCTGCAACACGTCCTGTTGATCGGGCGCGGCGAGATCGACCTCCCCTGCACGCGCGACTTCCACGCCCTGCTGGACGCCGCCGCGGACCGCTTCGAGATCCCGCCCACCGATCCGGAGGACATGGCGCTTCTCCACTTCACCAGCGGCACCACGGGCAGGCCCAAGGGGGCGGTGCACGTCCACGGCGCCGTGGTGGCCCACCATGCCACGGGCGGCTACGTCCTCGACTTCCAGGCCGGCGACGTCTTCTGGTGCACGGCGGACCCCGGCTGGGTCACGGGCACCTCGTACGGCATCCTCTCGCCGCTCACCCACGGCGTCACCAGCATCGTGGACGAGGGGGATTTCGACGCCGAGCGCTGGTACGGCATCCTGCAGGACCAGAAAGTGACGCTCTGGTACACCGCGCCCACGGCCATCCGGGTGCTGATGAAGGTCGGGGCGGAGATGCCGAAGAAATATGACCTGAGCGCCCTGCGCCACGTGGCGAGCGTGGGCGAGCCGCTCAACCCCGAAGCCGTGGTCTGGGGGCAGGAGGCGCTGGGCCTGCCGATCCACGACAACTGGTGGCAAACCGAGGCCGGGGCCATCATGATCGCCAACTTCCCGGCCATGGACGTCAAGCCCGGCTCGATGGGCCGGCCGGTGCCGGGGATCGAGGCCGGGATCGTCCGCCGTACCGCCGAGGGCGGCGTGGAGGAGGTGCGGGAGCCCGCGACGACGGGCGAGCTGGCGTTGCGGCCCGGCTGGCCCTCCATGTTCCGCGGCTATCTCGGCGAGGAGGAGCGCTACCGGAAGTGCTTCGCGGGCGGCTGGTACCTCTCCGGCGACCTGGCGCAGCGCGACGAGGAGGGCTACTACTGGTTCGTCGGCCGCTCGGACGACGTCATCAAGTCCTCCGGCCACCTGATCGGCCCGTTCGAGGTGGAGAGCGTGCTCATGGAGCACCCGGCCGTGGCCGAGGCCGGCGTCATCGGCAAACCCGATCCGGTGGCCGGCGAGATCGTCAAGGCCTTCGTCTCCTTGAAAGACGGCTTCACCGCCGGCGAGGAGCTGCGGCGCAGCCTGCTGGCCCACGCCCGCCGGCGCCTGGGCGCCGCCGTGGCCCCCAAAGAGATCGATTTCCTGCCCGAGCTTCCCCGCACCCGCAACGGGAAGATCCTGCGCCGCCTGCTGAAAGCCCGCGAGCTGGGGCTGCCGGAGGGGGATTTGTCGACGCTGGAGACAAGGGTTTTTAGTGGCACTGAGCAAAGAGACGTATCATGAAATCAATTCCTGAGATCTTCTACGACTTGATCGGGCGGATCGGCCCCGGAGCATTACTCCTTCTCGCGGCTTTTGTCACATGGCTGGGCCCGGTCCAGGCGAGGTTGGAGGTTGACAACTTATTTGAGAAGTTCCACAACAAGGAAGAGTGGTTCTACTTCTTGGTGATTGCGTTCTTGGCCTACCTTGTGGGCGTCGTCCTGACGGCGCTTTGGGATTGGCTCGAGAAACCGGCCCGGCACCCGGGGGGGCAGCAGCGGAAGAGCTTGAAGCTAACTGAGAAGCTGCTCGCAGGGAAGGTCTCGGAGTGGCGGCCGGACGTCGGGCTGCTCGTTCGCTATGTGAATGTTCATCTTCCCGCCGAAGGGTTTCTGCTCGTGAAGATCAAGGCCGAAGAGAACTTTTGTAAAACCATGATCACCGGCCTGGGCCTCATCCTCGGTCTGGCGATCGTTTCGCCGGGTAGTGCGCTCTTTCGGAATGGCGATTCCGCGATGTCGGTGCTCCTCGTCGGGGCGATGGCGCTGTCGGCCCTTGCCTGCTGGCTGTGGAAAGGTTACTTGAGTGAGCGGTATGAAGACGATCTCCGCAGCCTCGTTTATCTCGCGGCGGTCGGCCAGCCTCCCGGCGCGGCGCCGCCTGCGGAGGCATGTCTACTGCTCGTCACGGCGGAGAGCGCGAGGTAGGAACTAGACCTGCTTGGTCAGATTCGGTGTCCCCGGTCCGTTGGCTCCTCATCATCCCGGCCCTCTTCTCCCGGTGAGGCGCACCGGCCGGCGGGGTGGGGGACGGGCCCACCCTTTTGGGCGTGTTGAGGAGAGCGTTGTCCGTGGGATAAAGAAAGTCCGAAAGGAGGCCCCCCATGTCCATCGCAAAAATCATCGAGATCAGCGCCGAGTCCCCCAAAGGTTTCGAGGACGCCGTCCAGAAGGGAATCCAGCAGGCCAGCAAGACCGTCAAGAACATCAAGAGCGCGTGGGTGGAAGACCAGTCGGTCGAGGTGAAAGACGGCAAGGTCTCCAGCTACCGGGTCCATCTGAAGGTCACCTTCGTGCTCGAGTGACGCCGAGCCGCTTCACCACACCGTCTCCTTGATCTTCAGCCGGCCGGCGATCTGATTGATCAGCAGGTCGCCCACGAAGCCGGCGGCGAGGAGCCAGACCACGTCGGCCGCGCCGATCTCGGCGCGGTGGCCGGCGAGGAGCAGTGCGCCGATCTGGAAATCGATCTGATCGAAGGGGATCCAGGGGTGGCCGGGGGCGATGCCGAGCCGGCGCTTGAAGAAGCTCTTGACGGCGTCCCCGGCCATCGCGCCCAGGCCGAGCAGGAATCCCAGGGAGAGCCAGCGGCCGGGATCGACGGCGACCGCCGATCCGCCGGCAAGCGATTCGAGGAAGGCGGCCGCGATCGCCACGGCGATCCCTAAGGCGATGCCGAGGACGGTCTTGTGGGCGCCAAGATATTTCCGGTTGAGCGGCGGGTTCCACCCCTTCCAGAAGCGGAGGAACGGCGGCGCCATGTTGGCCGCGTAGGCGGGCAGCATGAAGGCGAGGAGGGCGAGGAAACGGGAGAGGGTCATCGGAGCACCAGGGTACCGCCGATCCGGGCCCCCGGCCCCACCCCGCGACGCTGCCGGGCCTACCCGGAAGGCCGTACCCCCGAGCGGCGAGGAGGCCTAACCTCCACTCAGGACCGGAGGAAGCCGCCATGACGACGACCATCCCGCCTCATCCCACCCCCACCGAGGCCGCGCTCCCGGATCAGGAGCACGGGCTCCACCTGCTGCGCGAGATGCTCCGCATCCGGCGCTTCGAGGAGAAGTGCGCGGAGCTCTACCAGTCCGAGAAGATCCGCGGCTTCCTCCACCTTTACATCGGCGAAGAGGCCGTCGGGGTGGGCGTGATGCAGGCGCTCGGCCCCGAGGACAACGTCGTGGCCACCTACCGGGAGCACGGGCACGCGATCGTGCGCGGCCTGTCGATGAATGCGGTGATGGCCGAGATGTACGGCAAATATGAGGGGTGCAGCCACGGCCGCGGCGGCTCCATGCACCTGTTCGACACCGCCGCCCGCTTCTACGGCGGCAACGCCATCGTGGGGGGCGGCCTGCCGCTGGCCGTGGGGCTGGCGCTCGCCGACCGCATGCGGGGACAAGACCGCGTGACCGCCTGCTTCTTCGGCGACGGCGCGGTGGCGGAGGGAGAATTCCACGAGTCGCTCAACCTGGCCGCCCTCTGGCGCCTGCCCGTGCTCTTCTGCTGCGAGAACAACCGCTACGCCATGGGCACGGCGCTCCACCGCGCGCAGGCAGAGACCGATCTCGCCCTCAAGGCGGCGAGCTACGGCATGCCCGCCTGGGCCGTGGAGGGGATGGACGTGCTGGCGGTGGAGCATGCGGCCCGCAGCGCCGTGGGCCTGGTGCGCGGCGGCGGGGGACCCTGCTTCCTGGAGCTGAAAACCTACCGCTTCCGCGCCCATTCGATGTTCGACGCCCAGCTCTACCGCGACAAGAGCGAGGTGGAGGAATGGAAACAGCGCGATCCCATCCCGGCCTTCACCGCGCTCCTCCGGGAGGCCGGAAGGCTCACGGAGGCGGATCTCGCGAAGCTGGAAGAGGACGTGGCGCTGGAGGTGGAGGCCTCGGTGGCCTTCGCCGAGGCGGGCACCTGGGAATCGCCCGAGACGCTGACCCGCTGGGTTTATCGCGAGGAGGGAGTGTCATGAGCACGATCACAGCCCAGGTCCCCGAGACCGCGGCGGCTCCTGCAGCGACGATCCGCATCACCTATCGCGAGGCGGTCCGGCAGGCGATCCGCGAGGCGCTGCTGAAGGACGACCGCGTCTTCCTCATGGGGGAGGACATCGGGCGCTACGGCGGCTGCTACGCGGTGAGCAAGGGGCTGTGGGACGAATTCGGGCCGGAGCGCATCCGCGACACGCCGCTCTCCGAGTCGGCCTTCGTGGGCGCCGGCATCGGCGCGGCCCTGGGCGGCATGCGCCCCATCGTCGAGGTGATGACGGTCAATTTCAGCCTGCTCGCCCTCGACCAGATCCTCAACAACGCGGCGACCCTGCTCCACATGTCGGGCGGGCAGCTCAACGTGCCGCTGGTGATCCGCATGGCGACCGGCGCCGGCCGTCAGGTCGCGGCCCAGCACTCGCACAGCCTGGAGAATTTCTACGCCCACATCCCGGGCCTGCGGGTGGTGGCGCCGGCCACGCTGGAGGATGCCCGCGGCATGCTCCCCACGGCGCTCACCAAGCCGGACCCGGTGGTGATCTTCGAGCACGTGATGCTCTACAACGCCAAGGGGGAGCTGGCGGCGGACGCCGGGCCGGTCGATCTCGACCGCGCGGCGGTGCGGCGGCCGGGGCGCGATCTGACCCTGATCACTTACGGCGGCTCGCTCCCCAAGACCCTGGAGGCCGCGGCCCGGCTCGCCGAGGAGGGGATCGAGGCCGAGGTGATCGATCTGCGCACCCTGCGCCCGCTCGACACGGCGACGCTGGTGGCCTCGGTCGAGAAGACCCAACGGGCCCTGGTGATCGACGAGGGTTGGCGCTCCGTGGGAATTTCGGCGGAGGTCGCGGCACGCATCCAGGAAAAAGCTTTCTACAGCCTCGACGCGCCGGTCGGCCGTCTGTGCACGGCCGAGGTGCCGATCCCCTATCCCAAGCATCTGGAGCAGGCGGCGCTGCCGCAGGCCCCGAGGATCGTGGAGGCGGCGCGCGCTCTGGTGAAGGGCGGGAGCTAGCGTCATGTACGAATTCCGCATGCCCTCGCTCGGGGCCGACATGGAGGCCGGCACCCTCAGCAAGTGGCTGGTGCAGCCCGGCGACACGGTGAAGCGCGGCGACGTGATCGCCATCATCGAGACCGAGAAGAGCGACATCGAGGTGGAAATCTTCGCCTCCGGCGTGGTGGACAAGCTGCTGATCCAGAAGGGGCAGCGCGTGCCGGTGGGGACGCTGCTGGCGACGCTGATGACGAACGGCGAGGTGCGGGGCCCCTCGCCAATCTCCTCACCGGGAGAGGAGGGAGAAAGAGCCCTCATCACCCCGACCCTCTTCTCCCAGCCTCCCCCCCGTCCGCCGGGATGGGCGGCCCTTTTGCCATCATCTCCGAGAGAAGAGGGAGGTTCGCGAGGTCGATGTCCACGAATTCCTTATGGATGGTGATCCGCCGGAGGTAGCCCTCGACCGTCCGGCGCTTCTCCGGGATGTCCATCGTCTGCCACTTGTCGGCGAGGTCCCGGGTCTGGGCGATGATGTCCTCTTCCATGACGGTCCGGATCTTGAGGAAGTCGATCTCGCCCTGAAGGCGGGCGATCTCTGCGACTAGCGCGGCGAGGCGTTCCTCAAGGGGTCGGTGCCGCTCGCGGAAGCCATCGACCGAGAGGGCATCTGCCTGGTAGAGGCGGTAGAGCTTGTCGGCCTCCTTCGTGAGCCGCTCCCGCTCCCGGAAGAGCGACCCGAGAAGCTCCTCCCGCCCGGCCAAGACCTCCGCGCCCTGGGCGAGCCAGGCGGCGATGGCGCCGGGCGAGAAGGTGAACTCCCGGAGCTCGTCCCGGAAGAGGTTATCGAGGTCTACGATGGGGATCTTCGTGTGGCAGGCCTTGCAGACGTACTTCGGGGTGTTCGAGCGCACGTACATCTTCTCCCCGCAGGCGCAGTACGCGTAGCCCGCGAAGACGTAAACGGCCCGCTTCGCGACCGGCTTCCGGGAAGCCCTGCGCCCGAGAAGGAGCGCGTTGCACTGCTCCCAGAGTTCCTCGGAGACGATCGCGGGACAGGGCACCCAGATCCATTCCGCCTCCGGCTTCTGGACCCTCTGGCCCTTCACGAGCTTCGTGTAGCTCGCGCGGCGCAGGCCCTTCGCGGTCGGGTCTACGATGAGCTTCTCCACGGTCGTATCCCGGAAGAGCTTGCCCTTCTGGCCCCTATGGCCGGCCTGGTTCAGGATCTCTGCCACGGTTTTGAGGCGCCGGTGCTCCTTGAAAAGCTCGTATATGAGGCGGCGAAGCGGAGCCTCGTCGGGGTTTACCTCCAGGCGCTTGTCTACCCAGCGATACCCGAGGGGGGCGACGCCGCCCATGGGCTTCCCAAGCCGGGCGCGCACGGGAATCGATGCCATAACCCGGGAGGCGATCTCCTCGCGCTCCCACTCGGCCATCGCGGCGATCATGGTGTAGAAGAGGCGGCCGTGGGGGGTGGAAGTGTCGATCGACTCCTGGAGGGAGACGAGGTCCGCCCCGTGCTCCCGGAAGAACTCGGCAAAGTCCAGGAGTTCCTTCGTGTTCCTCGCGAGCCTTGCGAGCTTCGAGAAGATGAGGCCCGCGATCCGCCCGCGGCGGACATCGGCCATCATCCGCCTGGCCTCCGGGTGCTCCATGACGGACTTGCCGGAGACGCCTTCGAGGCGGTAGACCTCGCGGACCTCCCAGAGGCGGGATTCCGCGTAGCTTTTGCCCCGCACCTCGTGGTGCTGCGGGCTTTCGCCCTGGGCCTGGTCTTCGGTCGAGACCCGAATCCAGATGCCTACGGGCTTTGTCTCGGCCCGCGGATCTTTCGCGCGTTCCATGGGGATTCCTCCTTGGGTTCTTGAGGGGTTTCTAAAAGGACTCCCGTCATGATGGAGGTCATGCGCGCCCGAGGAAAGGCGGCAGATTCCGCCCCCTTTGGTCCTACGGCTTCTCCTTGCTCCCCATGCGCCGCAGGCTCTTGCCGATGACATCTTTGAGCGCTTGGTAACGGGCGGCTTCTTCTTCGGAATCGACCGGGGTGCGGCGGACCCTCACCTTGTATCCGCCGACGACCTTCTCCCTCGTCACGGGCCGCATGGAAAGCATCGTGAAGAGTTCCTCAGGCGAGAGGAAATGCACCCGGGCGAGATCGGAGGGCGGGAGCTTGGCCTTCAAGGCGGCCTCGATCTTTTGAAGGCGCGGGCGCTTCAGGGCTAGGACCGCAACCTCATGGAAGCCGGCTTCGAGGCACTTCAAGACGTTCCCGACCTCCTGGGCCACGGTCGAGGTGACCGAGATCTCGCAGGCAAGCGAGAAGGCATCGCTACGGAGCGCCACGTCCACGCTGCCCTTGCCATCCGGGGTCGGTTCTTCGATCACGACCCGGTATCCGTTCGCTTCGCCCCAGCGCTTCACGAGTTCCTGGAGGTACTGGTGCTCGGGGCCTCCGCGCCCCAAGGGCGGGACGGGCTCTTCTTGGCGCGTCGCTCTCTTCGGGGGCGGAGGCGGCGGCACTGCCGGACGGGGCACCACCTGATGAGGCTCGGAAGTCAGAGCCCGAGGTGCAGGCGCTTGCGGAGTTTCCCGCATTTCTGCGACGGGCGGCGGAGCCTCTTTTACCTGTACTTCCGCCGGTTCGATCCGGACAGCATAGAGCGCCCGCGATCTCGCGACGATCGCCTCCCGCCGCCCACTCGCGACTTCGGAGGTAACTGCCGGGAGAATCCGCGTCCGCAGGTTGCAGTCGCCCGTTGAGTTTTCGATCCGCGCGATGGCCTCACCCACCCGGAGGCCGAGGAGATCGCCCGGCCCGAAGAACGAGAGGCCCTCGGCGAGCGCTTTGGCGTCCCGTTCGCCGACACGGAAGGCGACACGTGTCCCGGCGTTCGCCATGAGGGCCGAGGCGACCTCGGGAGCTTTGGCGTCAAGCTGCCGGAGATCCTGATGGGCCAGGATGAGTCCCAGCCCGTACTTCCGGGCGCCTGAGAGGAGGAGGGCCATGGAGGGAGTCGCGACCTCCTGGCACTCGTCGGCATAGAGGAAGAACGGCCGGCGCTCTTCTCGGCGGGTCTCCTGCCGGCTTATCGCGATCTGGTGGAACTTGGAGACGAGGAGGCTCCCGAGTAGTGCCGCGTTCTCTTCTCCGATCGCACCTTGGGAGAGTCGGGCAAGAAAGATCTGGCCGTGGTCCACGACGCTGCGAAGATCGAGCCGGCTCTCCCGGGCGCCCACGATCGCGCGCACGATTCGGCTCCGGAGAAACCCGTCGAGCCGCGTCAGGATCGCGCCGATGCTTCTCGCTGCCAAGGGGAACTCATGCCGCCAGTACGAGACGAGATATGGGTCACGGACAGAACCGAGAAGCTTCTCGCGAGTCGGGCGGTCCACCAGGAACTCACGGAGATCGAGCAGCGTCGAGCCCGGAACTTCGAGGAGCACGAGAACCGCGTTCCCGAGAACCGAGGTCATCTGATCGCCCCAGGAGGTTGAGAAGCGCCGGAAGATCCCGACGAGGTCCGAGGCGAGGAGCGTGCGCTCAAGCTCGGAATGGGCTTCAAGGATGTTCCAGGCGACGGGCTGCCCGGTGTCCGAGGGGTCGAAGAGGATCACGTCTTCCTGCCGCTCCTCGGGGATGCGACCGAGGATCTCTTCTATCAGGTCGCCATGCGGGTCGAGGACGCCCACGCCCCGGCCGGAGGCAATGTCCTGCGAGATGAGGTCGAGGAGGAGCGTGGACTTCCCGGTCCCCGAAGCGCCGATCACGTGCAGGTGCCGGAGCCGGAGTTCGGAGGAGAGCATGACGGGGACTACCCGGCCGTGATGCAGGTTCTCTCCGAGGAGGACTCCCTCGGAAACATGCGGTGCGGCCTTCGAGCGCCGCACCTCCCGGAGGAGTTTCGGGATCTTGACCGAGGCGCTCGGCAAGTGGACGAGTGCCGCCAGCTCGTCCACCCCCAAGAGCATGCCCGGCCGACGGCTGGTGCGGAGAAATATCTCCGTGAGGGCCTCTCCGCCCTTGTCGGCGGCCAGGGGCACGAACTCGTTCCCTCCGGGGTCCCCGAACTGCGCCAGGACTCCCGCGAGGTCACGGATGATCCTCCAGGCTCCGGAGCGGGTACCGCTTTTGGCCGCGATCCGGAGACAGGCGGCATAGAGAGGCCGGGAGATCTTCTCCCGCGCGAGTTTCGTGAGTTCCGGGTAGTCGGCGAAGAATGGCTCGCCGCCGGGCGAGTGGACCGCGTGCATTATGCTCTCGGCCCACGGTTCCCGCGCCCGCTCGAAGAGAACCTGGATGAGGCCCGCTTCGTCCTCTTCGAGCTCCGTGAGCGCCCCGAAAAGCGGCAGGAGCGGATCGGGATCAAGGGGGCGGAAGGAGGCCAGGGGCAGCATGAACTCGCGGGCCAGGCCGAAATGGACGACGACGCTCTCCCCGCGAGATCCGGTCCACATCTCCCGGAGCCCCGCCGGCTCCTCGTCGATCGACACCTCGGGGAAGAAGGCCCGGAGCTGGTTGCGGCAGTGCCCGGAATCGGGCGGCCGCGAGACGAGCTGGACGCGGAGGCTTCCAGGGAGCCCTACAAGCTCGAAGGCGTGCGGGAATTCTGCCCCTGAGAGCGAAAGGAGAAAGCGCTCGGCCGTCTCCGCCCCGACCACCTTCTCCGCTGGGAGCGTGACGACGCATTCGCGAGGAAACTCGTCGGTTTCAAAGGGCGCCGGTTCCGGCTCCTCGATTTCCGGAGTCTCCTCCTCACGCCGTGGTGGCGCGAAGAGGCTCCTCAAGAAACCCGGCCGGTGGCCGTCATCGCGGGCGGGCGGCAGGAAGTATCCGGAGAAGGGCCGGAACGGCGGTTCGAGCGCGACCGGGCGGGGGAACTCCTGCCAGCCGCGGCCCCGGAGTTCCCAGGCGTAGAACTGCTCAGTCAGCCGCTCCGCGAGAGTCGGACTTGTCATGACCTATGGGCGGACGGTCAGGTTCTCCTGCCTCCGGCTTGGAAAGCCATCGTAAGACGAATAGCGCGGTTATCTTGAGGTTCAGCTTCCATTCACAGCAATCTCGCCCTTCTGCTGATTCCAATAGGCTCTCACTGTCTTTCTTTTCCCAGGAGGCGACGAGCCCTGATACTGCTGCCAAATTACAAACTCTACCTTACCATCCAGGGCTTCTGTCATCACTATGGGGGCAAGGCTGCTTATCTCGATCACCTTCTTGATCTGGTCACCCGAACATACGTAGCCTAGTGCTACATACCAAGACCCACTTC
>JBAPYB010000389.1:0-8914 GCA_049284515.1 Thermoanaerobaculia bacterium
CCGCGAGCCTGCATGGGGAGCTCGCCGCAACCGGCTTGCCGGTGCTCCACGTCACCAGCCGCGCCGCCGACCGCCGCACCTATCTGCAACGGCCCGACCTCGGCCGCCGGCTCGACGAGGCCAGCGCCCGCCAGCTCGCCGCGGCTGAGGGCGCGTTCGATGTCGCCGTGGTGATCGCTGACGGCCTGTCGGCGCTCGCCGTGTTGCGGTACGCGGCACCGACCGTCACGGCCCTGCTGCCTCTGCTCGAGGGCCTTCGGATCGCCCCGCTGGTCCTCGCCACCCAGGCCCGCGTGGCCCTGGCCGACGAAGTGGGAGCCCTGCTCGGCGCGCGGCTGGCGCTGATCCTCCTGGGCGAACGACCCGGGCTCTCGTCGCCCGACAGCCTCGGCGCCTATCTCACCTTTGCGCCGCACGTGGGCTGCCGCGATGCGCAACGCAATTGCGTCTCCAACATCCGCATGCAGGGTCTGCCCCCCGACCGCGCGGCCCGGAAGCTCGCCTGGCTGATCCGCGAAGCCCTGGAGCGTGAGCTGACCGGAGTGGGGCTCAACGACGAGAGCGACCGGGCGCTCTCGCCGGCGACTCTCCAGGTGGAAAGCCCCGGGCCGCACGGCGGCGGGGAAACCGGCGGCACCTGAGGGGCGCGGCAGGGGCGCGGCACCTGCCGCGATATACTACGCCGTATGAGCCCTACCGCCGAAGACCTGTTGAAACAGGCGCTCACCCTCGATGAGAAAGACCGGGCTTCAGTTGCCGGGGCCCTGATCGAGAGCCTCCATGGTCAGCCTGATCCGGATGCCGAGGAGGCCTGGGATATAGAGATCCGTCGGCGTGTCGAAGAATTGGAATCGGGAGCTGTCGAGACGATTCCCTGGGCGGAAGTGAGGGAGCGTCTCTTCCGTGGCTTCGAGTGAGCTGATCTGGCATCCCGCGGCGCTCGCGGAGGCGGAGGAAGCAAGGGACTGGTACGCGGCGCGCAGCCCAATGGCAGTCCGCGGCTTCCTCCTCGCTCTGGAAGAAGCTGTCAATGCCGTGGCAGAGGCACCGGAACGCTGGCCGAAGCATCGGTATGGTTGCAGGCGCCATGTCTTCCCGAACCGATACCCTTACACGTTGATTTATCGCTTCGCAGCGGGTTTGGAGATCGTCGCGGTCGCCCACCAGAAGCGGCGACCTGGGTATTGGAAGCGCCGGCTCTAGATAGCACACGCTTATCGAGACTCTTCAATGTCGAGTAGTGTGCTGTCGAATAGCGTGGCACCTGAAACTGGGAGGCACCCCTTGCTCAGCCCAGCACGAAGGGATCTGCTGGGCGGCAACGGGAGTGAGCTGAAGCAGAGACCGGAATGCGGCGGCATGGTCCGAGGCGCTGGGCTCGGTCCGGATGCACAGGCTGCGTGCAGCGGCTGCTAATCGAGTAGAAGGGCTGTGGGCGGCTCCGTTTTAGCCTTCCTCGTCCAGGAGTGTGAGCACCGCCGCGGCGAAGGCTCGCGGTTGGTCGAGGTCTTCGTGGAGGATCCGTAGCAGCTGTTCATGGTCGATCGTGAGATAGAGATGGACGAGCACATTGCGCAGCCCGGCCCATCCTTCCATCTGTTTCCCCAAATCGGCCGAAATGACTCCTTGATCCCGCAGGATCTGAAAGACCTCCCGATTGGTCGCCGGAGCCCGCCAGCCCTTCGAGGCGATGACGTGTTGTCCGAGATCGAGCGACGCCTCGACGACGAGGTGCATCCAACGCTCTGTCTGCGCGAGCAGACCCGGATCACCGAGAAGCACGCTCGTCTCATAGTGCGCCATCTCGTCGAGATATCCGAGGAATTCGTCGAGCTTGGCGAGACGCAGGCGGAAGACCTCAAGATCGACCAAAGCGGCCCTCCTTGATCCGGCTACGTAGAGCTTGCCAATTCAGCTCCCGCCAGTGGCGCTCATCCTCTGATCGCGCGAGGGTTCGTACTTGATAGCGCACCAGAGAGATCGGATCGCGCACCAGGACCCGGCGTCCCATCAGGGCGCGATGTGCCAGGAGCGGCGGCGCGTCGTTGAGTACCACGACGTCGACCTCGCCGAGATCGTCGAGCTCTGCGGCGAGCCGACAGCGCAGCTTGAAGCGCTCGTGATCCGCTAGCGCAGGGTCGAGATAGACGGCCACGTCCCAGTCGGAGTCTGGACGCGCATCGCCGCGCCCGCGCGAACCGAAGAGGTGCGCGAAGATGATCTCAGGGTGCTCGGCAAGCCGTGCGGCGAGGTGGTCGAGGGCGTTCATCGTCGGTAGTCTACCAAGCGCGAACGTCTCGATGCATGGATGATCAAGGCGACAAAGGCCATCGTCGACACGATGGGCCACTATACGCGCCCTGACGTGCTGCGGCTGCTGGTGCGCGGGGAGCAGGGCTGGCAGTCGGCCGGGAGCGCGCGTGACCTTGCTCCAGTCCGACTCGCACTGACGGACGAGGCACTGATGCCCAGCCCGGTGAGCACCACGTACATGGTCATCGCTCCGAGGTACGGGATGTAGTTGGTGACCGTCGCCGCGCGCTGCCGACACCCACGACGTCGATCCGGCCACTGTGGTGGAACTCGCTAAAGAGGTACGCCGCGCTGTCGGCGGTCGATTTCTGAGCACCTCTGCGCGCCGCATCGACTGGCCAGGTCCTGGCCGAAGAGCTGGCGCCTCTGGAGGTCGCCTGGAGCGCCAGGGAGCCCTCCGCGGTCACCGGGCCGGGGATCGAAACGGCTCAATGGCTCCTCCAGCGCTGTCAGCGCAGATACGAGCTTTGAATCTCTGGGGCCGGCTCCCCTCCGGCCCTCGTTGCTCTCAGCCAACCGGTAATCCGCTCGCCGCATTGACGCGGATACGGAACCTATGTAGGATAAACTAGAGCGAAGTTTGCTAATCGAGGCTGTTATTCGCGGCAAGAACCGCGAAGTCGGGAGCCTGCGAGTCACAGCTTTGTCAGATGCATTTTAGCGACTCAAGTTCTCATGGAAAATTCAGATAGCGTTGGAAAGCGAGGTCGTACGTGACTTATGCAAGTTGCCTGGAAGTTCCAATGCCAGATGAACCCTGCCCGAACTGCTCTTCGCAGCCCAACTATCGGCAAATTACATCTGAAGAGTACAATATATTTGGGATAGGTTGCGGACCGGGCGTTTCTACAGCTCTCTGGGCTCTCGGTACAATATTTAAGTCGGTTTTTACCAAGGGTCCGTTGGCTGCTGGCGCGGAAATCATGGGGGCCGCCTTTGCAAAAGGCCATAAATCGATGGGTGTCGTGATTTGTATGTCATGCCAGTCGTTCGTAGTGAAATGTCCTTACTGTCAAAAGGTTCACACAGGCAGAGCCGGCTACCTGATTGATCGCTACACCGCTAATTGCGTGCACTGCAACAACATCATGAGTGACTAGGCTAGACGGCCATCTCTCATGTCGAACTCCCTACCCCAACCCAACCTACAGCCACGGCCCTCTGCGCAAGCCAGAGGCTGTCCTCGTGTCAGATCCGGCGCTTCCTTGGTCACTCGGCCCGGTTTCGTGTGAGTTGGTGCAACATCGAATGAAGCATATCAAGCAGTAGGAACAATTTTGTGGAAATCTCGACTGTTGAGTAATGCAGCCACAGGCCGTGACTTACCGCATGTCTGTTTAGATCGTCTGGATCAATGTGAGAGCCAGGATCGTAGATGCTGTATAGCTTCTCTAGAGTCTTTAAGTTGTGGTAGTTAACTAATGCATTGACCTCGTTAAATTCAATTTCCTTTCGTGGTGGGGCAGCTTCGATTTTGGCAAACTTCCGTTTGAAGGAGTTCAAGACTGATTCGAACCTCCAAGCGGTGAACCCGTCATCATTCGCTACGAACTCTCTGATAATACCTTCAATATGAAGTATGAGTGCTGGGACTGTCACGCAGTACTTCTTTCGGCGGTGAACCCAGAGAGCTTGAGAAAAATTTTCCTTTCGGCGTTGGAAAGCATCAACCTTCCAGGATTCGACTATGTTTTCTAGCTGCTCGCACCTTCTGAGGTTGGCTTGTCGAGTAATGTAGTTCGTTAGAGCTTCAGGGGTGATGCTATCCTTTGCTTTTATCAGTTCTCTGTAGAAATCGATCGAAAAAAAGCGGACGATCCACCATCCATTTTCAGTCATGATTACGGATGCTTGTGCGAGGATCGGGTTGAGCTTCTTGAATGAGGCAAACAGTTTCTCGAAGCTTTGATCGAAGGAGCTCAATAATGGCTTGAGATCCAAGACAGGGAAGTCGATCTTAGTTATATGAGGTCGTATAATTGCTTCAATAGCGTTGGTCGCTTGCTTAAGTTGAAGTTCCATCTGGGCTTGGATAGCATCGAAGCCCACCATGGTTTGTAGTGCGAGCGACCTAGCCAGTTCTGATGCGACGGCTAGGTTTGGCAGAGAATCTTTGGCTTTATTGTCCATAAGTTGCCCCTTACCGATTTGATCATTATAGCAGCGGTTGGCTCGGCAAGGGGAGCTCTGCGTTGGCTTTGAAGAAAGACGTAGGGACCAGCAGGAAGCCAGCCCCTAGGGTGGTGCTACAGCCAGATCGACCAGCAGGGGATTGCGGAAGTCGATGTACTGGGCCTTGGCGAGGTGATCGCGGAGGCCCGGTTTCTTTCCGGGTGAGTTCTTTCCTTGGAGGATCTGCCCGGGCCACATCGTCTCGGGCAGCACCATGGGCTCTCCCACCGGGTCCCATGATGCGAACGAAGACTTCCTCCGGCAGGTCAAGATCCTCGCGCCAGCGCCGGATCCAACCACCGTTCAGGGACGCAACGCGGACGACGACCCGGAGCGGCGAGGCTGAGGAGCCTCCCCATACGCCCGCGCCAAGACCTCCATCGTGTGCAACACCGGCAACGGCCGCTCCAGGTGCGCCTGGATTTGCGTCATGCAGCCGATGTTCCCCGCTACCACCGCCTCGGCGCCGGTCGCCTGAACGTTGCGCGCCTTCCGCTGCCCGAGCTCGCGGGCGATGGCGGGCTGGTCGAGGTTGTAGGTCCCCGCGGAGCCGCAACAGGTCTCCCCTTCGGGGATCTCCAGCAGAGTCAGGTTGGGGATGCTGCGCAACAGCTCGCGCGGTGCGGACTGGATTCCCTGGGCGTGGGCGAGATGGCAAGCGTCGTGATAGGCGATCTCGAGCGGCTCGGGGAGCGGTGGCGGCGTCCGGAAGCCGAGGTCGCGGAGGAAGACGCTGACGTCCTGGACGCGGCGGGCGAAGGCCTGGGCCGCTTTTTCTTCCGGCAGGCTTTTGAAGAGCAGCGGATATTCTTTCATTCCGGAGCCGCAGCCGGCCGCGTTGGTCAGGATGGCGTCCACGCCGTCTGGAAAGGCGTTCAGATTGCGGCGGGCGAACGACCGGGCCTGATCCGCCGCTCCGGCGTGCATGGAGAGCGCTCCGCAACAGCCCTGGCCAGCGGGGATGACGGTCTCGACTCCGTTTTCGGCGAGAACGCGCAGCGTCGCCTGGTTGATCTGCGGCGCGAGGACCTGCTGGGCGCAGCCGGCGAGGAGCGCGACTCTGGCCCGGCGGGGGCCTCGGGCAGGATGGATCTCTGGCAAGGGTAGTGCATCCGGCAGGGAGGCCGGCAGGAGATCGAGCATCGCCCGGAGCTGGCCGGGCAGGATCGCCTTGAAGGGCTGGGCGAGACGGCCGAGGAGCGCCGCCAGACGGAAGCGCGTGGGGTAGGGCAGGGTTTGCAGCGCGAGGATGCTCGGGAGCTTGCGCCGCGTTTCGGTGTGGCCGCGAAAGGAGATGAGGAGATCGCCATAGGCGACTCCGGACGGGCAGGCCGGCACGCAGGCCTGGCAGCCGAGGCAACGGTCGATGAACGGCCGCGCGTCGTCCGGCTGAAGATGTCCCTCCAGAACCTCTTTCATCAAAAAGATGCGCCCGCGGGGCGAGTCGTTCTCCTGCCCCAGAACCTTGTAGGTCGGACAAACCGGCAGGCAGAAGCCGCAATGGACGCAGGCGCCGATGGCGTTCACCATGGCTTCGCCTTGCGGGCCGAGCGTTTCGACGGGAATGGTCTGCTTCATGGGCTAGAGATCCAGGAACCGTGAGGCGGGATCAAGGGCTTGTTTGACCCGGCGGGCGAAGGGCGCGCCGGGATCGGTGCCGAGACGTGTCGTTCCGGCCGGACCGAGAAGGACGAGACCGGAGAGACCGAGATCGATCAACCGGCGATCGAGGTCGTGGACGTCCGCCGGCGAGGCCAGCCAACAGACGTTGCCTCCGGCGCTGTAGCGCCTGCGGGTTTCGATCTCCCGCAGGCGCGTTTCCAGAGCGGGAATCCGCTTCGGCGTCAGCGGTATCTTGATCAGTCTCCAGCTTTCCGGCACCCAGTCCAGCTCTTTGACCTTCTCCCAGACGCCGTCCTCCACGGGTTCGGCCAACGCCGGGGAGAGAAACTTGCGCAGCCGCTCGAGCCGGGCCGGCAGGGCGTCCGCCAGGCCGCCGAGCCGCAGCCAGAGCCGCCAGCCAGTCTCTGCCGGCTCCAGGTCCAGCGCATGCAGCTCCAGCGGCGACAGACTCAGACGGACGACGTCTTTCAACGCGGCGTCCAGCCCGGGATAGGTGAACGCCAGCGTGGCCATGGCTTGCGGCGCGGGAAAGACTTTGAAGCTCAGCTCGACGAGCACTCCCAGCCGCCCCAGGCTGCCGACCATCAATTTCGGCAGATCGAATCCAGCCGCATTCTTGACCACTTTGGCGCCGCCGCGGACGAGGTTTCCGGTACCGTCCACGAACCGGGTCGCGATCAGGAAATCGCGCGCTCCGCCGTAGCGCTGCCGTCCCGGTCCGTTGGTGCCGGCGGCCACCGACCCCCCGAGCGTGGCGCCGCGCCCGGCGAGGAGCGGATCGAAGGGAAGGTATTGGCTTTTTTCCGCCAGTAGCGCGGCGACCTCCTTCACCCGGGTCCCGGCGAGCGCGGTGAAGGTGTACTCCTCGGGCTGGTATTCGAGGACGCCGGACAAACCTGACAGATCGAGGATGGAGCCACCGTCCCCCGGCGTTGAGACAACCGTCGAGAGGGCCGTCTTGGTGCCGCCGCCGCGCGGCAGGAGGCGCGTCCTGGATTCGATCGCCGCCGCGACGAGCGCCTGGACGTCGTCGGCGGTCATACGCGGGAGATCTTTCCTTCGCGCTCCAGCGGATGCGGACCATGGAGGCGCAGCGAGGGCGCTTCGCCTCCAGGGAACATTTTGCCGCGATTGGCGAGCTCCTGGGGATCGATCACAGCGCGGAGATTCTTCATCACCGCCATGTCGGTCGGGTTGAACATCTCCGGCAGGTAGTTGCGTTTCTCCATCCCGACTCCGTGCTCGCCGGTGATCGAGCCGCCCAACCGGATGCACAGCCGCAGGATTTCGCCGGCCAGCGCTTCGGCGCGTTCGAGCGCTCCCGGCTCGCGGCCGTTGTAGAGGATCAGCGGGTGCAGGTTGCCGTCGCCGGCGTGGAAGACGTTGGCGACGCGGGTGTCGTGCAACTTCCCGAGACGGTCGATCTCCGACAGGGCGTGCCCCAGGCGGCTGCGCGGCACCACGCCGTCGTTGACGATGTAATCGGGGCTGAGGCGGCCGACCGCCGAAAACGCGCTCTTGCGCCCTTTCCAGAGCATCATCCGTTCGGTCTCGTCGCGGGCAACGCGCACTTCGTAGGCGCCGGAGGCGTGGATCACCGCCAGGAGCTTGACGAGCTCGGCTTCCACCTGCGTCGCCTCGCCTTCGAGCTCGACGAGCAGCACCGCGGCCGCCTCGCGTGGATAGCCGGCGTGCACCGCGGCCTCCGCCGCTTCGATCGCCAGCTTGTCCATGATCTCCATCCCGCCCGGCAACAACCCCGAGGCGACTACCTGCGACACCGCGTCCCCGGCCGCGCCGAGGCTGGAGTAGGCGGCGAGGACGGTGCGGTAGAGCTCCGGTTTGGGGATCAGGCGGAGCGTGATCTCCAGCGCCACGCCGAACAGCCCTTCCGAGCCGACGAAGAGGCCCACGAGGTCCGGCCCCGCCTCCTCCAGGCTCTCGCCGCCCAGCGTGACGACCTCGCCGTCGGGCAGGACGGCCTTGATGCCGAGCACGTGGTTGCTCGTCATCCCGTACTTGAGGCAGTGCACGCCGCCCGAGTTGAAGGCGACGTTGCCGCCGATGGTGCAGATCGGCTGGCTGGACGGGTCGGGCGCGTAGTAGAGGCCGAAGGGCGCGGCGGCCTTGGAGACGTCCAGGTTGATGACGCCGGGCTCGACCACCGCGAGCCGCTCCTCCGCATCCATCCGCAGGATGCGGTTCAGCCGGTTGAGGCCGATCACCAGCCCGTCCTCGATGGGCAGCGAGCCGCCGGAGAGGCTCGTGCCGCTGCCGCGCGCCACGAACGGCACGCCGGCCTGGTGGCACAGCCGCACCGCCGCGGCCACCTCGTCCGCCGTCTCCGGCAGCACCACCGCCCGCGGCCTGGCCCGGAACCCGGTCAGCGCATCCGACTCATAGGGGGCCACCTCCGCCGGCCGGCTCAACAGCCGCGACGGTGGGAAGACCTCGGCCACGGCCGCCAGGAAGGCTCGGGTATCCATGGATCGAGTATAGTGGGAAGAGCGACGAAGCTTTCAACGTAGGGCGCCCCTCCGCCCAAGACCCTCATCACCCCGGCCTTCTTCTCCCGCCCCCTCCAGCCCCCTCACCGGGAGAAGAGGGAGAACAGCCAGACCCCTCATCACCCCAACCCTCTTCTCCCATCGCCCTCCCCCCAACCGGGAGAAGAGGGAGCAAGGCAAGGACGCACCAAGGAGGTAGGGTGAGAATATTGGGTGGGGGAAACTCTGAGGCATCAAAGTCAGCGGCTATGCACCCTCCCTCTTCTCCCGGTCGGGGGGAGGGCGATGGGAGAAGAGGG
>JBAPYB010000390.1:0-20921 GCA_049284515.1 Thermoanaerobaculia bacterium
ACAAGTGCGACATGGTCGACGATCCGGAGCTTCTGGACCTGGTGGAGCTGGAGCTGCGGGAGCTTCTGAGCTCGTACGACTTCCCCGGGGACGACATTCCGATCATCCGGGGCTCGGCGCTGAGGGCTCTGGAGAGCGGCGTGGCGGACAGCGAGTGGGGTAAGAAGATCATCGAGCTGATCGACGCGGTGGACAGCTACATTCCGGTGCCGGAGCGTTTGATCGACAAGGAGTTCCTGATGCCGATCGAGGACATCTTTTCGATCTCAGGGAGAGGCACGGTGGTGACGGGCCGAGTGGAGCGGGGCATCGTGAAGGTGGGCGACGAGGTTGAGATCGTGGGCATCCGTCCGACGACGAAGACGATCGTCACGGGTGTCGAGATGTTCAAGAAGCTGCTCGACCAGGGCCAGGCGGGCGACAACATCGGGGTGCTGCTGCGGGGCACGAAGAAGGACGACGTGGAGCGCGGCCAGGTGCTGGCGAAGCCGAACTCGATCAAGCCGCACACGAAGTTCAAGGGCGAGGTGTACATCCTGACGAAGGAGGAGGGCGGCCGTCACACGCCGTTCTTCAACGGCTACCGCCCGCAGTTCTACTTCCGCACGACGGACGTGACGGGGGTGGCGAAGCTGCCGGAGGGCACGGAGATGGTGATGCCGGGCGACAACGTGAACCTGGAGGTGGAGCTGATCGCTCCGATCGCCATGGAGAAGGGCGTGCGCTTCGCCATCCGCGAGGGTGGACGCACGGTGGGCGCCGGCACCGTCACCGAGATCGTCGCCTAGAAGTTTTTCGAGCCGAGACAAGGGGCAATTGGTCATGGTCAACGAGAAGATCCGAATCCGCTTGAAAGCGTTCGACTACCGCATCCTGGACACGTCGACGCACGAGATCGTGGACACCGCGCGGCGCACCGGCGCCCGGGTGGTGGGGCCGATCCCTTTGCCCACGCACATTTCGCGGTACACCGTGAACCGCTCGCCGCACGTCGACAAGAAGTCGCGGGAGCAGTTCGAGATCCGCACCCACAAGCGGCTGCTCGACATCTTCGAGCCCACCAGCCAGACGGTCGACGCGCTGATGAAGCTGGAGCTTCCGGCGGGCGTGGACGTCGAGATCAAGGCGTTCGGAAAGTAAGGAGCTCGCGATGGACGGCATTTTGGGACGCAAGGTGGGGATGACCCAGATCTTCGTCGAGGACGGGACGGCGATCCCGGTGACGGTGATCAAGGCCGGCCCCTGTCTGGTGGTGCAGCGCAAGACGGCCAAGACGGACGGCTACGAGGCGGTCCAGATCGGCCTGGTGGAGGAGCGCCCGGCGAAGGTGAGCAAGCCGAAGGCGGGCCACTTCAAGAAAGCCGGCGTCGCGCCGGTGCGGAAAGTGGAGGAGTTCGGCCTGACGCCGGGCGAGGAGATGAGCGCCGGCGACGAGGTGAAGGCCTCGATCTTCCAGGAAAAAGAGTGGGTCGACGTCGTCGGCACCAGCAAGGGCAAGGGTTTCCAGGGCGTCATGAAGCGGCACAACTTCGCCGGCGGCCAGGGGGGCCACGGCTCGATGTTCCACCGCGCGCCGGGCTCCATCGGCTCCTCCGCCTACCCCTCGCGAGTGCTCAAGGGCATGCGGATGGCCGGCCGGCTGGGCGGCGAGCGCGTGACGACGAAGAACCTGCTGATCGTCAAGGTCGATGCCGAGCAGAACCTGATCTACGTGCGCGGCGCCGTGCCCGGCCCCAAGTCGGGCTACGTGGCGATCCGGCGGGCGAAGCGGGGCTAGGGAATCCATCCTATGAAGATTGCAATCAAAAACTTCGACAACAAGCAGGTGCGGGAGATCGAGCTGCCCGAGGAGATCTTCGGGTATCCGTACAACCAGCACCTGATCCACGAGGCGGTGCAGGCGTATCTCGCGGGCCTGCGGCGCGGCACGCACGCCACCAAGACTCGTTCCGAGGTCTCCGGCTCCGGCCGCAAGCTGTGGCGGCAGAAGGGCACCGGACGGGCGCGCACCAAGGACATCCGCAACCCCAAGTGGCGGGGCGGCGGCACGGTCCACGGTCCCGTCCCTCACAGCCATGCCAAGGACCTGTCGCGGCGGGAGAAGAAGAACGCGCTCAAGTCGGCGCTGTCGCGCAAGCTCGCCGAGCAGTCGATCGTGGTGCTCGAGGATCTCGATCTGTCGACCCACAAGACGGGCGATCTGCTCAAGCGGTTGGGCGGCCTCGGTGTCAAGGGCAAGATGCTGCTGATCGACAGCCTCGAGAATCGCAATCTGGCGCTGGCGTCGCGCAACGCGCCGGCGCTCAAATCGGTGGACGCGCTGGCGGTGAACGTCTACGACGTCGTAGACCGCTCGGTGCTGGTGCTCAGCGAGGGCGCCCTCAACCGTCTGGTGGAGGTGCTGGCGAAATGAGAGTCCAGGAGATCATCCGCCGTCCGCTGATCACCGAGAAGTCGACGGAGCTGCGCGACGACAAGGGCGTCATCGCCTTCGAGGTGGCGCGCAACGCCAACAAAATCCAGGTCAAGCGTGCCGTCGAGGCGCAGTTCAAGGTCAAGGTCTCCGAGGTCCGCATCGCCATGGTTCACGGCAAGGTGCGCCGCCAGGGCCGCTACTCAGGGCGCCGTCCCGATTGGAAGAAGGCCTACGTGCGGTTGGCTGCGGGCGAAAAGCCGATCGAGTTCTTCGAGGGGATGTAAGAGATGCCGACGAAGCAAAGGAAGCCGATCAATTCTTCGAGCCGGTTCCAGACGCACCTGACGTTCGAGGAGCTCACCCGGGAGAAGCCGGAGAAGTCGCTGACCCAGGGCAAGACCTCCAGCGGCGGGCGCAACAACAGCGGCCAGCTCACGTCGTGGTGGCGGGGCGGCGGTCACAAGAAGCGCTACCGCGCCATCGACTTCAAGCGCGACAAGCACGGCGTGCCCGCCAAGGTAGCCACCATCGAGTACGATCCCAACCGCTCGGCCCGCATCGCTCTGCTGCACTATGCGGACGGCGAGAAGCGCTACATCCTCTGGCCGGACGGCCTCAAGGTGGGCGCCGAGGTGGTGGCGGGCGAGAACGTCGAGGTCAACGTCGGCAACGCCCTGCCCCTGAAGCGCATTCCTCTCGGCACGGTGATCCACAACATCGAGCTCAAGATCGGCAAGGGCGGCCAGATGGTGCGCAGCGCCGGCGGCGCCGCCCAGCTCATGGCGCGCGACGGCGCCTGGGCGCAGGTCAAGCTGCCGTCGGGCGAGGTGCGCAAGGTGCACGTCGAGTGCTACGCCACGGTGGGCCAGGTGGGCAACCTGGAGCACGAGAACGTCTCCATCGGCAAGGCCGGTCGCAACCGCTGGCTGGGCTGGAAGCCGCACAACCGCGGCGTCACCATGAACCCGGTGGACCACCCGATGGGCGGCGGCGAGGGCAAGACCTCCGGCGGCCGTCATCCCACGACTCCCTGGGGCGTGCCGACCAAGGGTTACAAGACACGCAACAACAAGCGCACGGACGCGATGGTCGTTCGTGACCGCAGACAGAAGTAAGGACCGGAGACAGACATGGCGCGTTCACTGAAGAAGGGCTACTTCATCGACGGTCACCTGCTCGACAAGCTGACGGCGATGAACGACCGCGGCGACAAGCGGGTGATCAAGACCTGGTCGCGCCGCTCGACGGTCATTCCGGAGATGGTCGGGCACACGATCGCGGTGCACAACGGGACGAAGTTCATTCCGGTGTACCTGAGCGAGAACATGGTGGGCCACAAGCTCGGCGAGTTCGCCCAGACCCGCACTTTCCGTGGGCACAGCGGCAAGAAGGCCGAGAAAGGGGCCCGTCCCCGGTAGGGGCGGGCAGCGGAGGAGTAAGACCATGGAAGTGACAGCGCGACTTCGCTACGCCCCGGGCTCGGCGCAGAAAATGCGGCTGGTGGCCGACCTGATCCGGGGCCGGGCGGTGCAGGAGGCGGTCAACCTGTTGACGGTGACCCACAAGACGGCGGCCCGGCACGTGCAGAAGTGCCTGAAGTCGGCCATCGCCAACGCTGAGAATCGCGAGGATCACGTCGACGTGGACCGGCTGTTCGTCAAGGAGATCTTCGTCGACGGCGGGCCGATGGCCAAGCGGGTGCGTCCCGCGCCGATGGGCCGGGCGTTCCGGGTCCTCAAGCGGCAGAGCCACATCACGATCAAGCTGGACACCCGCAAGGGTGACGGCAAGAAGAAGTAGCTTAAGAGGAATACGAACGTGGGTCAGAAAACGC
The DNA here is from genome assembly GCA_049284515.1 of Thermoanaerobaculia bacterium. Lineage (GTDB taxonomy): Bacteria > Acidobacteriota > Thermoanaerobaculia > Multivoradales > UBA5704 > DATARR01. Next base: position 4,251 of record JBAPYB010000390.1, read on the forward strand.
ACCCGTATGGGTTCCGGCTCGTCTACAACAAGACCTGGCATTCCCGTTGGTACGGCGAGGCCAACTACGCCGCCACTCTGCACGAGGACCTGAAGCTGCGCCGCCAGCTCAAGGCCCGCCTCGGCCACGCCGGAGTGTCGGAGATCGACATCGAGCGGGCCGCGGACAAGCTGCGCGTCACCATCTACACCTCGCGGCCCGGCATCATCATCGGCCGCCGGGGCGCCGAGGTGGACAAGCTGCGGGACGACCTCCAGAAGGGGATGGGCCGCGAGGTCCACATCAACATCCAGGAGATCCAGCGGCCGGAGCTCGACGCCCAGCTCGTGTCGGAGTCGATCGCCGGCCAGCTCGAACGGCGCGTCTCCTTCCGCCGGGCGATGAAGAAGGCCATGGAATCGGCTTTCCGCTTCGGCGCCAAGGGGGTGAAGATCATGGTCGGCGGCCGCTTGGGCGGCGCCGAGATCGCCCGCTCCGAGTGGTATCAGGAGGGCCGTCTGCCGCTCCATACGCTCAAGGCCGACATCGACTACGGCGTCGCGGAGGCGCGGACGACCTACGGCATCATCGGGGTCAAGGTCTGGGTCTACAAGGGAGACCTGCTCAAGGAGAAGGGCCGCCGCGCTTCGGCGTAAGGCCTGGAGAATTCAGCCATGTTGATGCCGAAGAAGGTCAAGTACAGGAAGCAGCAGCGGGGTAGGCGCGCCGGAGTTTCCAAGGGCGGCAACTACATCGCTTTCGGCGATTACGCTTTGCAGGCGATGGAGTGCGGCTGGGTGACGGCGCGGCAGATCGAGGCGGCTCGTATCGCCATCTCCCGCAGCGTCAAGCGCGGCGGCAAGGTATGGATCCGCGTCTTCCCCGACAAGCCGATCACCAAGAAGCCGCTCGAGACCCGCATGGGCAAGGGCAAGGGGCCGCCCGAGCAGTGGGTCGCCGTGGTGAAGCCGGCGCGCATTCTCTACGAGCTGGAGGGCGTGCCGGCCGACGTGGCGGAGGCCGCGATGCGCCTCGCCTCCCACAAGCTGGGTATCAAGACGCGCTTCATCAGGCGCGACGACGAGATGAGGTAAGGACTGATGAAGGCTTCACAGATGCGGGAACAGACGACGGAAGAGCTGCAGGACAAAGAGCGCGATCTCGCCGAGCAGCTCTTCGCCCTGCGCCTGCAGAAGGTCACCGGCCAGCTCGAGAAGCCGCACCGCGTACGGCAGGTGCGCAAGGACCTCGCCCGGGTTCTCACCCTCCTGCACGAGCGGCAAACGAAAGGCTAGTAGGGAGCAGACGACATGGCGGACACCGCTGAGATGGCTGAGAAGAGCACACACGACGGCGCGCCGGCGGCGGCCCCGGAACGGGGACGCCGGCAGGTCAAGATCGGCCGCGTGGTGAGCAACAAGATGGACAAGACGGTCGTGGTGGTCGTCGAGGCGTCGACCACGCACCGGCTGTACCACCGGTTCATGAAGAAGACGAAGAAATTCCATGCCCACGACGAGGAAAACCAGTGCAAGGTCGGCGACGTGGTGGAGATCGTCTCCAGCCGTCCGCTGTCGAAGACCAAGCGCTGGCGGGTCCGCAAGATCGTGAAGCGGGCCGAGTAGTCGTGGGCTTGATTTAAGGAAAAACGGCGATGATCCAGATGGGAACTGTTCTCGACGTGGCGGACAATTCGGGCGCCAAGAAGATCGCCTGCATTCACCTGCGGGGCGGCTCGGCGGGCCAGTACGGCCGGCTGGGCGACGTCATCACCGCGTCGGTGAAAGAGGCCGTGCCCGACGGCACGGTGAAGAAGGGGCAGGTCGTCAAGGCGGTGATCGTGCGCACGGCCAAGGAGCAGCGGCGCAAGGACGGCAGTTACATCCGCTTCGACAACAACTCCGCCGTCCTGGTCAACGACGCCGGCGAGCCGGTGGGCACCCGCGTCTTCGGCCCGGTGGCGCGCGAGCTGCGCGAGAAGCGGTTCATGAAGATCGTCTCCCTGGCGCCGGAGGTCATCTGAACATGAAGGTGAACGTCAAGAAGAACGACCAGGTGCTCGTCACGACGGGCAAGGACCGGGGTGCCCGTGGACGGGTGCTGCGCGTCCTGGCCTCGGATGGCAAGGCCATCGTCGAGCGCGTGAACATGATCAAGCGGCACACCCGGCCGAATCCGAACAAGGGCATCCAGGGCGGCATCCTGGAGCGCGAGGCGCCGATCCAGATCTCGAACCTGAAAGTGATCTGCCCGGAGTGCGGCAAGCCCTCCCGGCTGGGTCGCAAGCGGCTCGACGATGGCGAGGGTAAGGGCAAGGGCGTGCGGGTGTGCAAGAACTGTGACGCCACCTTCAGCTAAGGGATGATGAGGATAAGTCTGACATGGCGCAATCAAAGGAAGCGAAGTCCAAGAAAGACGGCAAGGGCGGCAAGCCCAAGGCGGCTGCGGCCCCCTCGGGTCCGAGCCGGCCGACTCCTGAAGATTACGTGCCGCGCTTGAAGACGCGGTACAAGGAAGAGGTGGTGCCGAAGCTGAAGCAGGAATTCGGCATCGACAACGTCATGGCGGTTCCCCGCCTCGACCGCATCTCCCTCAACATGGGGATGGGCGAGGCGATCCAGAACGTCAAGATCCTGGACGACGCGGTGGAGGAGATGGCAGCGCTGGCAGGCCAGCGGCCGACCATCACCCGCGCCCAGAAGTCCATCGCGGCCTTCAAGCTGCGCGAAGGGATGCCGATCGGCTGCCGGGTGACGTTGCGCGGCGACCGCATGTGGGAGTTCCTGGACCGGCTGATCGCCGTCGCGCTCCCCCGCGTGCGCGACTTCCGCGGCGTGCCGAGCAAGAGCTTCGACGGCCGCGGCAACTACACGCTGGGCATCCGCGACCACCTGATCTTCCCCGAGGTGGACTACAACAAAGTGGAGAAACCGAAGGGGATGAACATCACCATCGTGACGACGGCCGGCAACGACGAGCGCGCTCTCTACCTGTTGCGCGAGCTCGGCATGCCGTTCACGCGCTAGGAGGCTTTCGTGGCGACCACGGCGAAAATTGCAAAAGAGTCCAAGAAGCTGAAATTCTCGAATCGGCATCGCAACCGCTGCAAGCTCTGCGGCCGGCCGCGCGGCTATTCCCGGAAGTTCGGCCTCTGCCGCATCCACCTGCGCAACCTGGCGCTGCAGGGATATCTGCCGGGTGTCATCAAGGCGAGTTGGTAGGAGAGACGAGCATGAGCATGACCGACCCGATCGCGGACCTGTTGACCCGGATCCGCAACGCGCAAATCGCCAAGCACGACCGGCTCGACATCCCGCTTTCCAGGCTGAAGGTGGAGATCGCGAAGCTGCTCAAGGACGAGGGCTTCATCAAGAACTTCCGGGAGATCGAAGCGGTGCCGCAAGGGACGCTGCGCATCTTCCTGCGCTACAGCACGGAGGGCGTGCCGGCCATCTCTCACCTGCAGCGGGTGAGCAAGCCCGGCCGGCGGGTCTACCGCAAGGCGGAGGAGATCCAGCCGGTGCGCAACGGCCTCGGCATCGGCATCGTCTCGACCTCGCAGGGGCTCCTCACGGACGCCCAGGCGCGCGAGCGCCGCGTCGGCGGCGAGCTGCTTTGCCAGATCTGGTAGGAGAAGATCTTATGTCGCGAATTGGTAGAATGCCGATTTCCATCCCCAAGGGGACCAAGGTCGAGGTGCACGACGGGGTGTTCGTGGCCGAGGGTCCGAAGGGCCGGGTCGAGCAGGGGCTCTTCCCGGGATTCCCCGTCGAGGTCCAGGACGGCGTGATCAACATCACCCGCCCCGGTGAGAGCGGTCCCGACCGCTCCCGCCACGGCCTGCTGCGGGCCCTGCTCGCCAACGCCGTCAACGGCGCCGCGGGCGGCTTTTCGAAGCAGCTCGACATCGTGGGCGTGGGCTACCGCGCCGAGGTCAAGGGGAGCCAGGTGCAATTCGCCCTCGGCTACTCGCACCCGGTGCTGTACAACATCCCCGAGGGGATCAAGATCGAGATCGACAAGAGCAACCGGGTGACCGTCTCCGGCGCCGACCGCCAGAAGGTGGGGCAGGTGGCGGCCGAGATCCGTGGCCTGCGCCGGCCCGATCCCTACAAGGGCAAGGGCATCAAGTACACCACCGAGATCCTGCGCCGCAAGGTCGGCAAGGCCGGCGGCAAGTGATCGAGTGAAGCCAAGGGAACCGGAGTTATGAGCGACTACATCACCAAGCGAATGAAGGCGAAGCGGGAACGCCGCGAGCGCGCCCACCTGCGGCTGCGCAAGCGGGTGCGGGGCAGCGCCGAGAGGCCGCGCCTGTCGGTCTACAAGAGCCTGCGCTACATCTACGCGCAGCTCATCGACGATGACCAGGGCGTGACGCTGGCCCAGGCGAGCTCCTCCGACGCGGCGGTCCGCGAGCAGGTCGGCAAGTCGACCGCGGGCAAGGCGGCGGCGAAGCTGGTGGGCGAGCTGATGGCGGCGCGCGCCAAGGAGCGGGGCGTCGAAAAGGTGGTCTTCGACCGCGGCGGCTACGTCTATCACGGCCGCGTCCAGGCGTTGGCCGAGGGCGCCCGCGAAAAGGGTTTGCAGTTTTAAGACATCCGTGAAGGAGAAGAGCTTGGCCAGGGACTTCGAGCGCGAGAGCGAATTTTTCGAGCAGGTCGTGCACATCAACCGCGTGACCAAGGTGGTGAAGGGAGGCAAGAACTTCTCCTTCTCCGCCCTGGTGGTGATCGGGGACGGCAACGGCCGCGTGGGCTACGGCGCCGGCAAGGCGAAAGAGGTGCCCGTCGCCATCCGCAAGGGGATCGAGATCGCCAAGCGGAACATGGTGCAGGTGCCGGTGAAGGGGACGTCCATCCCGCACGAGGTGCTGGGCACGTTCGGCGCCGGGCGGGTGCTCCTCAAGCCGGCCTCGGAAGGCACCGGCGTGATCGCCGGCGGCCCCGTCCGCGCGGTGGTGGAGACGGCGGGCATCCAGGACATCCTCACCAAGTCCCTGGGCTCGACCAATCCGCACAACGTGGTCAAGGCGACCTTCGCCGCGCTGCTCGGCCTGCGCAGCGAGGCCGACGTGATGGCGTCGCGGGGCTTGAGCGACCGGGTCGTCGAGACGGGCGGCAGCCCCGCCCGCGCCCCGCGCTCTCCACGCAAGCCGGCTCCTGCCGCGGTTGCGGCGGCTCCGGAGACCCCGGATGCGGTCGCGGAGCCGGGCGCTTAAGGATTAGAGTAGGAGAGCTCCAATGGCGAACGAACAAGGAAAGACCCTCAAGATCCGGCAGGTGCGCAGCGGCATCGCGACCAAGAAAGGGCACCGCGAGGTGCTCAGGAGCCTGGGGCTGCGCCGCATCCGCCACGAGGTCGAGCGCCCGGACACGCCGGCCGTTCGCGGCATGATCAAGAAGATCGAGTACCTCCTGGAGGTCGTGGAATCATGAAGCTGCACGAGCTGTCCCCGGCCAAGGGGAGCAAGCACAAGAGGAAGCGGGTGGGGCGCGGCCCCGGCTCCGGCATCGGCAAGACGTCCGGCCGCGGCGAGAAGGGTCAGAAATCGCGCACCGGCTACAGCGGCCGGCCCGGTTTCGAAGGCGGCCAGATGCCGCTCGTCCGGCGGGTGCCGAAGCGCGGCTTCACCAACATCTGGAAGACGGAATACTCGGTGGTCAACCTGTCGCAGCTCGCCGAGCTCGAGGGCGAGATCAATCCCGAGGTGCTGCTCGAGCACGGTCTGGTGCGTTCCGGCAAGAAGGTCAAGGTGCTCGGCGACGGTGAGATCGGCAAGGCCCTGACGGTCGTCGCCAACAAGTTCAGCAAGTCGGCCCGCGAGAAGATCGAAGCCGCGGGCGGCCGCTGTGAGGAGCTGCAGGCGTGATCGAAAGTTTTCGCAACATCTTCGCGATCCCGGACCTGCGCAAGCGGGTCCTCTTCACGTTCGCGTTGCTGGGCGTCTACCGCATCGGCTGTCACATCCCCAGCCCGGGGGTCGATCCGGTGGCGCTGCTCGAGTACATGAAGGCGGCGCAGACGGGGTTCCTCGGATTCGTCAACACCTTCACCGGCGGCAGCCTGCAGAAGATCGCGGTGTTCGCGCTGGGCATCATGCCCTACATCACCGCCTCCATCATCCTGCAGCTCCTGACGGTGGTCTGGCCGTACCTGGAGAAGCTCTCCAAGGAGGGCGAGCTGGGCCGGCGCAAGATCACCCAGTACACCCGCTACGGCACGGTGGTCATCTCCATCATCCAGGGCACCGGCATCGCCTTGTGGCTGGAGCGCACGCCGGCGCCGGGCGGCGCGCACCTGGTGCCCGATCCCGGTTGGGGCTTCCGCTTCCTGACCGTGCTGACGCTGACCACCGGCACGGCCTTCATCATGTGGCTGGGCGAGCAGATCAGCGAACGGGGGATCGGCAACGGCATTTCGCTCATCATCTTCGCCGGCATCGTGGTGGGGCTCGTCCCGGCCATCGGCAACACGATCGACGGCGTGCAGAAGGGCAACCTCAACGCCATCGCCCTGGTGCCCCTGGTCGTGTTCATGATCCTGGTGGTGGGCTTCATCGTCTACATGGAACGAGCCCAACGCCGCATCCCGGTGCAATACGCCAAGCGCGTGGTGGGCCGCAAGGTCTACGGCGGCCAGAGCACCTACCTGCCGCTGCGGGTCAACACCGGCGGCGTCATCCCGGTGATCTTCGCGAGCTCCGTGGTGACGGTGCCGACCGTGATCTCGGGCTTCATCCAGAACGAGGGCGTGCAGAAGGTGGCGAGCTACGTGGCCTACGGCCAGCCGATCTACTACCTGCTCCAGGTCATCACCATCGTCTTCTTCTCGTACTTCTACGTGTCGATCATCTTCAACCCCACCGACCTGGCGGAGAACATGCGGAAGTACGGCGGGTTCATCCCCGGCATCCGTCCCGGCAAGCGGACGTCGGAGTACATCGACCGCATCCTCACCCGGCTGACGCTGGTTGGAGCGCTCTACCTGGCGGCGGTGACGGTGCTGCCGGAGTTCCTGCTCACCGGCGTTCACGTCGCGGGCCTGCCCGTCATCGGGCCGCAGATCGCCGGCTTCTTCCCGCGCTGGTTCACCGAGGGCATGGGGATCCAGTTCTACTTCGGCGGCACCTCGCTGCTCATCGTGGTGGGCGTCGCCATGGACACGATCCAGCAGGTCGAGAGCCAGCTCGTGATGCGCAACTACGAAGGCTTCATGAAGCGAGGCCGGATTCGTGGGCGACGGGGTTGATGGTGTACATGCCCTCGGGCGTGCCCGGGTGGTCCTGCTGGGACCGCCCGGAGCGGGCAAGGGAACCCAGGCCCAGGTGCTGTCGCAGCGCCTGGGCGTTCCGGCCATCTCCACGGGTGACATGTTGAGGGAGGCGGTGGCGGAGGGCAGCGAGCTGGGAGGGAAGGTGCAGGGGATCATGGCATCGGGGGCGCTGGTCGACGACGCCACGATGGCCGAGGTGGTGCGCGACCGGCTGGGCAAGCCGGACGCCCGCGGGGGCTTCCTGCTCGACGGCTATCCGCGGACCCTGCCCCAGGCGGAGACGCTGGCGGGAATTCTTCACGACGCCGGATTGTCTTTGTCAGCGGTGCTCCTCGTCGAAGTGCCGGAGGACGAGCTGGTCCGGCGGACCCTGCTGCGGGGACGGGCGGACGACGTGGAAGACGTGGTCCGGGAGCGGCTGCGGGTGTACCGGGAAAAGACTGCGCCGCTCATCGGTTATTATGGGGAGCGCCGTCTGCTGCGGCAGATTGACGGCAACCGTCCGGTCGAGGACGTGGCGGCGCAGATGCTCGGTATTTTCGGCGTCGAGGGGATCGAGGGGACCGTGGGGATCATTTGATGGGCGTCATCCTCAAGACCCCGGGCGAGATCGAGCTGATGGACCGGGCGAACCGCATCGTCCACCAGGTGTTGGACGAGGTGGGGGCCATGATCGCTCCCGGCGTCACGTCGCGGGAGTTGGACCGTCTCGCCGAGCGCGTCATCCGCGGTGCTGGAGGAGTCCCGGCGTTCTTGAATTACCGGGGCTATCCGGCGACGTTGTGCATCTCGGTCAACGACGTCATCGTGCATGGGATCCCGGGCGACGTCCCGCTGCGTGAGGGGGAGATCGTGGGGATCGATTGCGGCGTCTTCTACAAGGGGTACTGTGGAGACGCCGCCCGGACTTTTGCCGTCGGCGAGATCGGGGAGGGGGCGAAGCGGCTGCTCAAGGTGACGGAAGAGGCGTTGCGCCTCGCCGTCGGCCAAGTGCGGCCCGGGGCGCGGTTGCAGGACATCGGCTGGACGGTGCAGCGGCACGCCGAGAGCCATGGCTTCTCGGTGGTGCGGGAGTTCACGGGGCACGGCGTCGGCGCCTCGCTGCACGAGGATCCGCAGGTGCCGAACTTCGGCGCCCCCGGCAAGGGCAAGAAGCTCCAGCCCGGCATGGTGCTGGCGATCGAGCCGATGATCAACGCCGGCAAGTGCGGCGTGAAGATGGACGCTGACGGCTGGACGGCGCGGACCGAGGACGGTTCGCTGTCCGCCCATTTCGAGTATTCGGTGGCGGTCGTCCCGACGGGGGCCCGGGTGCTGGGAACGGACCGGACGATTTAACACGGGAACGGAGAGGAAGGACGTTTGTCCAAGAAAGAAGAGGCAATCGAGGTCGAGGCGGTGGTCGTGGAGCCGCTCCCCAACGCGATGTTCCGCGTCGAGGTGGAGCTCAACGAAAACAAGCACCAGGTCCTGGCGCACATCTCCGGTAAGATGCGCAAGCATTTCATCCGCATCCTGCCCGGAGACCGGGTGCTGGTCGAGCTGTCGCCGTACGACCTCAACCGGGGCCGCATCGTCTATCGTCTGAAGTAGATAGGCGGGCGCCGGCAAGCGGAAAGGAAGTCGGTCATGAAAGTACGTTCATCGGTCAAGCGGATCTGCCCCAAGTGCAAGGTCGTCCGCCGCAAGGGCGTCGTGCGGGTGATTTGCGAGAACCCGAAACACAAGCAGCGTCAGGGATAGGGAGTCGCTATGGCACGCATTGCAGGAGTCGACCTGCCGCAGAACAAACAGGTCTGGATCGGGCTCACTTACATTTACGGCATCGGCCGCTCGCGTTCGCAGGACATCCTCGCGAAGTCCCAGGTGCCGGAAACCACCAAGGTCAAGGATCTGACCGAGGACGAGGCGCGGCGCATCCGCAAGGTGATCACGGACGAGGGGCGGGTGGAAGGCGACCTGCGCAAGGAGGTCAGCCAGAACATCAAGCGCCTGATGGAGATCGGCTGCTATCGCGGCGTCCGTCACAGGAAGGGGCTGCCGGTGCGTGGCCAGCGGACCCAGACCAATTCTCGCACCCGCAAGGGCCCGCGCCGCGGCGCCGTGGCGGGCAAGAAGAAGGCGACCAAGAAGTAATCAGGGGATTCAGGGGATTACCAGATGGCCAAAGCAGAGGGCAAGAAGGACCGGAAGGGCGCCAAGAAGAAGGAAAAGCGCGTGGTGCCCCACGGCATCGTGCACATCCAGGCGACGTTCAACAACACGATCGTCTCGATCTCCGATCCGGAGGGCAACCTGCTGAGCTGGTCGTCGGCCGGGCGGATCGGATTCAAAGGCTCGCGCAAGGGCACGCCCTTCGCCGCCCAGGTGGCGGCGCAGAACGCGGGCAACACCGCCAAGGACACGGGCGTGCGCTCCGTGGACGTGATGGTCAAGGGGCCGGGAGCGGGCCGCGAGTCGGCCATCCGTGCTCTGCAGGCGGCGGGCATCGAGGTGAAGTCGATCAAGGACGTCACCCCCATCCCGCACAATGGCTGCCGGCCGCGCAAGAGAAGAAGAGTCTAAGCCGAAGGGCGAACGAGTCGCCCTTCATCGTCTTCCCAAGTTGAAGTCCCCGTAGCCTCGGGGAGAGGACGTCAAGGAGAGATCCAGTGGCAAGATATACCGGACCCGTCTGCCGGCTGTGCCGGCGCGAACGGATGAAGCTTTTCCTCAAGGGGGATCGCTGCTTCAAGGAGAAGTGCGCCGTCGAGCGCCGCAACTTCCCGCCCGGCCAGCACGGCACGCGCCGCGGCCGGCGGACGCTCGGCTATGGCCTGCAGCTCCGCGAGAAGCAGAAGGTGAAGCGCATCTACGGGGTGCTCGAAGCGCAGTTCCGCACCTATTTCCAGGAAGCCGACCGCAGCAAGGGGATCACCGGCGAGACCCTGCTGGTGATGCTGGAGCGGCGGCTGGACAACGTCATCTACAGCTTGGGCTTCGCCGCTTCACGGGCCCAGGCGCGGCAGTTCGTCCGCCACGGCCACGTGCAGGCCGACGGGCGCAAGATCACCATTCCCTCGTATCAGGTCAAGGCCGGGCAGACGATTTCGATCAAGGATGCCAGCCGCAAGAACCCGCTGATCCGTTCCAGCGTTGAAACGGCGCGGGGCCGGGGCGTCCCGGAATGGTTGGAGCTGGACGCGGAGAACACCACCGGCAAGGTGCTGCGCCTCCCGGTCCGCGAGGACATCAAGCTCCCCATCCAGGAGCAGTTGATCGTCGAGCTCTACAGCCGCTGATCGGGAGCAAGAACCAGGGAAGGAGTCTCTATGCTTTGGAAAGGTTTTCAACGCCCCAAGCGCGTTGAGGTCGATACGGAGACGCTGACGGCGACGTACGGGCGGTTCACCGCCCAGCCGTTCGAGCGCGGCTTCGCCACCACCATCGGCAACGCCTTGCGGCGCTGCCTGCTGTCGTCCATCGAGGGCGCGGCCATCACGGCCGTCAACATCGAGGGCGTGCTGCACGAATTCTCGTCGGTCCCCGGCGTCCAGGAGGACGTCACCGACATCATCCTCAACCTCAAGCAGATGGCCATCACCCTCCACTCGGAGGATTCGAAGGTCCTGTCGATCGACATCCAGGGGCCGGGCGCGGTGACGGCGGGCCACATGAACGAGGATCCGCAGGTCGAGATCTTCGATCCGAGCGTCCACCTCGCGACCGTCAACGAAGAGGGCCGGCTCAAGCTCCAGGCCCAGATCAAGAAGGGCCGGGGGTACGTTTCGGCCGACCGCAACTTCGACGAGTCGATGGGCATTGGCTGGATTCCGGTGGACTCGGCCCACAGCCCGGTGCGGCGCGTCAACTACCGGGTCGAGGCCGCCCGCCTGGGCCAGACCACGGACTACGAGCGCCTCATCCTCGAGGTCTGGACCAATGGCACGGTCCGCCCCGAGGAGGCCGTGTCGCTCGCCTCCATGCTGCTCAAGGACCACCTCGGCATCTTCATCCAGACCGAGGAGAGCCTGCGCCACGACGGCGGCGAGCTCGGCCGCGAAGAGCTCGCGGGCCTCGACGCCCTGCTGGCGAAGAACATCGACGAGCTCGACCTCTCGGTGCGCTCCGCCAACTCGCTCAAGAACGCCAACATCCACACCCTCCGCGACCTCGTGCGCCGGACCGAGAAGGACATGCTGGAGACCAAGAACTTCGGCAAGAAGTCGTTGGAAGAAGTCCAGGAAGTCCTCGACCGGCTCGGTCTCTCCCTGGGAATGGACGTGCCGGATCGCTCCGGCGTAGGAGCTTCGGCCTGATCGGGCCCTGAGGAGAGGAGAATCATGCGTCACGGAGTCAAAGGCAGGAAGCTCGGGCGGACCTCCTCTCACCGGGAGGCCCTGTTCCGCAACCAGCTCCAGTCCCTGGTGGAGAAGGAAAAGATCATCACCACCCTCCCCAAGGCCAAGGAGCTTCGCCCCATCGCCGAACGGGTGATCACCCGGGGGAAGCACGGCACGGTCCACGACCGGCGCTGGGTGCTGCGCTGGGTGCTGAAGCGCGATCTGGTGAAGAAGGTGTTCGACGAGATCGCGCCGCGTTTCACGGAGCGGCCGGGCGGTTACCTGCGCATCGTCAAGCTGGGACCACGCCAGGGGGACGGAGCCGAGATGGCGGTGCTCGAGCTGGTGGAGCGCGAGGCCGTCGCCGCGGAGGAGCCGCCGAAGGAGACCAAGAAGGCCAAGGAGCCGAAAGCCAAGAAGGAGGCCAAGAAGGCCCCCGCGCCGAAGGCCCCGAAGGCCGAGGCCAAACCGAAGCGGGAAACCAAGAAGGACGCCCCGAAGGTCCACACCAAGAAGGAAGGGCGGGCCCAGGTCTCCTCGCCCAAGAAGAGCGTGTAGGACGAATCCCTCCCACGAGGGACGAGGAGCGGCCGGCGCACGGAGCGCCGGCCGTTTGTGTTTTTGGCCGGCGCGGGAAATGATTCTCCGGCTCTCGGCACTTGCAGGAAGGATCCATCGAAGGAGATCAGGATGTTTCGCGCCGGCCCGTCGTTTTTCGCGCTCCTCGCTCTCAGCGTCTCTGCCCTGCGCGCCGAGGTGCCGGACCCGACCGCTCTCACTGCCCAGATCGTGGCCGCGCACCTCGAGCCCGCCCGCGCGGTGAGCCTGAAGAAGCTCAAGGTCAACGCCGGCCTCGGGACGCTGCGCCTCGACGACGGCGTGCTCATCCCCGCCTCCGGCGTGGGCGGCAAGACGATCGAGATGGTCTTCCTGGGGAGCGGCAGGATCGAGCTCGATCCGCCGGACGCCATCGAGGCGGGCCAGCTCGAGCTGTTCACCGGCGGCTCCCGGCTGGATCAGGAGTTCCAGGAGGCGGTCCTGGTGGTCGGCCTCGACGCGGCGGCGACGGCGATGCTGAAGCGGCCGGCGGCGCAGCCGGACGCCGCCACCCTCCGCCGGGCCGAGGACCTCTATGCGGCGTGGAAGAAGAAACGGGAGCGCAAGCTGCTGGACGTCGACCGCGGCATCCTCCTCGACGCGCTCGGCGATCCCGCGGCCGCGGGCTACTTCGTCGCCTGGTTCCGGGCCAAGGACCCGGGGGACTTCCTCTACGTCGTCGAGCCGAGCGACCGCGAGCAGGTGACTCTCGGCCGCTTCGTCCCCCTCGACGCCACGGAGAAGGAGAAGCGGAAGATCGTGCGCCAGATCGGCCGCGAGCAGCGCAAGGGCCGGCTCCTCGGTCTCGAAGTGGACGATTTCGGCCAGTGGGACACCTGGCTCTCGGCCTCGCTGCGGACGGCGGACGGCAAGGCGGCCCCCGGCTCCACCACCTTCGAGCCGCGCAAGTACACCCTCGACGTGACCGTCGACCGGGAGCTCGGCCTCGCGGGCAAGGCGCGGATCGACCTCGACCCCGTCGTGCGGGGCTCGCGGGCCGTCGCCCTCCGCCTGTCGCGAGACTTCCAGGTCTCGAAGGTGACCGACGGGGCGGGCGCGCCTCTGTTCTTCCAGCGCAACGAGGCGGACCTGACGGTGATCCTGCCGAAGGTCCCGGCCGCCGGCGAGACGCCCGCCGTCCAGGTGGAGTACGTCGGGCACCCTCTCGAGAAGGACTGGAGCCTGGTGACCCTCCTCGACACCCTGGGCTGGTACCCTCACGCCGGAGCCCTCGACCGCGCCACCTTCGACGTGACCTTCCACTGGCCGAAGTCGTTCGACCTCGTGTCGAGCGGCATCCGGGCGGACGGCGGCGAGGGCGCGGACGGCACGAGCTGGGAGCGGCGGGTCCTGGACCGGCCGTCCCTCGGCTTTTCCTTCGAGGTGGGGCATTTCAAGATCGAGACCGCGAAGGCGGGCCACGTCAACCTGCGGTTCGCCTTCAACCCGGGCGGCTTTTTCACCGGGCGCGGCATCAAGGACGAGGTGATCAAGACCGTGTCGGACTCGCTGCAGTACTACGAGCAGCAGTTCGGTCCCTATCCCTTGGACGAGATGACGGTGGTGACGGCCAACCGCGATTTCTCGCAGGGCATGCTCGGCTTCGTCACCGTCTCGGATCGCATGGTCAACGACGTGGGCGCGTTTTACAATTTTTTCCACGAGGACCGGCGGCTGGTGATCGCCCACGAGGTCGCTCACCAGTGGTGGGGCAACCAGGTGGGCTGGACGAGCTATCGCGACCAGTGGATCAGCGAGGCCATGGCGACCTACGTGGCCCTTCTCTACGCCCACGACCGCCTCGGCGGTAAGCTCGCCGGCGCCAGTCTCACCCAGGGTTGGCAGGACAGCCTGACCCAAAGTCTGCCCGACGGCCGGCCCCTGGAGGCGGTCGGTCCCGTGGTGCTCGGCACCCGGCTGCTGTCGAGCCGGGCCGGGGGCGCCTACGCGCCGATCGTCTACGAGAAGGGGGCGGTGATCCTGGACATGCTGGCCCGCTCGCTGGGCGAGGAGAACTTTCCCAAGGTCCTGAAGCAGGTCGTCAAGGCGGCCAACGGCGGCACGATCTCCACGGAGGATTTCATCTCGCTCGTCGAGCGCATCACCGCCGCCGATCTTCAGCCTTTCGCCAGCCAGTTCGTTTACGGCACCGGTCTGCCGGAGGTCCTCTACAGCTACCGCTTCGAGAAGCAGGGCACGGGTTGGGTGGTGAAGGGCGAGGCGCGCCAGCAGACGCCCAACCGCTTCCGCTACAAGGTGGTCCAGCCGTCCCCGGGGCACTTCGACGTCACCCGCGAGGCCGTCCAGCAGATCGACGTGCGGCAGTCGACCCTGGTGGTGCCGGTGGAGATCGCGGCCTACGACCCGAAGCAGGGGAAGGGCAAGGGGCCGGACGGCGCCAACTCCACGGTGCGGGGAAACATTCTGCTCAAGGGGGACTCGACGTCGTTCGAGATTCCGGTGGAGGCCGAGCCCAAGCGCCTCTGGCTGGACCGGCGGGCGAGAGTGTTCGGCCGCTTCTTCGACGAGAGCAAAAACCCGAAACGCGTCCTCGTCTTCGAAGCGGTCAGGGCTGTCGCGGCCGGCAAGAAGGAGGAGGCCCGGGCCCTTTTCGACCGGGCAGCCGCGACGGAGGAGCCGCCTCCCGAGGAGTTGGTGTACTACGCCGACATTCAGTTGTATCGCCGGGTGATGAACGCGGCGATCGAGCTCGGACGCGCCCGCCTCCTGCTGGACCAGGGCAAGGACGACGAGGCCGACACCGCCCTCGGCAAGGCGGGCCGGTTCATGGACGGCACCGACGAGCTCAAGCTCCTGCAGTCGCGTCTGGCCGTGCGGCGCGGCAGCTACGACAAGGCCTTCCGCCAACTGCGCAAGGCGATGGAGGACGGCGACCTCGGGGGGGAAGGCTTTGCCCTGATGGCCGTGGCGGCCCGCGCCAGCGGCCATACCGAGGAGTATGAGAAGGCGCTGAGAAAAGCGCGGGAAAACGGCGCCGACGTCACGGCGCTGACCGCGGCGGCGCACTGAGCCCCATGGCCGCCGATTCCCCTCCCCCGCAGCGCCCTCGCCTCGGCCGCAACGTCGTCGCGCTCCTCACCGACGTGGCGAGCGAGATGACCTATCCGCTGCTGCCGGTGTTCCTCGCCACGGTGCTGGGAGCGGGAGCCACGGCGGTCGGGGTTATCGAGGGGGCGGCCGAGACCACGGCGGCGCTGCTCGAGCTCGCCAGCGGCTGGTGGTCGGACCGCGTTTCGCGGCGCAAACCCCTGGTGCTCGCGGGCTATGCGCTCGCGTCCCTCGTCCGGCCGTTCATCGGCGTCGCGCAGTCCGCCGCCCAGGTCCTGGGCATCCGGGTGACCGACCGGGTGGGCAAGGGGATCCGCACCTCGCCCCGCGACGCCCTGATCGCCGACTCGGTGGGCCCCGCGATCCGCGGCCGCGCTTTCGGCTTTCACCGCGCCGCGGTAGATGCTCAGGAACAGCATGCCGAGGTTTCGATTGACTCGCGCCAATGTCTCCGCTCCTTTCAAGAGATAAAAGGTCAGGGGATATCTTCGATCCAGAGAATCGGGAGGCGAGACGAGGCCCCGCCGACAGCGTTGTAGAGGCGGCGGTCGGCCGTGACCAGGGGACATTCCTGGTAGATCGCGAGCGCCAGATAGAGGCTGTCGTAGAAGCTCCGGCGAAAGTCCCTGGCGATTTCCCAGGCCTCGTCCACGAGCCTCTCGGAGGGGAGGATGTTGAGAGGAAAGCTTTGCAGTGCCTGAAGGAGCACAGGAACCCTCTCTTCCGCCACCTCCTCACGCCACCATTTCTTCCAGAGGATGTTTCCCGACTCGGCCCAGACAAGATCCGGAGCCCAAAGCTCCAGCCCTTCGGAGAGCAGGCGGGCGGCGCTCTCGGAGTGCTCCTCCGGCGTCACCCATTTCACCACTACGTTGGCATCCACCGCGAAACGGGTCAACGCTCTCGGTCCTCTCGCAGCAGATCTGCGCTGTCACTCGTCATTCTTCCCTGGAAGCTTTGCCGGATCTGCGCCGCCACTTCCCGGGCGTCAGACATCGACAGCTTGGCCGCCGACTCAAGGATCGCTTTGACCTCGCCTTGTAAAGAGCGGCCGTTCCGCTCGGCGCGATTCTTCAGTCGTGCCACGATGTCAGGGCTGAGATCTCGAACCAGGATTTGGGCCATAGCTCCTCCTGCTAGCAAAATGATACCACTTTCTCCAGCCTGGCTTGCGGTCGCCGCCCGAGGGACCGGCTACAAGGAGGAGCTCGACAAGGCGTCGAAAAAGGCGCGCGAGAATGGCGCCGACGTGACCCTGCTCTCCGGGCCGGCCTGACTCAGCCGCTCTTTGCCTTCCTGGCGATGGCCCCGTAGCCCAGACCCTGGGCCTCTTTCTGCACGGCCGCGAGCTTGGCGCCGCGTACCGGCGGGGCGGCCCGTTGCGCCAGCGCCAGCTCGGCCTGGAGGCGCACGTCCACCAGACCGGCGC
>JBAPYB010000391.1:0-7977 GCA_049284515.1 Thermoanaerobaculia bacterium
GGGCGAGCATCCTCCAGGCCTCGGGGTTGCGCGGGTAGTAGCGCGCTCCCTTGTCGAGGAACGGCAAAGCCTCGGCGGCGCGTCCGGCGTCCAGCAGCAGGCTGCCGTACTCCAGCGCGATGGCCGACGCCGGCCGTGGATCGCCCAGCACTTCGGGGTCGGCTGGAATCTTCGCGGCGACCGGCTGGAGGGTGGCCATGGCGGCGGCGGCATTGCCGGTCTGGCGCTGGGCGCGGGCCAGGATCAGGATGAGCGCCGGGTGCCCCTCGGCCCGCCCCTGCAGGAGGGCGACCGCCTCCGCCGGCTTGCCGGCCAGCATCTGGGCCTCCGCGAGGTCGCGGCGCAGCTCGAGGTCCATGCTCTTGGGATGGTTCGCGAGCAGCGGCTGCAGGAGAGCCACGGCGCCGGGGCCGTCCTTCTTCAGCACCCGTACCCGCCCCTGCAGCAACTGGATGGCGGGATCTTTCTCGGGCTGCCCGACGAGCATCTCCGCGGCTTCGTCCGGCCGCTCCAGCGTCAAGGCCAGGTTGGCCGCGATCAGCCGGGCGTCGGAGTCCGTGGGGTTGTGCAGCGACCAGGGGCGGAGCATCGCGTAGGCCTCGACCACCCTGCCCTCCCGCGCCATCAGCATGCCCAACTCGCGGGCCGCGGGCGAGGCCGGCTCCTTGACGAGGGAGCGAGTGAGGTAGATCTTCGCTTCATCCACCCTGCCCAGCGCCAGAGACGCCCGCGCCGCCTGGTAGAGCACCGCCGGCTGGGCGTCCTGGGTATCGGCGAGGGGCTTGAGCGCCGCCATCGCCTCCTGGGCCTTGCCGAGCTCGAGGTAGAGAGCGCCGACGAGGGCGTGATAGGGCGGCGGCGTCGCGGGATCCTTCTCCAGGGCTTGGAGCCGCGGCAGCGCCTCCGCGGTCTTGCCGGCCCGGATGAGCTGGGTCACTTCCTGAACCCTTTTCTCCAGCTCGGTGGCCGGCGGGGCTTTCGGGGACGGGGCCGCCGGAGCGGGAGCCGTGGGAGCGGGCTTCGCCGGCGGCGTCTGGGCATGGACGGCCGAGCCGAGGGAGGCGAGGGAAAGGATCAGCAGCGCAGGGACTCTCTTCATCGCTAAACACTCCAAGCCGAGGCTCGAGAAAGTAGGACTCCTCTTGGTGAGGAACAAGCCTGGAGGCTCAGGTGTTCCCGTTCGGCCGCCGGCCGATTACAGCGACTTCAAGAACTCCTGGGCGTCCTTGGCGTTCTTGTTGTTGGGATCGAGCTGCAGGAGCTTCTGGAGGTCGGCCTTGGCCTCTTTGTTCTGGCTCTTGTTCATGTAGACGAGAGCGCGGTACCAGTAGGCGTCCGCCAGGTCCGGATTCTCGGCGACCACGCGGGAGAACTGCGCCAGGGCGTCGTCCATCTTGCCCGAGTTGAAGGACTTGATGCCAAGGTTCAGCAGGGTGTTGGCGTCGACCTTGGTGCCCTGGGGGAGCCTGGCCATGTAGGTCTGCGCCTCGGCCTCGCGGCCGGCGCCGACCAGCAGGTTGACCAGGAGCTGCAAGGTGTCGGGATCGTCCGGCGCGATCGCCAGGGCCCGCTTGAGCGTCTCGATCGCCTGGTCGGTCTTGCCTTCCTTGAAGTAGGCCTGGGAGACGGCGCGCAGGATGGCGGGATGGAGGGACTTGTCCTCCAGCTTGGCCATGCCCTCTTCGTAGGCGGCCCGGGCTTCCGCGTATTTTTCCTGGGCCAGCAGGGCGTTGCCCTTCTCGATGGCGCTCTTGGCCTGGCCGGTGGTGCTCTCCTTCTGGGCCTTTTCGATGACCTCTTTCGGCACCACCTTCAGGGTGACGACGAGGGGCTGGGCCACGGCGTACTCGTTGACCGACACCTGGCCTTCGGAGGGGACGTAGCCCGGCTTCTCGATGAGGACGCCCCAGGGACCGCTGGTAAGCCCGAGGACGGACCATTTGCCGTTCTTATCTGTTTTCAGCACGGCCGGACCGTCCTTCTTGACGTCGACTGCCTCGGTGCCGTTGCGCAGGGTGATCGTGGCCCCCTCAATGGGCTTGCCGGACTCGTCCTTCACCTGCCCCTGGAGCCGGCCCTTGCCGGCCCAGGACTGTGCGTGCAGCACGGGAGCTCCGGCGATCCACAGCAGGACCGCCAGCAGAACCATGAATTTCGCGATACGCGGGATCATGACGTCGTCTCCTTTGGGTATTCGTGGAAGCACGGGCCTTGTCCCCATCCCCGCTCGACGCGGGAAGTGCTCGCCCCGCGGGGGGATGCAAACCGCGTGCGCGCGAGAGTGTATTCCGCGGGCGGGCAAAAAAAACCGCCGGGGGGGCGCCCCCCGGCGGCAGACTCCTGTCAGCCTGTGAAAGCGCCGATCAGCGGAAGCTCAGGCGCGCACCGAAACGGATGATGCGCGGGCTGGTGATCTCGCGAACGTTGTCCGACGTGGACTGCAGCAACCGGTGGTTGACCTGCAGGATGTACGACTGGTTGAGGAGGTTGAAGCAGTCGACGCCCAGGGTGAGACCGAAGTCACTGAAGGTGAACTCCTTCTCGACGCGGGCGTCGACGATGCTGATGTTGTCGAGCCGGAACGAGTCCGGCCGGTCCGTGACCTGCACGTTCTCCGACGGCGCCGTGACGTAGTTGGCCGGCAGGAAGACGCGCACGAAGTACGGAACCGGATAGCCCTCGCGGCCGTTGAGGTTCATCGCGACGTTGAAGCCCCACGGACGGTCGGGAGCGATCTGGTACAGGCCGTTGATGCTGTAGGCCCACTTGCTGTTGATGTAGACGCCGCCCTTGGAGCCCGAGCCGGTGCCCGAACCCTGGAGAACGGCGTCGCCCTCGCGATTGCCGCCACCGAGAAGCTGGGTCAGATCCGGGTTGGAGCTGCCGGGAACGGCGCTGTAGTACCAGTCGGAGTAGGTGATGTTGCCGCGCAGCATCCAGCGGTTGGCCAGGCGCTTGTTGAAGACCAGCGAGGCGCCCTTGTAGGTCTGCTCGTCGTCGCCGTTGAAGAGGAACTTGCCATTGCGGGTCTGGAGGTTGTCGTTGATGACGTAGAACGGATGGCTGTAGGACTGGCCATTGGGCAGAACACCGGTCAGGGTGCCGCCCAGGACGTAGTCCGACCGGACCGCCCGGCGGCCGACCGAGTTGATGTTGGCCGCGGAGTAGGGGTCACCGTCGAAAACCAGGAGGTCCTGCTGCAGGATGTCGGTGATCTTGCGGTAGGTCAGGTTGACGCCGACCACGAACTCGGGCAGCAAAGCGTGCTCGATGCCGAGCAGCAGCTCGTCCGTCTTCGGCGCCTTGAGGTTGGAGTCGAGCGCGTTGGCCTGCAGGAGGCCGCCGGTGAAGGGGTTGACGTTGGAGCTGTAGGCCAGGAACGAACCGACCTGGCCGAGAGTGACGTTCGGCTGGCCGGTGTTGGTGGTGGCGAAGTAGGCGTAGCCGGGGCCGCCGAGGGGGTTGAGGAATCCAGCCTGGCCGGTGCCCAACTGGTCGGCGAAGCGGGAGTAGCTGGCCCGCAGCAGGGTCTTGCGCTCGGCGCCGAGGGCGTAGGTGAGGCCCAGACGCGGAGTGAAGTCCTTCCACTCGAAGCCGATGTCGCTGCTCGAGATGGAGACCGCCGGCAGCACGCTCGGCAGCAGGCTGGCGGCCGGCTGGGAGCGCGACAGGTTGGTGCCGCCCTGGACGTCGTAGCGCACGCCGATGTTGGCCGTGAGGTTGCCCGACGTCAGGGTGTCCTGCAAGTAGACGTCCTTGTAGGTCTGCTCGACGCTGGCACCGCCGTCGCGGGCCACGGCGAGGACGTTGAACGGCGTGCCGAAGAAGGCCGGGCCGCTGAGGACGATGCCGGCGCCGCCCCAGGCGGTCAGCGAGGTCACCTCGGCCTTGCGGTAGCCGGCGCCGAACTTCAGCTCGTGGCTGGCCGCGCCGGTGTTGAAGAAGTTGGAGGCGTCCGCCTTGTACTGCGTCTGCGGGCGCAGGGTGGTGTTGAGCAGGAAGGTGTTGTGCCAGGTGCCGGTGATGTCGCCGAAGGACGTCACGCCCAGGCCGCCCTCGGGGACGAGCTCGAAGCCGCCTTCGACTTTCGAGTACAGACCCGTGAGGTAGAAGCTGGAGCTGAAGATGTGAGTGTCCTCAGCCTTCCAGGCCGTCGGCTTGGGGCCGAAGTGGCCCTGGTCCCAGGTGGTCTCCTGGGGCCGCGTGGGACCGGCGTTGCGGCCGATCTTCACCTTGTCGTTGTTGAGGATGAAGGCAGTCGCCGAGTTGTTGGAGGCGATCTGGGCGTTCAGCTTGCCGTTGTAGGTCTTGAGATCGGTCTTGTCGCTGACGTTGGCGAGCGTCAGGAGGGACACCTTCTGGCGGCCGTAGGAGCCCCAGACCCACAGGCGGTCCTTGACGATCGGGCCACCGAGCTCGGCGCCGTAGTCGTCGACGCTGACGATCTTGTTGCCCTGCGTGAAGTGCGGGCTCGGCGGAGCGCCCAACAGTCCCAACTGGAACTGCACGAGCTGCGACCGCGTCTGGCCGGAGCCGCTGCGATACAAGCAAGGGGTGGCCGCCGAGCAATTCCCGGCCGTCAGGTCGCTGTCGCCGAAGCTGGTGTTCGACTGGTAGCTGTCGGAGGTCTTGTAGTAGCGGCCGCTGCCGCGCCACTCGTTGGTGCCGCGCTTGGTCACCATGTTGAGCACGACTCCGCCGGTGGCGATGGTGGTATCCGAGCCGCCGGTCGTGACCTGCATTTCCTCGAAGGCGTCGAAGTCGAAGTAGGAGGGGGAGGAGCCGAGGGCGGCCATGTCGGTGATCACCACGCCGTCCACGGACCAGACGGCCTGATCGCCGGCCGAGCCGGGACCGACATACTGCGACTGCTGGCCGCTCTCGTTGCCGCCGACGTTGATGCGGTCGGTGAGCACGCCCGGGGTGGTCTGGAGGACCGACCAGGGGTCCCGCGAAGTCGGGATCTTCTCGAGCTCGGTCTGGCTGACCGTGGCGCCGGTGGAAATACGGCGCTCGTCCAGCAGCGGGCTCTCCGCCGTGACGGTGATGACGTCCTCGACGGCGGCCGACAGCTTCACCTCGATCTGGGTGTTGCGGCCGATGTTGATCACGATGTTCGGGTAGTCGATGGTCGAGAAGCCCTCGAGCTCAGCCTTCAACTGATAGCTGGCGGGCGTGAGACCCAGGAAACGGAACTGCCCCTGGGCGTTGGTCACCTGGACTTGCGGCGCGCCATTGCCCGTCAAGGTCACGGTGACCCCGGGAAGCGGAGCGCCTTTGTCGTCCGTAACGGTGCCGTACAGGTTGCCAGTCTGCAACTGGGCGAGGGCCGTACCACCCGCGACCAGCAGCAGCAATGCGGCGACGGCGACA
This sequence comes from Thermoanaerobaculia bacterium, assembly GCA_049284515.1. GTDB lineage: Bacteria > Acidobacteriota > Thermoanaerobaculia > Multivoradales > UBA5704 > DATARR01. Next base: position 5,374 of record JBAPYB010000391.1, read on the forward strand.
ATCCGTCCCCAAAGGTTGTTGCTCTTCATTTCAATAAACCTCCCGTTTGGTGGTTGGTGAGCCGGAAACGCGAACGCTCGCGGCGGCTCCTCTAAGGAGAGACGACAGAAAAGCTGGGTTCCTGCGGTTTGCGGTGGTCAACACCCCCTTTCCACGACCGAAGCGGCTCGGTCAGCTTTTGTCCGAAAGGATGTAGCAAGTGGGGTGCCACCCGGGGAGCGTCTTGCAAACTACCTGTTTTCAGTCATTTGCCTGCTTGCCGGTCGCGCCGGATCCAGTACCTTGAACCAGCCTGATCCAAATTCTTGAACGAGCTCGGCCACCCATGCCGCCCAACGCCGCTCTCTCCCCGGCGGCTCCGGGGCGCCCGCCCATGGCACGCTCTCTGCTTGAGCCTTCCTGGTATATTGAGATTCTATTGAGGACAGTCATGGCCAGCAAGCTGCTTCGCGTCGTCCCCCTGCTCGCCCTCCTGCCGGCCGCGGGTTGCGCCACCTACCAACCGTTCGACACCGTGTCCTACCTGCGCCAGCAGTATGCCCGCGAGATCGGCGCCCAGGAGGCACAGCGCGTCGAGGTCCCCTTCGCGCTCAACGACGAGATCCGCGGCACGCTCGGCAAGCTGCCGCCGCTCGCCAGCGAGCTGCGGCGGATCAACCAGGTCAACGACTTCATCTTCGACGGCCTGAACCTCCAGTACTCGCTGACTCCCACGCGCGACGCCGTGGAGACCTACCGCACCCGCGAGGGCAACTGCCTGTCGTTCGTCAACCTGTTCGTGGGCGTGGCGCGGGACCGCGGCCTCAATCCGTCCTATGTAGAGGTCACCGATCTCCAGAAATGGAACCATCGCGACGGCATGGTGGTGAGCCAGGGGCACATCGTCGCCGGCATGTACCTGGACGGCGTGCTGCGCACCTTCGATTTCATTCCCGACCGCAAGAAGGCCTACCGTGACTTCAAACCGATCGACGACCTGACGGCCGCCGCCCACTTCTACAACAATCTCGGCGCCGAGGCGCTGCTGGCCGGCAACCTGAAACGCGCCGAGGAGCTGCTGTCGGTGGCCACCCGCATCGCTCCCCGCTTCGACAAGGCGATCAACAACCTGGGGGTGGTCCTCGCCCGCGGCGGCCAGCCGGAGAAGGCCCTGGAGCTCTATCAGCGCGGCCTGGCGATCGCGCCGGAAAGCTCGCCGCTGCTCACCAACATGGCTCGCACCTACCAGGAGCTGGGCCGCGACGAGGAGGCCGCCGCCCTGCTCACCCGCATCGAGGGGGCCAACACCTCCAATCCCTTCTTCTTCATCTACCAGAGCGAGGTGGCCCTCGGCCATGGCGACACCGCCAAGGCCCTGGACTACATGACCCACGCCCTGCGGCTGGACAGCGAGCTGCCGGAGGTCCACCTTGGGCTGGTGAAGGTCTACCTCGCGATCGGGGACATGGAAAAGGCGCGGCACTACCTGGGGCGGGCGTTGAAGCTCGACGCCACCAACCGCGACGCCCTCCAGTACGCCCGCATGCTGGGACGATGAGCCGCCGCGCCGCGCTCTTCCTGCTCCTCGCCCTGCTGCCCGCCGGCGCCAGCGCAGCGGGGCCAGGCGCGGCGGTCGCCACCGGGGAGGGCTACGGGCTGCTGGCGCGGTTGATGTCGGGCTCGGACATGGAGCGGCACACCGCCGCCCGCCGGCTCCTTGAATCGGGCGATGCGTCGCTCGTTCCCGGCCTCGTCGACGCCTACTTTTTCCTGCCCCGCGAGCAGCGGACGGAGGCTCTTTCGGCGCTCGTCGCCCTGACCGGAGAGAAGGCGGGCGACCGCTATCACGATTGGGCGGCGCTGCTGGCGCGCCGGCAGGACCTCGCCGCGCGGCCCGGGTATCTCGCCTGGAAGGCCGGGCTGCTCGCCAGGATCGACCCCCGCTACCCGTCGCTGCTCTACGAGGGCGCCCCGGTGCGCATCCGCCTCGAGGAGGTGGTCTGGGGCGGCGTTGCGGTCGAGGGGATCCCGGCCCTCGACCGGCCGGTCCACGTGCCGGCGGCGCAGGCCGGCTATCTCACCGGCGCCGAGCGCGTCTTCGGGGTCAGCCTGGGCGGCGAGACCCGGGCCTACCCCCTGCGCATCCTCGACTGGCACGAGATGGTCAACGACGTCGTGGGCGGCGAGCCGGTCACCCTCTCCTACTGCACCCTCTGCGGCTCGGGAGTCCTGTACTCCACGCGCTCAGGGCCGGGTGAGGCCTACACCTTCGGCACTTCCGGCCTGCTTTATCGCTCCAACAAGCTGATGGTGGACCGCCAGACCCGGTCGCTGTGGAGCAACCTCACCGGCGAGCCGGTGATCGGGCCCCTCGCCGGCAGCCCGGCGGATCATCGCCTGGCCGTGCTGCCCCTGACGCTGACCACCTGGCAGGACTGGCGGCACCGGCATCCGGAGACGACCGTGCTGGCCCTCGACCGCGACATGGAGCAGCGGTTCGGCTTCCAGTACCAGCCGGGGGCGGCGGCGCGCAAGCGGGCCGGCGTCACCTTCCCCACCGGACCTGCCGGCCCCCGCAGCGCCGCTCTCGACCCCGGGGCCGAGATCTACGCCCTGCGCCTGGGC
>JBAPYB010000392.1:0-2622 GCA_049284515.1 Thermoanaerobaculia bacterium
GCGCCGCCGGGCGCGGGCTTCGCGCTCCGCGTCGCGACGCGCGAGAACCGAGGAGATCTCCTCGCGCCGGCTCCGGCGTTCCGCAGGGGGCATGAGCATGCGCCGGCCATGATCCCAGTAGAAGGCGGGCCCGGCGATGGCCGCATTTCCCCCGTCCAGCAACCGTCCGAGGAGCGCCGTCACGCAGCCGGGGAAGACGATTACGTCCGGATTCATCAACAGCAGCAGCTCCGCGTCCGTCGCGGCGACCCCCAGGTTCACGCCGCCGGCGTAGCCGAGGTTCCTCCCCGGGTCGATCCGCCGCGCCGGGAGGGTGGCGAGAAGGGCCCGCTCCTCATCGTTGCTGCCGTTGTCCACCAGCAGCCAGTCGATGCCGAGGCCCGGCAGGCCTGAGACGTCGGCCCGCAGGGCTTCCAGGGCCTCGGCCGCCAGGCCGGGAGTGTGGTAGTGGACCAGGACGATGGCCAGGCGCACGCTAGGCGGAACGGGTAAGGGCGAAGGTGCAGCCGCGGCAGAGGAAGTCCCGAGGCGCCTCGTCGAGGCCATAGACCCAGCGCCGCATCATCGCCAGGGTGGGACCGGTGAGAACCTCGTGGACGCTCTCGCGGGTCAGGTCGCCCACCACGTACTTGGCGTCGTAGTCCTCGCAGCACAGCACGCACTTGCCCTGCGGCGTGATGTGAATGTGCTGCAGCGGCCGGGAGCCGACGTTCTCGCAGCCGCACAGCCGCTGGGCAAGGGCGGCCGGCCGGTGGCCGATCTGCAGATAGCCGGCGCGGTCCATGACCTCGAAGTACTTCACCTCGAAGCGGCTGTCCGCGAAGCGGCGGGAGATCTCCTCGAAATCGCGCTTGTGGTCGTCGTTGCCCGTGCCCAGCACCACCATGTCCATCTGCTCGGCCAGCGGCTTGTCGCCGGCGTAGTCGAGATTGCGCAACACGAGCCCGAGATGGTCGCCGCCGCGCTCCCGGCGGTAGCGTTCGCGATCCAGCGTCGAGAGATTGATCGAGAGGAAGCGCAGGCCGCCCAGCGCCACCAGGGCGTCGACGCGGTCGGCGGTAAGCCCGGTGCCGTTGGTCAGCACCGCCGGCGGCAGGCCGGCAGTCTTGATGGCCCGCACCTGGTCGACGAAGCGCCGGTCGGCGGTGGGCTCGTTGTAGTTGATCATGAACACCGCCTCCAGCGTGTCGCGCCAGGCGGCGAGCTCGCCCACGATCCGCTCGTAGAGAGCGGTGGGCATGAAGTAGTCCTCCCGGGGCGCGATGGAGACCGGGCAGAAGTAGCAGGACTGGTTGCACACCGTGTGCGCCTCCAGCGAGACGTACTTGAGCCGGAACTCCCGGGACGGCTCGGCGTCACCCGGCAGCAGCCAGCCGGCAGCCGCCAGCCGGGCGCGGTCGGGAGCCGGTGTCGCCGCGAGCGGCGTGCCGCTCAGCAGCCCGCGCATCGCGTCATATCCGGGCTCCCCCGCGATCAGCGTGAGATCCGTCAGTGGGTTGTAGAGCCGGTCGCCGCCGATGTGGAGGAAGGGGCTGAGCTGAAGCTCCAGCTCCACCCCCGCATGGGCGGCATTCTCAGTCAGGACGGGCAAGGTCGCGCTCTTCACTCCCCCAGCTTACCGCACCACACCCGCGAGGAAGACTGGATCGTTGGTGCCGGCTCTCACCACCTGGGCGGCAGAGAGAGCCCTGCCGCTCTTCACCACGATCTCCACCGTGAAGCCGCCCGGCACCCCCGCCTTCTTCAGCGGATGCTGGCTGGGCGAGATCTGGCGTACTTTTCCGGCGCCGACCTTGACTCCCGGCAAGGTGCCCAGCACCGCGCCGTTGAGCCCTCGGTAGACCACGTCGTACACACCCGCCGCTCCGCTCGGATTGAGCAGCCAGAGCGTCGTCTTGTTGGCGGCGTCCTGGCGCAGGCCGACGAGGACTTCCTTCTTCGTCGTGTCCGCCGCATCGGCGTCGCTCAGCGCCAGCAGCGACTGGCCATACCGCTTGGCCGGATTGGTGTTGTCGTAGCTCTCCGCCCGGGCGATCGGGAAAATGCCGTTGGGAGAGGTGCTGGTCAACGTCAACACGCCGGTGCCGTTGCGCAAACCGAACTGGCTGAACAGGGCGTTCTCCAGCCGCTCCGTCGTGCCCGGCTGCACGGTCACCTGCGCCGGCCTGATGCCGGCTTTGTTGCTGACCGCGGTGAAGGATAGGGTCGTCTGGACGACCTGATCGCCGACGTTCGACAGCAGCAGGTCGGTCTGCCACGTGCTCTTCGCCGCTCCCGCCCCCGTGAACACCCCCAGCAGGTACAGCCGCGGCAACGTGTACGTGCCCGCCTCCGTGAACGACGGATCGCCCGTTACCACGCGAATGTCCGAACCGAACGGGAACACCTGCGCCCCCGACACGGTCTTCACTTCCACCCGGTAGTCGTCCAGGTTGTTGATCCCGAAGCTGTCACGGATCTCCTGCAACGAGAACTGGCGCTGGTCGTGGCCCGAAAGCGTCAGGTCCTGCGACTCGCTGAGCAAACGCCCCGTCTTGTCGAAGAACCGCAGGTGATAGGTCGCCGTCTCGTCCGTCGGATTGCTGAAGCCGAAGCTCGACTGACGGTCCGGGCTGTCGTGCA
>JBAPYB010000393.1:0-3555 GCA_049284515.1 Thermoanaerobaculia bacterium
ACAAGTGCGACATGGTCGACGATCCGGAGCTTCTGGACCTGGTGGAGCTGGAGCTGCGGGAGCTTCTGAGCTCGTACGACTTCCCCGGGGACGACATTCCGATCATCCGGGGCTCGGCGCTGAGGGCGCTGGAGAGCGGCGTGGCGGACAGCGAGTGGGGTAAGAAGATCATCGAGCTGATCGACGCGGTGGACAGCTACATTCCGGTGCCGGAGCGGTTGATCGACAAGGAGTTCCTGATGCCGATCGAGGACATCTTCTCGATCTCAGGGAGAGGCACGGTGGTGACGGGCCGGGTGGAGCGGGGCATCGTGAAGGTGGGCGACGAGGTGGAGATCGTGGGCATCCGTCCGACGACGAAGACGATCGTCACGGGTGTGGAGATGTTCAAGAAGCTTCTCGACCAGGGCCAGGCGGGCGACAACATCGGGGTCTTGCTGCGCGGTACGAAGAAGGACGACGTGGAGCGCGGGCAGGTGCTGGCGAAGCCGAACTCGATCAAGCCGCACACGAAGTTCAAGGGCGAGGTGTACGTCCTGACGAAGGAGGAGGGTGGGCGCCACACGCCGTTCTTCAATGGCTACCGTCCGCAGTTCTACTTCCGCACGACGGACGTGACGGGGGTGGCGAAGCTGCCGGACGGCACGGAGATGGTGATGCCCGGGGACAACGTGAACCTGGAAGTGGAGCTGATCGCTCCGATCGCCATGGAGAAGGGTGTGCGCTTCGCCATCCGCGAGGGTGGCCGCACGGTGGGCGCCGGCACCGTCACCGAGATCGTTGGATAGTTGGATAGCAAAGGAGCAGCTCAGGCCAGTAGCTCATAATGGTAGAGCATCGGTCTCCAAAACCGAGGGTTGGGGGTTCGAGTCCCTCCTGGCCTGCCAATCTTTTTTGAGTCTGTAAGATCGGGGTCTCGCAATGAACTGGTGGAACAAGGCCAAGGAGTTCCTGTCGGAAACCCGCTCCGAGATGCGGAAGGTCTCCTTCCCGTCCCGCGACGAGGTGGTGGCGACGACCATCGTGGTCGTCATCACCAGCTTCGTCTTCGCGGTCTTCCTGTTCGCGGCCGACCAGGTGATCGTCCACGCCTATCAGGGCATCGTCGAAGGCGCCCGGAAGGTGTTCGGATGACCGATCCGATGAGCCCCGGCAGCCCGGGCCGGAAGTGGTACATCGTCCACACCTACTCCGGGTTCGAGGAGCGGGTGAAGGAGACCCTGCGCCAGCGCGCCGAAGCGCTCGGCATGGGCGAGGCCTTCGGCGAGATCCGCATTCCGACCGAGACGGTGGTGGAGTACAAGGGCGGGAAGAAGAAGGAGACGCAGCGCAAGTTCTTCCCCGGCTACATCCTGGTCGAGATGGAGATGTCCGACGCCGCCTGGCACGTGGTGAAGAACACGCCGAAGGTGACGGGCTTCGTCGGCACCGGCAAGAAGCCGACGCCGCTCTCCGAGGACGAGGTCAACAACATCCTCGAGCAGGTGGTCACGGCCAAGGAGAAGCCGAAGCCGAAGTACATGTTCGAGAAGGCGGAGCCGGTGCGCATCACCGACGGCCCGTTCAACAACTTCACCGGCGTGGTGGACGAGGTCAACCTCGACCGCAACACGCTCAAGGTGATGGTGACGATCTTCGGCCGGCAGACGCCGGTCGAGCTGGATTTCTCGCAGGTGCAGAAGCTCTGATCGGGGGATATCGGGGGATAATGGTATGGCCAAGAAGATTACAGGAATGATCAAGCTGCAGATTCCGGCCGGCGCGGCGACGCCGGCTCCCCCGGTGGGGCCGGCCCTCGGCCAGGCGGGCGTCAACATCATGGACTTCGTGAAGAATTTCAACGCCCGCACGGCGGCGCAGGCGGGGCTCATCATCCCCGTCGTCGTCACCGTCTACGCCGATCGCAGCTACACGTTCATCACCAAGACGCCGCCGGCGGCCATCCTGCTGCGCAAGGCGGCCGGCGTGGAGAAGGGCTCGGGCGAGCCCAACAAAAAGAAGATCGGCAAGGTGACCCGGGCGCAGGTCGAGGAGATCGCCAAGACCAAGCTGCCGGACCTGAACGCGGCGAGCCTGGAGGCTGCGGTCAAGACCATCGAGGGGACGGCCCGCTCGATGGGGATCGAGATTCAGGGGTAGGAGGAAACGATCGTGCCCAAGCATGGAAAGAAGTTCCGGCAGTCGGTGGCCAAGGTCGAGCGCCGGCCCTATCCGCTCAAGGAAGCCATTCAGCTCGCCCGCGACGCCTCGTTCGTGAAGTTCGACGAGACGCTGGAGATCGCGATGCGCCTGGGGGTCGACCCCAAGCACGCCGACCAGATGGTAAGAGGGACGGTGGTGCTGCCGCACGGTCTGGGCACCGTCTCCCGGGTGCTGGTCTTCGCCTCCGGCGACAAGGTCCGGGAGGCCGAGGAGGCCGGGGCGGACGTCGTCGGCGGCGACGAGCTGGCGAAGCGGATCGAGGGGGGCTGGATGGAGTTCGACTCCGTCGTCGCCACCCCGGACATGATGCGGGTCGTCGGCCGGCTCGGCAAGGTGATCGGCCCCCGCGGCCTGATGCCGAACCCCAAGGCCGGCACCGTGACCCTGGACGTCGCCAAGGCGGTGCAGGAGATCAAGGCCGGCAAGGTGGAGTTCCGCGTCGACAAGACGGGGATCATCCACGCGCCGCTGGGCAAGCTCTCGTTCGGCACTGACCGCCTGCGGGAGAACGCCGAGGCCCTCATCGGCGCCGTCATCAAGGCGAAACCCAGCGCGGCCAAGGGCAAATACGTGCGGGGAGCCTCCGTCTCCTCGACGATGGGCCCCGGCATCAAGGTCGACGACACCAACCTCACCGCCGTCGAGGCCTAGGAGAGGTCTAGGAGAGATTAGCGATGCCTTTGACCCGCAGCGACAAAGAGCAGCTTCTGGAGCAGTACGAGAACGGCCTTGCCAAGGCGCCGCACGCCTTCCTGGTCGGCTACCAGGGGATCACCGTCCCCCAGGTGACCGAGCTGCGCAACCGGGTGCGAAATTCCGGTGGCGAGTACGTCGTGGTGAAGAACACGGTGGCGCTGCGCGCCATCGACAGCAAGGCCTTGGCGCAGCTCAAGGAGCACTTCGTGGGGCCCACGGCCGTGGTCTTCAGCGCCAAGGACCCGGTGGCCTTGGCCAAGGCGCTGACCGACTCGGTCAAGGACATGCCGGCCCTCCAGTTCAAGGCCGGGATGGTGGAGGGCCGGGCCATCGGGGCGGACCAGATCAAGGACATCGCCTCCCTGCCCAGCCGCGAGGCGCTGCTCGCCAAGGTCCTGTTCCTGCTGCAGGCGCCCATCGTCCGTTTCGTGCGGGTGCTGGCCGCCTTGGGGCCGCAGCCGCTCGTGTCGGTGCTGGACCAGGTGCGGAAGAAGAAAGAAGAGCCGGAAGAGCAGGCTTGAAGAGCCTTCGAGGATAAGATTAAGAATAGCGTAAGGAGAGAACATGGCTATCGCGACCGAAGAATTCATCAAACAGATCGACGTGCTCACGGTCCTCGAGCTGAACAACCTCGTCAAGGCTCTCGAGGAGCACTAC
>JBAPYB010000394.1:0-3033 GCA_049284515.1 Thermoanaerobaculia bacterium
GCCCCGGCCCCTGGCGGCTCGCCAGCGCCGCCAGGTCCTCCCCCTCGTCGGGCGTGAACGCATGGCAGGAGGCGCACTGGCGCGCGGCGATCTCGGCTCCGGGCTCGGGAGCTGCCGCGGCTCCCAGCACCGGCGACACCCAAAGGAGGGAAATCAGCAGATGGACCGCTCTCATGACACCCTCTCCAGGAAGGCCACGGCGCGCGTCCAGCCGGCGCTCCCGCGCAGCACCCGGACCGGAAAGCAGGCCAGCCAGAAGCCGCTGGCGGGGAGGCGGGCGAGATTGCACAGCCGCTCGATGGCGCAGAACTCGAGGTCCCGGCCGACGTAGTGGGCGGCCCAGACGGCGCCGGGTCCCTGCCGGGCGAGCTGATCGCGCATCACCGGGAAACAGGGGTCGAGGCTCCAGGCGTCGGTCCCCAGCACCCGCACCCCCCGGCCCACCAGCGCGCGCACCAGCTCCGGCGCCAGCGCCCGCCCCTTCTCGACGTAGCTCTCGCTGCCGTGCCAGTCCTCGGCGCCGGTGCGGAAGAGCACGATCTCGCCGGCCTGGATGGTGTGGCCGCTGGCCGCCTCGAAAGCGGCGAGCTCGTCGAGCCCGACGCCCCGCTCGGCAGCCCCGTCCGCGACCGGCACGCAGACCCCGGGGGCCCAGAACCATTCGACCGGCAGCTCGTCGATCGTCCGGCTCGGCCGGCCGCCGCAGGTCGGCGCATAGTGATAGGGCGCATCGACGTGCGTCCCCGCATGGGTGAGCGCCGTCACCCGCTCGCTGGCCCAGCCGAGACCGTCCGGCAGGGATTCCTGCTCGACGCCGGCCAGCTCGGCCAGGTGACGGCCACCGGTCCCGTGGCTCACCGCCTCGATCACCACGGGCACCACCTCGGACGGTCCGGCGCTGAGCGGCACGCTCAGATCCACCAGCTCGGAGGCCGGGAGGCTCATCGGGCCTTGACCTCCACGACCGCCCGCGCCCCGGCCGTCTCCGGATCGGTCACCACGAACGTCCCCGCCGCCTCGAAGCGGTGGAGGAAGCTCTCCCCGGCCCGCAGCAGCCCCGAACGGACCGGGCCTCCCGCCGTCTGGATCTCGATCCGGTGCAGGGTCTTGGGGAGCGAATGGCCGTCCGAGGGGGGATCGTACTTCCAGAGGATGGTGTCCCCCGGACCGACGATCACCGACTGCGGGGTGAAGTAGGGGGGGCGGTCGACGATCGCGACCTCAACGTTCCGGCCGCCGTGCGTCTCCTGGAAGGCGAGGACCGCTTCGAGGCTCTCGCGGAGGGCCGGGGCGCGGAAGTGCGACCAGTTTCCGGCCATGTCGGTGCGCAGGCCGGCGAGCAGCGTCTTCGCGTCCCCCTTGGGGAGCTCGCGGACGATGCCGCTCCAGCGCTCGCGGGCGGCGGTGCCTTCGGCGTCGCCCGGCTCGAGGCGCCGGATCAGCTCGAGCAGGGCGAGATGCCCGGGAGCGTAGTCGAACGGCACGGCTGTGCGGGTCGAGAACCCGGCCGCGTCCTCCGCCAGGATCTCCAGACGGTGGGCTCCAGGCCGCAATGCCGCCAGGTCCAGGTACCCTTGCCGCGGCACGGCGGGCTGGCCGTCCAGCGTCACCGTCACCCGCTGGATGCCCGCCACCCGATCGGACACCCGGGTGGTCAGGGGGACGCGCACCGTCTGCACCCGGGCCGCGGGGGACAGAACCTCGACCTGCGGCGGCGCCACGTCGAGCACGCCGAGCTGGCCCATGTACTGCTCGGAGAACCAGACGTTCCCCTGCCGGTCGATGCCGATGCCGAACGGCCGCGAGGTGTTGGCGAACGGCGGCGTGGCGGGCTTGGCGTCCGGCTGGCCGGTGGGGATCGGATACTGGGTGAAGCCGCGGGTGGGCGGGTGGTAGCGCAACAACAGGTTTCCGTCCAGGGCGAGGGCCCAGACGTCCTGGTCCGGAGCCACCGCGATACCGGCCGTGCGCAACGCCTCGGGAGGAGCGTCGATCAGCTCCACCCGGCTCTCCCCTGGGGAAATGTGGCCGATCTTGCCTTCGAGCTTGGCGAACCAGACTCCCCCGCCGGCGTCGAGCGCCAGCCCGGCGGGTCCGCTCACCTGCCCCGTGCCCGCAGCGCCCATCGCGATCTCGTCGACGTGACCGGTCGCCGGATCCAGCCGGCCGATGCGGTCGGCGTAGCTCTCGGTGAACCACACCGCCCCGCTCTTGGGATCGACGGCCAGCCCGGCTGGCCCGCCGTTGGGCGTCGGCAGCTCGTAATGGCGGATCTCGCCGCTGGCGGGATCGAGGTGGCCGAGCCGGCCGGACGCCCTCTGGGTGAACCAGATCCCGCCGTCGGGAGCGATGGCGAGGTTGAACGGCCAGCTTTCGTCGCCCGGGACTTTGTATTCCTTCTTCCTGCCGGTGGCGGTGTCGAAGCTCACCAGCTTGTTGTCGTAGCTGGCGGCGATCCAGATCTCCCCCGGATGCCGGTTGGCGGCGCGCCCCACGGCGAGGCCGACCGGACGGCTGTCGGCGCCGATGTCGAACAGCTCGAGCGAGCCGTTGCTGAAGCGGGCGAGCTGGCCGGTCTTGGCGAGGGCGATCCAGACGGCATCGTCCTCCCCCATCGCCACGATCGCCGGCCCGCTGGCGACCGGGCCCAGCGCGTACTCGCGGAAGAAGCCCTGCACGGTCTTGGCTGCGGACGGCACGGCGCTCGCCCAGGCGGTCGCCGCCGGCCCGAGCGAGGCCAGGACGACGAATGCAATGCGGTTGCAAAGGCGCATTTCTTTGTCCTCTCTTAAGAGCTCACAGCTCGGCTGCAAACCAGTCACAGACCTCGGGTAGCCAGCAATGGATCCGGCTCGTTCCCACGTGCTCGGCCACGTCCCGCCGCACCTCGACGCGGCCGCCTCCCCACTCGGCGATGGCCGCGCAGTGCTGGGGACCGAACAGCTCGTCGCGCTCCATGTGCAGCACCAGCAGGCGCCCGGCCGGCGCGGGCAGGCCGTCGAGCCGGACCTCGGCCGCCCGGTCGTCCAGCGC
>JBAPYB010000395.1:0-25977 GCA_049284515.1 Thermoanaerobaculia bacterium
GCGGCGGCGGCGCCGGCGACTACCAGGGGGAGAACCGGCCCTACGGCGCCCTCATCACCTATTCGCTGTCGGGCTCCGGCCTGCCGGTGCAGGACGAGGAGAAGGAGCGGGCGCGCAAGGAAGCCGAGCGGGCTGCGGCGCGGGCCAAGGCGGCGCAAGCCGCGACCGAGAAGCCAAGTACCTCTGCGGCGGCCACCCGGGAGGATCAACCGCCGGCCGAGGAGGCTGCGGGCGCCGCCGGCGGCGGGCCGGGCCGGGACCGGAACGCTGAGCCCAAGGCGGAGATCCGCATCACCGACGCCTCCGGCAAGCTCATCCGCAAGCTGGAAGGCCCGGCGAAGCTCGGCATCAACCGCGCCTCCTGGGACTTCGGCCGCGAAGCGTTCCGCCAGCCGCCGCGGGAGAACCGAGGGTTCCGCGGCCAGAACAGCGGTCCGGTGGTGGGGCCGGGCACCTATAACGTGACGGTGAAGTACAAGGACAAGGAGGCCCGGGGGACGCTCAAGGTCGTGCAGGACCCGGCGCTCCCCAACTCCGAGGCCGACTGGAAAGCCCGCGAGGCGGCGATCGCCCGGGCGGGCAGCCTCCAGAACGCCGTGACGGACGCCATCGCCCGCATCGGTGCGGCCAAGGACGACGTCAAGGTGGTGCTCGCCAAGCTCGACGTCCGCCGCAAGGAACGGGAGCGCGACGCTCCTGCCATGGGAGGGGGAGACGCCAAGCCCGCGGACGATCCGGACCGCGCTCTCAACCGGGCTGCACGCGACCTTCAGAAAAAGCTGGGAGAGGTTGAAAAGAGGCTCTGGGTGACGCCGGACACCAAGGGGCTCGTCCTCGACGAGACGGTCTCCTCCAAGGTCGACAACGCCAACCGCGCCATCGGCTCCACCTGGGACCGTCCGAGCCCTACGGCCGAGGCCTACCTCGACGAAGCGGAGAGGGAGACCAAGGCCGCCCTCGCCGACCTCAACAAGCTGTTTGCCCAGGACGTCGCCGCCTTCCGCCAGAAGGTGGCCGACGCCAAGATCGATCTGCTCGCGCCGCAGGAGCCGGTCGCGGTGAAGTGAAGGGCCGCCGTGCGGTGGCCGTGAACGGGGAGCGAGGCTCTAAGTCGAGGGGGCGGATTTGGCGGACCTGAGGGCGCCGGATGCGAGAAGCCCGGCCTACTGGCTTTATCCGAAGCCGCGGCGCCGGCGGCAGATCGACGTCCACTACCTGCTCGACGGCCGCCTCTTGCGCTGGCTCTGCGCGCCAGGCCGGGAGGCGGCCCTCGCCGGTTTCCGCGCTTCCCTCGTGCGTCACGGCATCGTCGCCGGAGAGGGCTCGCTGCCGCCGCTGAAGCTCTCGCCCCTGGGGTTCCTCTCGGTGCTGGGGATCGAACCGCCCCGGTTCGACGCCATCCCCATACCTCCCGAAAAGACCGGCGAATACCTGTCCGCCATGACCCACGTCATCAAGCTCGCCGAGCCCAAGTTCCGCGAAGCCCCCGAGCTCAAGCCCGACGTGCTCAGGAAGCGCGTCGACGAGCTGAGGAAGACGGTGAGCCCGGAGGCGCTCGACCTCTTCGACCTCTGCGTGACCGAGGTCGCCGCCCGGGACGGTTTTCACGATCCGGTCGTCCGCCAGCTCTCTTTCGACTATTTGTTCCGGCACCCGTTTCCGGACCATCTGCGGGAAGAGGTTTTCCAGTTTTTCTGCGCCAGCCTGTTCGCCGCGGGAGAGGCCGCGGCCGGCCTTTCGAAGTTGCGGTCGATCAAGACCCTTTGGGACCGCGCCTACCCGCGGCTGCTCAAGGCGCATTTCGGAGCGCGCGCCGAGCTCCAGGCCCTGGATCGCGAGATGAAGCTCCGCACGCGCAAGGACTTTCTCGCCCGGGAGGTGATCCATCACGCCATTCTGGGCTATGAGACCGAGGATGGTTTCAATCCCGTGACGGCGTTCACCCATGACTCCGAGGAGAAGATCAAAACGCGCGGTATCGCCTACAAGAGCGCGCTGCGCGTCTTTCTCGACACGATCACGCGTGACGACATGGTCAAGATCGGCCACAAGCTCAAAGACTGGAAACCCGGAGCGCTCGCGCCCTGTAGGGACGATGGCACCTTCGAAACCCTGGTGACCACCGGCGACCTGCCGGTCTTCGCAACGGAGAAGAAACCTGAGCGCGCGCCCGCGGACTCAATTCCCGAAGCGGCGGAAACCGAAGCCGGCGTGCCGGCCGGCATGCCGGAGGAGTGACGCCGTCACTCCCTTTCGAGCAGGACGTTGCCGGAAAATCGCCGGAATCCCTCGCGGACCCGCGGGGAGAGCCGCGCGAACAGGTTCCAGAACCACGCTCCCTTCATGATCCGCTGCAGCCGGTTCGCCTCGTCCCAGGTGGACCGGTACAGCGCCTCGCGCCAGCCATGGGGCCGGAAGAACTCCACCCCCTCGGCCGGCGCGAACTGAAAGGGCGCGCCGGCGGCCTTCAGGTTCTTGCCCCACATCCGGTTCATCCTCTGGAGCAGTTGCGGGCTTGCCAGATCGAAGAGCCACTCCTGGAAGACGGGCTGCGTGTGGAGATCGGTGGCGAGCGCTGCGACCTGATCCGGCGTGAGATAGATCAGCAGCCCTTCGGAGACGATGAGCGCGCGCGAGGAACCGGCCGCGAGCTGTGCGAAGAGCGTCCGGCGCTGCTCGACGTCCGTCAGGTCCGCCGTGACCGCCTCGTAGCGGCACACGGGCTTCTCGTTCCGCAACGTCTCCGTTTTGTAATTGAGAATCCCGGGGAGATCGATGTCCACCCAGCGCAGGGACGCCGGCAGCGGCAGCCGCCACGGGCGCGCATCCAGCCCCGCGGCGAGGTTCACCACCAGGTCCGCTTTCCTTTGGATCGCGCCAAGGATGACCTCGTCGAACACGGCCGTGCGCACGATCATCGACCATGCATAGGCCCGCCCCGAAGGCATCTCCTCCATGATCTGGCGCCCGCGCTCTCCCGCCAGCCGTTCGGCGAACGGGTCCCGGAAGATCGCGTCGGGGCGGGCGGTCTCCAGGGCCCGGTAGACCGCCACCCAGCGCGCGGTGTCGGAAATGTTGTCGATCGCCATGGTCATCCCCTCGCCCGGCAGCCGGTCGTTTGGAGGGGGATCATAGCAGCCTGGGAGCGCGGTCTCAGGCCGGCCGGTTGGCGGGCAATACCGCGCGCAGCAACGCGTTGAGCAGGATGCCGAGCGTAATGGCGATGACCACGCCGTTGCCGAGGAACAGCCGGGCGGAGGGAGGCAGCGCCGCGAACCATTCCTTGCGGGCACCGGCGGCGAGCGGCAGCGTGAGGGCGGCCATCAGGGAGACCGCCGTCGTCAGCAGCCAGGCCTCGTCCTTTGGGCCGCAGCCGAGCAGGCGCAGGCCGACCGTGGCGATCATGCCGCAGATCACCAGGAAGACGGCGCCCACGATCGGCCGCGGGATCAGGACCAGGAGCGCCCCGAGCTTCGGCGACAGCCCATAGATCAGCAGCAGGAGCGCCGCGACCTGGACGACGCGCCGGCTGGCGACGCGCGTGGTGGCGATCACTCCCGTGTTCTGCGCGTAGGTCGTCAGCGGCAGGGCGCCGAAGAGCGGGCCCACGGCGGAGGCGATTCCCTCGACCGTGATGCCGCGCCGGATGTGGCGCACCGTGTAGGTGATCCCCGAGACCGCGCAGGTGCCCGCATAGTCGCCGATCGATTCGGCGATCGAGCCGACGAAGCCGACGATCACGCCGATCACGGCGCCGCCCGCGAGCTGCCAGCCGAGACCTGGACCCCCGAACGCGAACAGCCGCGGCAACCCGAACCAGGGCGCCCGCTCCAGAGCGGAGAAATCCGCGATGCCGAGAGCGGCGGCGCCCCCCACGCCGAAAATCATCAAGCTGAAGAAGATCGCGCCGCGGGCGAGCACGCCGAGCCGGAATCGATATCCGATCACCGTCAGCACGAGGATCGAAAGGACGGCGGCCCCGGCGAGCCCGAGCATCTGCGGATTGGGATCGGCAAACACCCACCCGCCGGCCACGCGGGCAAGCGAAATCCCGATGGTGAGCACCACGATGCCGCAGACGTAGGGGGGAAGGAACCGGCGCAGCGGCGCCAGCACGCCGCTCGCTCCCACCACGGTTTCGAAAATTCCTGCGATGAAACCGGCCATCCACATCGCCGGAGCGCCGTAGATCGACCCCGCCGTGGCCATCGCCCCGGTATCCGTGGCCGAGGGCCCGAGCACCGAAGGCAGGCGGTTGCCCCAGGTGACGTTGACGAACGTGGCTAGGCCCATCAGTGTCAGGCAGGCGGAGATCATCGCCGCCGCCTGCTCCGCGCCATACCCGACGGCCGACGCCACCATCAGCGGCAGCACGTAGGGCGACACGTCCACCAGCGTGTGCTGCCACGCATAGAGCAGCGTCTCGAGCGGCGGCGGCACGTCGTCGACGCCGTAGTGCGGCGGCAGGATCTCGAGGTCTTCGGCCCAGACGCGCTCGTCGCCGCTTTCAGTGCTCACTGGCACCGCATTCTATGCGAACTGGCTGGAGAAAAAGGGGAAGCCGGGCCCCGGCTTGCACAAAACTAAAATCTGGCTTAAGTTTTGTGCATGGCTAAGGTGCTGCCAAGCCGCCCTGACTGGGATCGACTCTTCGAGACGGCGGCGGTTCAGCAGGGCCTGTTCACAACCCTGCAAGCCGCTGAGGCGGGCTATTCGCCCCAACTCCTTGTGCACTACGTCCAAGCCGGGCGCGCCGTTCGTGTTGGTCGCGGGATCTACCGGCTCGTGCATTTCCCCGTGAGCGAACAGGAGGAGCTTGTCGCAGCCTGGCTCTGGTCGGAGCGAGCGGGGATCATCTCGCATCAGACGTCCCTGGCCCTTCACGAACTATCAGATGCCCTGCCAACTCACGTGCATCTTACGCTTCCCAGCGGCTGGCGGCGCAGACGCTTCCGCGTGCCGGCAGGCCTGGTGCTCCACTACGCGGACATACCTCCGGCGGATCGCGCCTGGTTCGGCGCGGTGCCGATCACGAACCCAGGGCGCACTCTAAATGACTGCGCCCGCGAGGGGCTGTCACCCGAGCTATTGCGCCAAGCTGCCCAGCAGGCTCTTCGCCGAGGTCTCGTCACCAAGGCAGAGCTCCGTGACGTCGAGGAAGCTCTTGAGCCATTCGGAGGACTCGCGGCATGACGGTTCGCAGGTACTCGTCTCCAGAGGCGTTCAAGCAAGCTCTCGCAGCGACTCCGCACCTCGGAGAAGACCGGCACCGAAATGGCGCGCCGGCGGCAGCTCCTCGTATTCGACCGCTTCCTCGCCCGCGTCAGTGCCGTGCTCGGCGATGCAGCGACGCTCAAAGGAGGGCTCGCGCTCGAGTGTCGGATCGAGCGCGCTCGCACCACCAAGGACATCGACCTGCGAATGATGGGCTCGCCATACAACCTCCTCGCACAGCTACAGGAGGTTGGACGCCGCGACCTCGGCGACTTCATGACCTTTGAGGTCGGCCCCGATGAGGACCACGTCGAGATTCAGACCGACGGCATGCAGTATCTCGGGCTCCGCTTCCGCGCCGAGGGCAAGCTCGCGGGGAAGCTCTACGGGCAACGCTTTGGCGTCGATGTTGCCTTCGGAGATCCAATCCTCGGTGAACCCGAGGTCATCGTGGCAGAGGATGTTCTCTCCTTCGCGGGCATCCCACCTCCGACTCTCCGGCTCTACCCGATTGAGACGCACATCGCGGAAAAGCTCCACGCGTACACGATGCCGCGCTCGCGACCGAACTCACGCGTAAAGGATCTACCCGACATCGCTCTTCTGGCAACCGCTCAAACCCTCGATGCGAAACGCTTGAGAGACGCCTTTGAGCAGACCTTCACGTTTCGGGAGACCCACTCTCTACCCGCAATACTCCCGGTACCGCTGTCCGCCTGGGCGACACCCTACGCCGCGATGGCCCGTGAAGATCAGCTTGCATGGCCCACCCTCGACGACGTCACCAGAGCGGCTCAAGCGTTTCTTGGCCCCGTGCTCGCAGGGGACCTGGAGGCGACCTGGGAGCCCGAGGCCTGGGCTTGGCGATCTCGCTGAACGCCTCGCCTTTACCCTCTCTGCCTTCCGGAGGCCCTTCAGGACCCTACGGACAGGTGTTGAACGCAGAGCTGTCCAGCTTGGGCTGGTAGGCTTGGCCCTGCGGGTTCGTGTACGTTTTGACCGCTCCGGTCTGGGTGTCGGTGACGGTGAGCACGACGTGCACGTCCGTCAAACCGGCGGAGTAGACCCAGTAGCGGTTGTTGTAGCTGCAGGCGTTCAGGGCCTTGACCACCACTTCGACGTTGGTGGAGCTGAAGAACCACAGATAGCCGGTTTCGTCCGTGAGCTTGACGACCTGCGCCTGTCCGCTCAGGCCGCTGGTGGTATCGAAGGTCGCCTCGACCCGGAAACGGTTGTTGTTGAGACACATCGCGGTCGCGCTGGGCGTGCACGTCGTCGCGCTGGGCGTCGGGTCGAGACGGACACCCAGGACCTTCGGGGGATCGCTGGAAAACATCGTCTGGGTGTTGATCCAGGAGGTGCCGCCGTTGGTGCTGCCGTAGCTCGTGTGCAGCGGCGTCGACGCGGAGTCGTCGCCGCAGAGCCCGATGTTGCCGCCGGGCCAGCGGAAGCCGACGTAAACGGAGGTGTCGGGCAGCACGATTCCGGAACCGGAGAAATTGATCGAGTAAAATTGGGGGGACGTCATCGGAATCCCGCTGGCGGTCGCGTTCACGGACCCCAGAATGGTTCCCGGAGCCCCTCCAGGTCCGTCGTCGTTGTACACCACCGCCTCGAAGCTCATGCTCGAAGGGCCGGCGGCGCTCGAGCGAGTGAAGCAACCGCAAACCTGATCGAGCCGCGTGGTTCCCGCCGGAAGCGTGAACTTCATCACCATCGTGGCATCGTCGGGGTTGCCGCTGCCAATGCTGTAGCCGGCAGTGAAAGAGCCGGTGTCATAAACCACTCCCTGGCTGCACTGCGCGCTGGCCGCTCGCAGCTCTTTCGGAATCGCAATGGTTCCCACGGAGGCTCCCTGCGCCACGCATGGAAATGCCAGACCTACGAAGATGAGGGCACCGATGGAACATCTCTTTAGCATGATTTCTCTCCTGGCCCTTGGGGGCGGACAAATACCCATCAGGGGGATCGCCCACACCTCGATGGCAAGGACAAGAAATCAGCTCCCCCCGCGATTCGGCGGGGTGCACGATGCGGGCCAACTCTCTAGAGATCGACTTCGGAACGGCGGATGAGATCGCCGAGGCAACGCGCGGATTCGCGATAGATCTCTGCGAGGTCGAGGCGGGTGAGGTGGCCGTCCTCCACCTCCAACCGGCCGTCGATCAGAACGTGGCGCACCGTGGCCCTGGAGGCCCCGAAGGCGACGAGGTCGTGGGGATCGGCCTGCGGCGCGGCCCAGAGCTCCGGCCGGCCCGAGGCGAGCACCACGAGGTCGGCCCGCTTGCCGGGCTCGATCGTACCGATCTCATTTTGCAGGCCGAGGGCGCGGGCGCCTTCGCTGGTGGCGAGGCGAAGGGCGTCGAGGCCGGAGAAGGCGTCCGGCCCGTGCTTGACCTTTTGGAGAAGCGCGGCCAGGCGGAGCTCCGCGAAATTGTCGAGCTGGTTGCTGCAGGGGGCGCCGTCGGTGCCGATGCCGACGGGCACTCCGGCGCGGCGAAACGCGAGGAGATCGGCGATGCCGGAGCCGAGCTTCAGGTTCGAGCTGGGGCAATGGGCGATGCTGAAGCGGCCGTTGCGCAGGCGGTTGAGGTGCTCGCCGGTCGCCCACACGCCGTGGGCGAGGCGGAGGTCGGTCGCCAGCACGCCCTGGTCGGCGAAATATTCGATCTCGTCCCGGCCGCCTTTCAGATTGCGCACGGCGAGCGTCTCGTCCCGCTGCTCCAGGGCATGGGTATGGACGGGCCAGCCACGGCGAAACGCCAGCTCGCGGATTCCCACCCAGAGCGAATCGGAGCAGGTGAGGATGAAGCGGGGGTTGAGCACGTAGCGCAGCCGCCCGTCCGGCCCGTCTGCGAATTGATCGCCCAGCGCCTCGGTGGCGGCGAGCGCCGCGTCGGTCTCCATGCGCATGGCGGCGGGCAGGCCGTCGCCCGAGTCCATGAGGCACTGGCCGGCGAAGGCGCGCAGCCCGGAGTGGGCGATGGCTTGGAGGAGCCCCCGCGCGCCGGGGCCGATGCCGATGTCCTGAATCGTGGTGGTGCCACCCAGGAGGCATTCGGCCGCACCGAGCAGGCTACACCAGTAGGCACTCTCGTCGTCGTGGGCGGCCTCCAGGGGCCAGATCCGCTCGCGCAGCCACAAAAGCAGGCGCCGTTCCTCGGCCAGTCCGCGGAAAAACGTCTGTCCCAGATGAAGATGCCCCTGGATCAGCCCCGGCAGGACCAGGCAGCCGGAGACGTCGACCACCCGCGTGCCCGGTGGCACCTCGGGCGAGCCGAGAGAGGCGATGAGCCCCTCGCGGATGAGCAGGTCCGCGTCGGGGAGGACGGTCGCGCCGGCGTCCAGGGTGAGCAGGGTGCCGCCCCGGAGGAGGAGAGGAGGCTCGGGCGCCGTCGGCGAGTTGTCCTTCAGAATCATGAAGTCAAGATCCTACAACGCCGCAGAGACAGTTGACAGAAGGTGGCGGTAAGGGCATACCTTCTCGTCTGCATGCACTTTCCTGACCTGATCCTCCACGGCCGGCGGGTCGTCACGCCCGAGGGCGCACGGCCGGCCTCGGTGCACGTTCGGCAGGGGACGATCGTGCGCGTCGGCACTGAGGATGAAATTCCTAAAGGACCGGCTGTGATCGACTGTGGGGACTCCGTGCTCATGCCGGGAATCGTGGATACCCACGTCCACGTCAACGAGCCGGGGCGTACGGAGTGGGAGGGGTTCACGACGGCCACGCGGGCGGCGGCGGCCGGCGGCGTCACCACGCTCGTGGACATGCCGCTCAACAGCATTCCCGCCACGACGACGCGGGAGGCCCTGCGCGCCAAGGTTGAGGCGGCAGTGGGAAAGCTCCGGGTCGACATGGGGCTCTGGGGCGGCGTGGTGCCAGGCAATTCGCAGGACTTGGAGAGCCTTCTCGACGGCGGCGTCCTGGGGTTCAAGGCGTTCCTGGTCCCCTCCGGCGTCGAGGAGTTCGGCCACGTCGGGGAGGCCGACCTGCGGGCGGCGATGCCCGTCCTCGCCCGGCGGGGAGCCGTGCTCCTGGTCCACGCGGAGCTGCCGGGGCCCATCGAGGCGGCGGCCGGAGTTTGGGAAGGCGCCGGACCGGCGGAGCTGAGCGATTACCGCCGCTATCTCCGGTCCCGGCCCGACGCGGCCGAGGTGGAGGCCGTCGAGTTGCTGGTCCGGCTGTGCCGCGAGTTACGATGCCGGGTCCACATCGTCCACGTCGCCTCCGCCCAGGTGCTGCCCGTCCTGAGGCACGCTCGCGAGGAAGGGCTGCCGGTGACGGCCGAGACCTGCCCGCACTATCTGACCTTCGCCGCCGAGGAGGTCCCCGACGGCGCCGTGACGTTCAAGTGCGCGCCGCCCCTCCGCTCGCGCGACAACCGCGAGCGCCTGTGGGAGGCTCTCCGCGAAGGTGTGATCGATCTCGTGGCCACGGACCACTCGCCGTGCCCGCCGGAAATGAAGAAGCTCGGCTCCGGCGATTTTCGGGGCGCCTGGGGTGGCATCTCGTCGCTTCAGCTCGCTCTGCCGGCCGTTTGGACTGGAGCTCGGGAGCGTGGATTCATGGTGACGGACGTTGCCGAGTGGATGTGCGCCGCGCCCGCCCGGCTGGCAGGCTTGGAGGGCCGAAAAGGAGCCATCGCGCCGGGGTACGATGCAGATCTGGCGATCTGGGACCCGGAGGCGAGCTTCACCGTCGAGCCCGAGCGGCTCCACCATCGCCACAAGATCACTCCCTACGCCGGACGGACCCTCTATGGCATTGTCCGGCGGACCGTCCTGAGGGGCGAGACGATCTACCGGGACGGCGAGATCGTGGGGCCACCGGACGGCAGACTCCTGACCAGGGGAGACCGATGAGCGATTTCACGGACCTCGTGGACCTTGCCGCTCAGCGCCTGGGCGGCGCGGTGCTGGCGGCGAACGACGAATTCTTCGCGCCGAAGGAGAACCTGATCAAGGCCGGCGAGGCGGTTTGGATCGAGGGCGAATACACCGACGTGGGCAAGTGGATGGACGGCTGGGAGACCCGCCGGCGGCGCGAGCCCGGCCACGACTGGTGCATCCTCCGGCTGGGGTTGCCCGGAATCCCTCGGGGCATCGTCGTCGACACCGCCCACTTCCGCGGCAACTACCCGGAATCCTGCTCGCTCGAAGCCTGTGCGATGGCGGGATACCCGGCGACCGAGGAGCTGATGCAGGCCGCGTGGACCGAGGTCCTCCCCCGGTCGCCGCTCCAGGGAAATGCGAAGAATTCCTTTGCCATCGAGAAGGACTCCGGACGGGCGACCCACCTGCGGTTCAACATCTATCCGGACGGCGGGGTCGCCCGGCTGCGGGTCCATGGCGAGGTCGTGCCGGACTGGGAGCGCCTGACCCGGCACGGCGGCGAGATCGACCTCGCGGTGGTGGAAAACGGCGGGCTCGTCGTGAGCTGCAGCGACATGTTCTTCGGCAATCGCCACAATCTGATCCTTCCCGGCCCATCGCTCGGCATGCACGACGGCTGGGAGACGAAGCGCCGGCGCGGGCCCGGTCACGACTGGGCGATCGTCAAGCTCGGAGGGCGCGGCGCCGTTCATCGCGTGGAAGTGGACACCTCGCATTTCAAGGGCAACGCCCCTGGTAGCTGCTCGGTCGAAGGGCGCGACGGAGATCTCGATTCCTGGCGGGAGATCCTGCCGGCGACCCCCCTGCGGCCCGATACCCGGCACCGGTTCGATCAGGTCGCCAAGGCCGGGCCGGTCACCCACGCCCGGCTCAACATCTATCCCGACGGCGGCGTGGCACGCCTGCGGCTTTACGGATCGTTGGCGGGGGGCGCGCGGTGAGCCTGGACCTCGATCGTTTCAACGCCCTGGCCGGCGACGAGGCGGTGGCGTTGCTTTTGCCGTGCTGCGGCTCCCGCGCCTGGGCGCGGCGGCTGGCGGCGAGCCGTCCGTTTCAGGATCTCGCCGGCCTGCAAAAGAAATCGGACGAGATCTGGCGGGGCCTCGGCGGTGAGGATTGGCGGGAAGCCTTCGCCGCCCATCCGCGGATCGGAGAGAATGGAAGCCGCTGGTCCGGGGCTGAGCAGGCCGGAGTGCGCGATGCGGATGCGGAGACGCGCGCCGAGCTGGTCGCAGCGAACCGCGAATACGAGGCGCGGTTCGCTCATCTTTTCATCGTCTGCGCCACGGGCAAGACCGCTGCGGAGATGCTCAGCCTGTTGCGCCACCGGCTGGACAACGATCCTGCGATCGAGCTGCTCATCGCCGCCGAGGAGCAGCGGAAGATCACGAATTTGAGACTGGAGAAATTCTTCTTGAAGGGAATCAATCCATGAGCGGCATTACCACCCACGTCCTGGACACCTCGCGGGGGCGGCCGGCGAGCGGCGTGCCCGTCGTGCTCGAAATCCTTTCGGAAGACGGCTGGCGGGAGCTCGGCCGCGCCGCCACGGACGGCGACGGCCGCGTCCGCCAGCTCGTCCCGGCGGGGTCGTCGCTGATCGGAGGGAGTTACCGGCTCACGTTTCAGACCGCGGCCTATTTCACCGACCGTGAAATCGAAGGGTTCTATCCCGAGGTCTCGATCGTCTTCGAGGTGCGGGATGCGGCGCAGCACCATCACGTGCCGCTGCTGTTGAGCCCATTCGGATACTCGACCTATCGGGGGAGCTGAGCATGACCGTCACGCTGGCCGAAAACGCTTATGGAAAGCAGGCGGTCCGCCTGGTGACCGTCCGCCGCCATCCGGATCGCCACGAGCTCAAGGACGTCACGGTGGCCGTCCGCTTCGAAGGGGATTTCCTGGCCGCCTACCAGGATGGCGACAACCAGGGTGTGCTGCCGACGGACACGATGAAGAACACGGTCTATGCGTTGGCCGCCGAGCACCCTCTGGGCGACATCGAGGATTTCGGCCTGGCGCTCAGCGAGCACTTTTTGAGCCGCAATCCGCGGGTCACGAGCGTTTGCATCGAGCTCACCGAGCACCTGTGGGAGCCGATCCCTGTGGGCGGCGCGGCGCACCCGCACGCTTTCCGCTTGGCGGGAAGCGAGCGGCGCACGGCGGCGGTGACGCGCGACCGGCAGAGCGTCCGGATCGTGGCCGGCATCGAGGACCTGGTGGTGATGAAGACCGCGAAATCCGCCTTCGAGGGCTTTCCTCGCGATCCCTTCACGACCCTGAAGGAGACCACGGACCGCATCCTCGCCACGTCGGTCCGCGTGACTTGGCGCTACTCGCGGCCGGGCGTGGCCTTCGGCCCGCTCTGGCACGAGGTGCGGCGCGTGCTGCTGGAGACCTTCGCCGGGCACGACAGCCGCTCGGTTCAGCACACCCTCTACGCCATGGGCGAGGCGGTGCTGGAGGCCCTCGACGTCGAGGAGATTCACTTCGCCATGCCCAACAAGCACCACCTGCCCGTCAATCTCGAGCCGTTCGGCCTGGAGAACCGCAACGAGGTCTTCGTGGCGACCGCGGAGCCCTACGGGTTGATCGAGGGGACGGTACGGCGTAGCCCGGAGCCCGATTCGGTAGTAGTGTAATGCGCGCCGTAATGACCAAGCCTCACTCTTGGTGGCAACGGCCCATGCGCCGCCCGGAACCAACCCGAAAGGAGACGGAATGTCCCTGGTAGATATCCTGAGCTCGCAACTCGGCACCGAGGGTGTGGAGATGCTCGGCCAGAAGCTCGGCCTCGATCCCGCGGCCACCCAGCAGGCCGTCGCGGCGGCCATCCCCATGCTCACCGGGGCTCTCGCCCACAATGCCTCACAGCCCGGCGGCGCCGACGCCTTGAACCAGGCTCTGAACGCCCACGACGGCAGCATCCTCGACGAGATCGGCGGCTTCCTCGGCAACAGCGGCGCCGCCAGCAGCATAGGCGGGGCCATCCTTGGGCACGTCCTCGGCCAGCATCAGGAAAATGCCACCGCCGGCCTGGCGAACGCCACCGGCATCGACGCGGGGCAGGCCGGCCAGCTCCTGGCCATGCTGGCGCCCCTGGTGATGGGCGCGCTGGGGCGGATGAAGCAGCAACAGGGCATCGACCCGGGCAACCTCGCCAGCGTGTTGCAGAGCGAGCACGCCCAGGCGGCGGCGGCGGCGCCGTCCGGCCTCGGCGGCCTCGCCCAGATCCTCCTCGGCGGCGGGGGTGGTGGCGGGGGTCTGGGAGACATCGCCGGCAGCCTGCTCGGCGGGCTCTTCGGCGGCAAGGGGTAGGAAGCGCGAAGGGGCCCGCCGTTACGGCCCTCCACTCCCGTGACGGCGGGCCCCCGAGCGCCTGGCACCTCCCTCTGCACCCCCTCGGATACTTCCCTGCGATACCATTCGCGGGATGAAACATCTCCTTCCCGTGAGCACCGCTCCGGTTTCCGGCCAGGCCCTCGAGCTCGCCTACGTCCTCCCGGAGGAGGAGGAGCAATTTCGAGAGTTCCTTGCCATCGTCAGAGATCACCTGACGCGCGACATCTTCTCCTATGAGGGACATCGCGGAGCTCTCGCGCAGTACCTGGATGCCCGCCGGCAGGCAGGACCGTCAAGCCCGGCGGGCGATGAGCAGTCCGTTGTGGACGTCCTGGTCCGTCATGTCCTGGAGGCTCTCGGCTATCGAGAGGGCGACTTTGTCTACAACCGGCGCCTGGCCGATATGCAGGAGCGCGCGGTTCCGGACTTTACGGTTTATGTCGAAGAGCTCCTCGGCAGGATTCCCGTCCTGCTGGTGGAAAGCAAGGCGACCTCCGTTCGCGATTTCCAGCGGCTCGTCCGTTCCGCGGAGGTTGCGGCAGAGTCCCCCCTGGAGCAGTTGCGGCGGTATGTCCTCAGCGGTGCGGTCCATGGCCGGATTGGATGGCTCTGCAACGGCTGGAAGCTGGAGGCTTGGGAATTCGGCGCCGAGGGCGATACCCGCTTGGTTCAGTTGGACTTCGATGCGCTGAGCCACGCCGCGGCCGGGGAGGGCGAAGGGGCCTTCCCAGGCCTTCAGCGTGGCGCTCTCATGACGCTCTGGAAGCGCTTCTCCCGGAGCGCCTTTCTCCGTGCCCTGGATCTGCAGAGCTCTGCGCTGGATGTCCCTCCGATGCCTCCGGAATGGAAGGAAAGAGTTCAGAAGAGCTTTTCCGAGACCGGCCGCGCTCGAGCGATCGAGGACGAGATCCTCGACTATTATCAGTGGCATTGGAAACAGAACGCCATCGACGTCCGGCAGGCTCCCGAGAGCCTGGTCCGATCTCTACGGGGACTGATCGAGCAGTTCGCCGCCGACGTTCTTCATCAGCTCGACGACGCGCTCGACCGCCGGCGGGAATATGACGATTCACTCCGCAGGGTGAGGAGAGAGTCGAAGCTGCCACGCCTCCTGGAGAGGCTGGCGCTGCGTCAGCAGAACTTCGTTTTGACGAAGGAGGACTTCGAGCGCGATCTCCTCTTCCCCGTCGAGGATTGGTGCCGCCTGCCGCGCCTGGAACAGAAGCGCGAGAGCATCACGAGTTGGATCGATGCCGTCGCGCCGCACGTCAAGGTGTCCAACGGCGATGCCGCCGAGCAGATGACCTTGGGAACGCCGGCTTCCGGGAAGACCAAACCGCTCCAGCCCAAGAACGGTCAGGAATCCGGAAGGAAAAAAATCATCGAGGCGTTGAGGCACGAGTTGGAGGACCTTTGCACGCAGGCCTTGGAGGACTTCGCGGCCCAGCGCCAGCTCGAAGACGAGTATCGCACCAGCCTGAGGGCTTCCACCGCGTACCAGACTTGGGCGGAGCGCGTCTCTTCGAGCGTCCTGGTCGGCGCGCCGGAGCCGGAATACCGGCGGGAGTTCGCCCTCCAAACCGCTTACGTCTACATCATCCGGCTTCTCCTGGTCCGGATCTGTGAAGACAAGGGCTTGTTTCGCCGGAAGCTCTCAAACGGCGGCCTGGTGCTGTGGCAGGAGCGCGCGGCGCAATATCTGGACTATGCGTCGGGACGCTCCTACGAGTACCTCACCCGGATGGCGTACGAGTGTGCGCAGAACGTCTACGTCCACTTCTACGGCGCATCCGCGCTGTTCGATTGGTATCGCATGGACGAGAAGATGCTGCTGCGATCCCTGCTCGTCCTGAACGTTTTCGATCTCGCGGAGATCGACACGGACATCATCGGCGCCGTCTATGGCCGCTACCTCGAAGAGGGCAAGCACGAGCAGGGCCGCTACTACACGCCGCGGCCCCTGGTCACCAAGATGCTCGACATGGTGGGTTATCAGGGAGATCGGATCGCCAACCGGCGGCTCGCGGACCTGGCGTGCGGCTCCGGCAGCTTTCTGGTGGAGGCCTGCCGGCGGCTGTTGGATCAATATCGTGGGAAGAACGGGCAGATCCCCAAAGCCCGGCTGCGCCCGGCCTTGGAGGAAATCCAGAAATCGATCTACGGCTTGGAGCTCAACCCGTTCGCCTGTTATCTCGCGGAGACCAACCTTCTCATTCAGGTCCTCGATATCATCCGCCGGGCGAAAGAAGAGGGCATCACGCTTGCTGTGGACCGGTTCCAGATCTACTCCGTCGACTCCCTGACAGTCAACGAGGTGATCCTGGAGTCGCCCGACGCGATCCTCTTGCTGGGTAAGGACGTGGTCGTGCCTGAGCTGATCAAGGCCCGGGCCGGAGAGTTTCGCGAAGGATTCGATTTCCTGGTGGGGAATCCCCCATACGTCCGAGCAGACGAGGGGGCGGCCTATCTGTCGTACCGCCGCAGGCTGGAACAGCAGGAGTGGTTCACGACGAGACATCTAAAGTGGGATCTCTACGTGCCCTTCGTGGAGCAGTATTTTCGGTTACTGGCTGAAAAGCCTGAGGCGCGCTGCTGCCTGGTGACGATCGAGTCGATTTCGACGGCGCCGTATGCAGAGAGGCTACGAGAATTCCTTGGGCGTGGCGCAACTCTGCACGAGATTCTCTTCGTGGAAGGGTTGGGAGTCTTCGAGGATGCGAGCTGGCAGGACAACATCGTGTTCAGCTTTTCGAAAGGCGAGCCTTTACCAGAGCACATCGTACAGAGGTTTCGAGCTGCAAGCCTCGCCGAAGACGGAACTCTGTTGCCAGAAAGGTTTGATGAGCTGACGCAAGCGGTCACGCCTCCAGAGCGCCTTCTCAACCCGCGAAGCGAGGTCTCCCTCGACGCGGCGGATACGCTTCGGCTGGAGGAGCTCTGTTACGTGTCGAAGGGGATGGTCCTGCATTCCAACGAGAGGCTCGCGGATGGGCAGGTTATCCAAGTACCGGCTTCTTACGATCCCGTGATCTTCGGAGAGAGGTTGGTGGAGGATCTGGGCGCCGAGGGGAAAAGGATCGAGCACCGGAAGTTCCGCAGAGAGGATCTCATCGCAGAAGAGCAGGATACCCTTCATCCCCGGCCTTATCTCGATCCCAGAGAGTTGCTGCGTGGAGGTATCGGCCATGTTCAATGGATCGAGTATGGCGAAGCGGCACGCTGTCCCAGCCGAGTCAGCCGGCCGACCTTCCCCGAGCTCTACGACCGTCCTAAGATCGTTTTGGGAACTTTCACCGGAGTCGCGGTAGACGACGGTTCGGTATCAGGATTCCAAGTGGTTTCCCACTCCGTGACCTTGGCAATCTTGTGGCACCGTCTGGAAGGAGTTGAGAATCGCTCCTTGACTTCTGCCCGCGCCGAGCTTGCGGAGTCGAACGGTACTGCCCCGGTTCTTTCGGAGAACTTTTCGGAGTGGTATTTATGCTCGTTGGTTCTCAGCGAACCCATTCAGCGCTGGCTACGCGCCAATAAGCGGTCGATGAAAGAGCACGTCTATCCGGACGACGTCCGCGCCATCCCGATCAAACGGTTGTCCGCCAAAGATCAGCGTCCTTTCATCGCTCTCGAAAAAGAGCGCCATCGCCTCTGGCGGGAGCTCATCGGGTTGGAGGAGCAGGGATTCAGGATCGGCAGCCAAGTCGAAGCCCCGGTCCACGATCTGACTGCCCGATTTCGACAAGAGCACCCGAAGATCGAGCACCTGACTTTTTTCCAGATTCCGGCATCAGTTCTTGAGGTCGAGGAAGTCTTCTACGATCGAGACCTTCGCCGGGTCCGGGCCGTAGGATCAGAGTTGCGTGTCAAGGGAGAGGTCTTCGCCCACGTGGGAGCAGCGATCGCGCAGCAGGAGGAGGTCGCCTCCTTCCTGGCGAAATATTTCCGGGACATGCCTGGCACTTACGCCGATCGCCAAGCGATCGACTCACTCCCGCGAACGGAAAAAGGCATCCTGGCGCTCGCGCGCTTCGTGGCGGAGCAGGAGGAGGGAGTCCGCACGCGCCAAGCGAGGATTGCCGAAATCCAGAAGGAGATCGATCGTCGCGCCTGGAACCTGTATCGGCCTTCCTAATCCAGATATCGGTACGCCGGAACCGTAAGGAACGGCACGAGCTCTTCGTTCAGGACGAGCCTGTCGAGGATCGCGACCGCATCGCGCAGCCGGCCGTGGCCGGGGCCGCCAAGGGCGGCGAGCTCCTGGTCGCGGATCTCGCAGTAGAAGTCCCGGGTAACCGGGCGGCCGTCGTCGAGGTGGGCGCCGTTCCATATCCACTGCCAGAGTTGGGTGCGGGAGATCTCGGCGGTGGCCGCGTCTTCCATCAGGTTGTGGATGCCCGCGGCGCCCTGGCCCTGGAGCCAGGAGTCCAGGTACTGGAGGGCGATGCCGGCGTTGGTGCGCACGCCGGCCTCGGTGATCCGCCCGCCTTCCACCCGGAAATCGACGAGCTGGTCGGCGGTGACCGCGACGTCCTCGCGCAGGAAGTCCTTCTGATTCGGCCGGTTGCCCAGGCGCCGATCGAAGACCTCCTTTGCGACCGGCACGAGGTCGGGGTGCGCCACCCAGGTGCCGTCGAAGCCCTGGCCGGCTTCCCGCTCCTTGTCCTCCCGAACTTTGGCCAGGGCGGTGCGGTTGACCTCTTCGTCGCGGCGGCTGGGGATGAAGGCCGCCATGCCGCCGATGGCATGGGCGCCGCGGCGATGGCAGGTGGCCACCAGCAAATCGGTATAGACCCTCATGAACGGCACGGTCATGGTGAGCTGGGAGCGATCGGGGAGCACCTGGCCGCGGGAAAACTTGCGGATGATGCTGAAGAGGTAGTCCCAGCGTCCGGCGTTCAGGCCCGCCGCGTGGTCGCGCAGCTCCCAGAGGATCTCCTCCATCTCGAAGGCGGCGGGGATGGTCTCGATGAGCACGGTGGCCCGGATGGTGCCGGCGGGGATTCCCAGGCTCTCCTGGGCGGCCACGAAGGCCTGGTTCCAGAGCGCGGCCTCGGCGTGGCTCTCGAGCTTCGGCAGGTAGAAGTAGGGTCCCGTACCCCGCTTCAGCAGCTCCGCGGCGTTGTGGAAGAAGTAGAGGCCGAAGTCGAAGAGGCTGGCCGAGACGGGCTCGCCGTCGACCTGCACGTGCCGCTCGTCCAGGTGCCAGCCGCGGGGGCGGACGACCAGGGTGGCCGTCCGCTCGTGGAGCCGGTACTCCTTGCCCTCGGGGCTGGTGAAGGCGAGGCGGCGGCGCACGGCGTCCATCAGGTTCGCCTGTCCCTCGACGACGTTCGTCCAGGTCGGCGACAGAGAGTCCTCGAAGTCGGCCATGAAGACGCTGGCGCCGGAGTTGAGCGCGTTGATCATCATCTTGCGCTCCACCGGGCCGGTGATCTCCACCCGGCGGTCAGTGAGGTCCGGCGGCGAGGGCGCAACCTGCCAGGAGGTGTCGCGGACCGAGGCGGTGTGCTCCAGGAAGCCGAGCCCGACGCCGCGGGCGAGGTCCTCCAACCGGCGGGCGCGCTGCTGCAGGAGGTCCTCGCGGGCCGGGCCGATCTCGCGCTGGAGGCGGGCGACGAAGTCCAGGGCTGCGGAGGTGAGAATCAGGTCTCGCGAGGGCGTGGCCGGGCCCTCGATCCGGATGCCGTTGGCCATGACGTTCCCCCTTCTCGATGAGGGTCAAGGGGTCTCGAGATTCCGCTCCCGCGCCGCCACGAGCCGCTTGGGCGCGACCAGGCGAAACGCTCCTTCGAAGAGCTCCCGGAGATCGTCGGGCCCCACCTTCGCCAGCCGCACCAGCATTCCAGGATAGCCGAGATAGTGGTCCGTAATGTAGAAGGTCTCCGGATGGGCGGCCATCAGCACCTCCCGCTCGTCCATGTCGATCCGGATGACGAGCGTCTCGCCATCCTCCTTCAGCCGGGAAAGGAACTTGCCCTTCACCTTGAACGACGGCGTGCCGTACGAGGTCCCCTCCTCGACCCCGGGCAGGGCGAGAGCGATCCGGCGGACTTCGTCGAAGGTCATTTCGTCCTACTTTACCATCTCGATCAGCACGCGGAGGCTGGGCTGAGGAAGCGGCCTTCGAAGGCCCGGTATGACCTTTGCTATAGATTGGGGGATATTGGTGCTTGGTTCAGTCCCACAGGAGGAGCTGTCATGTCTCGCCGCCCATACTTCGGCGTCCTCGCCGCCTTTGCTCTCTTCGGGCTCAATGCCCTTCCCCTTGCCGCCCAGGCGCCGATTCGGGACGACAGCTTCGGCGAGGAGATCCAGGTCAACGTCGTGAACCTCGACGTCTTCGTCAGCGACAAGAAGGGCAAGCCGATCGACGGGCTGCAGGCGGGGGACTTCACGGTCACCGAGGACGGCAAGCCGGTCAAGATCACCAACTTCTACACCGAGAAACGCCAGCCGTCCGCGACCGCCGGAGGGGCCAAGGCTGCCGCCGAGCGGCCGCAGGACCAACGCCTCCGGCTGGTGGTGTTCGTCGACGACGTGAACACGGAACCGATGACGCGAGGCCGGATCCTGGACCGGGTCAGCCCTTTCCTGCATAACGAGCTCCTGCCCGGAGACGAGGTGATGCTGGTGCGCTATGCCCAGAAGCTCGACATCCGGCGCTCGTTTACGACGGACATCGACCAAGTCGTTGCCGACATCTCGAAGCTCCAGGGAGAGTCCAGCGACCTGCGGAAGTACGAGGAGAGCCTGGACCATGCCTACAACGACATCATCGACGCCATCTACGCGTCCGGCGGCTGGAGCACGGTCGAAGAGCGCATCCGGGCGTGGGCGGAGCAGGAGAGCGCCGTCGTGAGCGGAGCCCTCCAGGGCCTGGACGGGGTGGTCGGCTGGCTTGCCGGCGTTCCGGGCCGCAAGGCCATCCTCTACGTGAGCGACGGCCTGCCGCTGCTGCCGGGCGACGACCTGTTCCAGTGGGCCGCAGCCCACTCGGGTTACCGGGTCTCCCAGCGGATCTCGGGGCTCAACGGTATGACCCTGGAGCTCACCAAACGGTTCCGCGACGTGACCGCGCACGCCAGCCGCAACCGGATCACCATCTATCCCATCGAGGCCTACGGCACGCGGGCCGTCCGCGGCACCCAGATTCAGGAGATCCTGGTCGCCAACCGGCAGAACGGACTGCGTTTCCTCGCTCAGGACACGGGCGGCCGGGCGATGCTCAACGCGGCGGACCCCACGGCTGCGCTCCACCTGATGGCCGAGGACCTCTCCAGCTACTACTCTCTGGGCTATACGCCGGAGCGCCCCGGTGACGAGGTGGAGCACAAGATCGAGGTGACGGTGAAGGCCCGGGGTGCGCAGGTGCGCCACCGGCAGTGGTATCGCGACAAGCCGGCGGGCGAGGCGGTGGCCGAGCGCACGCTGGCGGTGATGCGCTTCGGCCCCGAGGACAATCCCCTGGGCGCGTCGGTGGAGATCGAGCCGGTCCGGCAGCAGAACGGCGCGCCCCTGGTGCCCGTGCGGGTGAAGGTGCCGCTCTCGAAGCTCTACCTTCAGGCGAAGGACAAGAGCCGTACCGGCCGGCTGCGCCTCTACGTGGTGGCGAGCATGGGCGGCACCACCACGCCGGTGAAGGAGACCAAGGTGGTGACCGTGGAGCTGTCGGAGGCCGAGGCCGCGGCCGGCGCCAAGCGGGACTACGTCCACGAGGTGGGCATGCCCCTCCAGGCCGGCGCCTGGTCGATCGGCGTCGCCGTGCGCGACGAGCTGGCGGCTACGACGTCCTACCTGCGGAAGGACTTCACGATTCGGGGAGCTGAGAAGGGGAAGTGAGGGACTCGAACAGCGCCGTCTGGACCTCCGCCGGCTCCAGGTCGTCCGGGCTCTCCCCGGCCGGCCCGGCGAAGTCCAGCAGCGGCTCGTCCGGCCGCTCTTCCGGGGCTGGTAAGTAGACGAAGCGCCCGAGGCCGCGGTGGAACTGCATGCCGGGAGTGGCTTCGCGCAAGGCGCGGAGCTGGTTGATCTTCGAATCCAGGTCGTCGATGAAGTGGAGGGCCAGGGCCTCCAGGGTCATGGGCTCCACCGGCGACGAGAACTCCTTCTTCCCCTGGTGCGAAAGGATCATGTGCTCGAGCAGCAGCCGCAGGTCCGCGGGGAACCCCTCGATGGCGGCGCAGCGCTCGAGCAGCAGGTCGCGGCCGATGATCACGTGGCCGACGAGCCGCCCCTCGATCGTGTAGTCGTTGACCGGCATGGCTCCCAGCTCGCGGATCTTGCCGAGGTCGTGGAAGAGCACGCCGATGAGCACCAGGTCGCGGTCCAGGTCGCGGTAGTGGTCGCACAACCGGTCGCCCAGCTCGGCCATCGAGACCACGTGCTCCAGCAGGCCGCCGCGGTAGGCATGGTGCATGGACTTCGCGGCCGGATGCTCGCGCAGGGCCTTGCCGTGGACCTCCAGGGTCTCCGCGGCAAGGCGGCGCAGCACCGGCCGCTCGACCCGCTCGGTGACCAGGTGCTCCAGTCGCCTCCAGAGATCATCGATGTCCTCGCGAGTGGACGGAATGAGCTTCGATTCCTCGAACCCATAGTTCCGGTCGCCTTCGGTTGCCTCGCGGCAATCGTCGATGCTGAGCTGGAGCTGATCGCGGTAGTTCTTCACCGAGCCGCGGAAGGCCACGAAATGGTGGGGCTCGAAATGGGCGCTGAGGGCCGGGCTGTCCGCCCAGACCTTGGCCACCATGGAGCCGCTGGCGTCGGCGATCTCCATGTCCAGAAAGCTCTTGCCGTTGCGGTCCTGGCGCAGCTCTTTCTTGGTGAGCAGCGCGAAGCCCTGGACGTTGTCGCCGGCTTCCCAGGTGCGGATCGGTGCGTTGCGGAGGATCTTCGGCATAGGCGGGTTCCCCCATAGTAGTCTCTGTCGGTCGGCGGTGCCAACCGGAATCCCCTGAAAAGCAGGGCGCATCCGGATCTTTCCCTTGGCACCGGTCCAGTGGCACCGGCCATGCAACGAGGCAACGCCGTGAAACCCCGTACCGCAACTCTTTCACTCTTCCTGGCCCTCGCTCTCGCTTCCCTCCTGATCGCCGGTCCGCTGCGGGCGGAAGACCCGGCCGAGAGCAACGATCCCAGCCTCTGGCCCGAGGCCGAGCGCTCCTTCTTCCAGGACGGCCCCCAACTGCTGCTGACCCCGGAGCAGCGGACCGAGATCCTGGGCTTGAGCCCGGAGGCGCGGGCGAAATGGATCGCGGGCTTCCTCGAAAAGGATCCGGTTCCCGAAACGCCGAAGAACGAGCTGCGGGAGGCGATCTCGCGGCGCATGGCGATCGCCACCGACCAGTTCCTCTCGCCCCGCGACGTGCGGGCGCAGATCATCTTCCTCAACGGCATGCCCAAGGACCGCACGGTGCTCGATTGCGCCATGGTGCTCAAGCCGATGGAGATCTGGGCCTATCCCGGACCGACCGGGACGGACGGCAAGCCGCACGACCGTCTGCTCGCAGTCTTCAGCCCCGGCCCCGGCAAGCCCTGGAAGCTGTGGCTGCCCAGCGATTCGAAGCGGGCTCTCTACACCCCGCTCATGGAGTACTACATGCAGCAGTGGGAGGAGCTGCCGTCGTACGTCTCGGCCGTGCGCTTCGATCTGCAGAACTGCAAGGAGGCGAAGCACCTCGACGAAGCCACCGGCGTTCCCGGCCTGACCGGCGCCCTGGAGGCCCGGGGCCGGCACTGGATCCATCCCAAGGACGCCTCAGGCTTCCTGGCGCCGCCCAAGAACCTCGCCGCCTGGGCCAAGGAGGCGGCGAGCTCCGAGCTCCCGAACCTCTCGCCGCGCCTCAAGGTCGATTCGGCGGAGATGCACTTTCCCGACCGCGACGGCCAGCGTGTCGTCGCCCGCACCGTGGTCTCCCTGCAGGCGGCGGGCATCAAGCTGGCCAGCGAGAGGCCCGAGGTCCACCTGGTGGTGGAGGGGCTGATCGAGCAGGACGGCGCGCCGTTCGATCCGTTCCGCATGCGGTTCCAACTGCCCGCCCCGAAGCCGGGGGAGCCGCTGGTGCTCGCTCTCGACCGGCCGCTCCGCCCCCAGGGGGTCTTCACCGTGCGCCTGCGGGTGAAGGACGAGCTCGGGGGCGCCGAGGCCTGGATCTCCCGCGGCTTCCAGGTGCCGAAGGAACCGACCTTCGAGCCGATGCCCGCCACCGCGCAAACCGGCGAGCTGGTGCCCGTCGCGACGGCGGCCGGCGCCGACGCCCTGCTCCTGCTGCCGGCGACGGACGACATCGTGATGGGGTTGTGGCGGGCCTCCGCCATCGTCACCGGCGAGCGCATTCAGAAAGTGGCCTTCATGGTGGACGGCAAGGTCCAGCTCACCACCTCGCGCGCCCCCTTCACGGCCGAGCTGCGGCTGGAGAAGTACCCCACCGAGCAGACGGTGCGCGCCGAAGGCTACGACGCCCAGGGGAAACTGGTGGCGGCGGACGAGGTGATCCTCAACCAGCCCAAGGGCGCCTTCAACGTGCGCATCGTGTCGCCGGGCAAGGGGACCAAGGTGACGGGCAAGACCACCCGGGCGCGGGCCGAGGTGGTGGTGCCCGACGGCCGCAAGGTCAAGTCGATCGAATTCCACGTCAACGACGAGACCGTGGGCTCGCTCACCACGCCGCCCTGGGAAATGGACGTGCCGGTGCCGGACGGCGACCTGGTCTACCTCACCGTGCAGGCCACCCTCGACGACGGCACCAAGGCCGAGGCCGTGCGCTACATGCGGTCGCCGGCGAACATGTCGCAGGTGGACGTCAACCTCGTCGAGATGTACGTGGCGGCGACCGACTCCTCGGGCAACCTGGTGCGCGACCTCAAGCAGGAGGATTTCGAGGTCCTGGAAAGCGGCAAGCCACAGGAGATCGTGAAGTTCGACCTGGTGCAGAACCTGCCGCTCACGGTCGGCATCCTCGTCGACACCTCGGGCTCCATGGCCGGCTCGCTGGTGGCGGCCGAGAAGGCGGCGGCCGGCTTCCTCAAAAGCGTCATGAAGCCGAAGGACAAAGCCTTCCTGGTGAGCTTCGCTGCGCGGTCGCGTCTCGACATGCCCCCCACCGACGACGTCGGCGCCATGGTGGAGGCCATCGAGGGGCTGCAGGCGGCGGGCGAGACGGCGCTCCACGACGCCCTGGTGCACAGCCTCTATTACTTCCGCGGCGTGCAGGGGCAGCGGGCGATGATCCTGCTCTCCGACGGCGACGACAACAAGAGCTACGTCACCTTCAAGGACGCCCTGGAGTACGCCTCGCGCAGCGGCGTCGCCATCTACACCATCGGCCTCAACCTCTCGGCGTTCGACACCAGCATCAAGACCAAGCTCGGCGAGCTCTCCGCCGCCTCGGGCGGCCGCATCTTCTTCACCAGCCACCCCGAAGAGCTGCCCGCCATCTACAAGCAGATCGAAACCGAGCTGCGCAGCCGCTACCTGGTGGCCTACAACTCCACCAATTCGAGCGACAAGCCCGGCTTCCGTCCGGTGGAGGTGAAGTCCAAGAAGAGCGGCATCAAGGCCCGTGCGGCGCGGGGGTACTTCCCGTGAGGCGGCGGCCGATCCTGCCGGCGGGCGCAATGAATTGCGCCCCTACGAGCCGACGCGGGGCGGCTTCGAATCCGGCCGGGAAACGCCGCCTTGAGACCCCATCGCAGACTCCCGAGCGGCTTCAACCCAACACCAGGCAATATCGCTCCGCGTCCATCGTAGGGGCGCAATTCATTGCGCCCCTCTTGCTCCTTCTCCTCGCCCTCCCCGTCCTCGCCCAACCTCCCGCCGCTCCCACGGACCCCATCCTCTGGCCCGAGGCGCAGCGCGCCTTCCTCCAGGACGGTCCCGGCCTGCTGCTGACGCTGGAGCAGCGGGACGCCTTCCTCACGCTCGACGAGGCGGGCCGCGACGCGTACATCGGCGAGATGCTGGGGCGCGATCCGATTCCGGAGACGCCCGCCAACGAGCTGGTGGAGGGGATCGCGCGCCGCCGCCGGCTGGTGGCTTCCGAGTCCCAGACCCTCCTGCCGCTCGACGCGCGGGCCCAGCTCCTCTTCCTCCGCGGCCGGCCCGCCGAGCGCCTGGTGATCGACTGCGCGGCCATCTTCAAGCCGCTGGAGGTCTGGACCTACCCCGGGGACGACGGCGTCAAGCGGGACCTGATCCTCTACCGTCCTTCAAGCGGCGAGCCCTTCGTCCTCTGGCTTCCCATCGACTCCAAGCGCGCCCTCTACATCAGCGAGGCCGAGTACTGGCTCGACCAGGCGGAGGCGGAGGGGCACCGGGTGAAGCGGATCGACCGCTTCTTCTGCCACGACTCCGACCGCGTCGACAAGGCCACCGGCATGGACGGCATCCAGCGCCAGCAGAGCGGAACGACGGCGGTCTCCCGCTGGGACCTGCGGGGCCGCAGCGAGGACACGATCCAGGACTTCCGCTGGGCCCGGCCGCGCGAGCGGGCGGCCTTCCTGGCGGCGCCGGCCGATCTCGCCGCCTGGGCC
>JBAPYB010000396.1:0-5888 GCA_049284515.1 Thermoanaerobaculia bacterium
GGTCCACCTCACCGGCCGCGCCGCCAGCCGCCTGGAGTCGCGCTGGAGCGCCGAGCGCTCCGGCACCTGCGAAACGGCGGCGGGCAGCCTCATTCCCCTCTTCCAGCTCTCGGGCCCCCGGCCGGACGCCGTTCCCTGGCACACGGCCCGCCTCATGGGCCGCACCCTCGACTACGTGCCGCGGGTGGTCGTGGAGCGGGAGCTGCTGGCGCACGCGGAGGCTCCCGTCCTGCGGGTCTCGGGCCCTCTCGGCTGCGGCAAGACCCGCGCCCTCTGGCACACCCTGGGGCCCGGCGCCAACCCGGGCGCTCCGTATCTGTCGGTCAACCTCAGGTCGCCCCGCACCGGGTTCGACCTCGCGTCCGAGCTGCTGCGCGAGCTGCTGCACCTCACCGGCATCCGCCACGGCAGCTACGATCCCTGGCGGGCCCTGGCCCGCTTGGGGCTCGAAGAGTTTGGCGAATGGCTGCTGGGCGACCAGGAGCAGCCGGCGGGAACGGACCTCCCCGGCCTCATCGCCCGCGCCCTGGAGCTGTGGAAGGACGCCACCGGCGCCGGCGCTCCCCTGCGCCTCGTCTTCGACGACCTGCAGACCGCCTCGGCCGCCGACCTTCGGCTCCTCGAAGCGCTGACCGCCGATCCGCGAGCCCGGCGCAACGCCCGCATCGTCCTCGTCGGGCGCAAGCGCACCCGGGGACCGGCGTCGTGGAACGCCCTGCCCGAGGTCGAAGTGCCGCTGCTGACCGCCGCCCAATCCACGGCTCTCGCCGCCGGCCTCTTCCGCGGCCTGCTCATGCCCGCCGAGGTGCAGCAGCGATTGGCCGAGACGACCGCCCGCTGCCCCTTCGCCCTGGAGGAAAGCCTGGCGCGGATGATTCAGCAGCGGCAGTTGCGCCGGCACTACGGCAACTTCTTTTACAGCGGCAACCGGGACGACGACTTCGAGCCCTCGTTCCGCTTCATCCAGCACCTCGAAGCCGAGGTGAGCGCCCTCGGCGAATCGACTCCGGCGCGCCTGCTGGCGCTCGCCGAGATGCCCGTCCCCGCCCTGGAGCTGGCCTCCGCCTCGCTGTTCCTGGGAGTCGAGATGGCGCCGCATTGGGAAGTGCCGTTCCTGGCGGCCGACCTCTTCCACCGCGCACCCTCGGCCTGGGGGCCGGGCGTCGACCTCGCCTGCCCCGCCTTCGCCCGTGCTCTGGCCCAGACGGTGATGCCCGAGGTCGTGCCCAGCCTGCGGCAGGTCCTGGGCGAGCGCCTGGTGGCCGCCAGCGCTCCGCGAGCCCTCTGGCAGG
This sequence comes from Thermoanaerobaculia bacterium, assembly GCA_049284515.1. Lineage (GTDB taxonomy): Bacteria > Acidobacteriota > Thermoanaerobaculia > Multivoradales > UBA5704 > DATARR01. Next base: position 1,293 of record JBAPYB010000396.1, read on the forward strand.
CCTACAGCCTCCTTTCCGGCAGCGCCCAGGCCGTGCCCTCCATCCTCGAGCTGGCTCAGGAGGGCGCGAGCGAGGTGCCGCCGGCCAAGATCCTGGACGGGTTGAAGCACGAGCTCGAAGCGCACCGCCAGCGCAGTGGCGACCCGGAGACCGAGACCCGGCTGCTCTGGATCCTGCTCCCCCTGGCCCGGCGCCTGAACCGCCTGGAGGGGCTGGAGGGGGAGATCGACCGCGCCCTGGAGATCACGGCCGGCGAGCCGCGGAAGTATCTCGCCTTCGCCAGCCTGAAGGCCGAGCTCGACCTGCAGAAGAGCCGCCTCACCGAGAGCGAGGAGACCCTGCGCAAGGCCCTCAAGATGGTGTTGAAGACCGACCCGGCGCGGCAGGCCGTGCTGCTGCTCCAGCTCGGGCAGATCCTCGCCCGCCAGGAGCGGCGCAAGGAGGCCCGCGCCCTCTTCGAGCAGCTTCTCGCGGCCTTCCAGAAGCTGGGCTCCACCCAGCTCGTGGCCACCTGCCTCTTCCACCTCGGCAACGTGGCCCTGCACGAGCGCCGCCTCGCCGACGCCCTGGCGCTCCACCAGCGGGCCCTCGAAATCCGCCGGCGGGAGGAGAACCTGAAGACGCTGGGGGCGTCTCTCTCCGCCCTCGGCTCCGTGTCGCTCGCTCAAGGGCGCTTCTCCGAGGCGCTCGCCTTCTACCGCGAGGCGGCCGAAGTGCTGGAGCGGCACGGCGAGGAGGGCGAGGAGAGCTTCGCCCTGATGGGCATCGGCCGCACGCTGAGCCTGCTGGGAGATTCCCAGGGGGCCGCCCGCGCCCTGCGCCGCGCGCTCGTCCTGCGCGAGCCGCGCGGCGACGTCATCGGCGAGGCCATCGCCCGCCTGGCCGTGGCCTCCAACTACCTCGACTTGAGCAACGTCGACGCCGCGTTGGAAGAGGCGCGGCACGCCCATTTCGATTTGAGCCTGCTGCCCGAGCTGTCGCTGCTGGGCGACGCCGAGCAGCTCCTGGGGCGCATCGCCCTGCGCCAGAAGCAATTCGACACGGCGCGGCACCACTTCGCCGCCGCCCTGGAGATCCACCGCCGCCATGGCGACGCCAACGCCGCCCTGGTGGACCAGGGCTGGCAGCTCGAGCAGGCGCTGGTGCAACGGGACGGCTCGCTGACGATGCACCTCTGCACGCAGCTCGACTCCGCGCTCCAGCACCACGACCCCACCAACCACGGCGTCTCCCTGGATTTCCGTCTCTACCGCGGCCTGGAAGGGCTGCGCGGCACTCGCCGCCTGGACGCCGCCGATCCTCTCTACTATCTGAACCGGGCTTACGAAGAGCTGATGCAGAAAGCCGCGCCGCTGGAGAGCCAGCTCCGCCACCGCTACCTCTTCTCCATCCCCGAGAACGCCGCCATCCTGGACGCCGCGGCGGCGAACCGGCTGGTGCCGGTGGGCTAGACCGAGGTCTCAGCGGCTTCCGAGGAGGGCTCGTAGCCGGACGACCTCGGCCTCAGCGGCGTCGGCGCGCTGGCTCTCAGCCCCTGCGCGTTGGCTCTCAGCCTCTGCGCGTTGGCTCTCAGCCGCAGCGTGTTGGCTCGCGACCTCTGCGCGTTCGTCCGCGGTTGGCACCAGCCGCCCATCCTCGTCGAAGAGGCGGACCCAGGTGTTCTCATCCCGGCGGTAGACGCCGTCCCACAGGCCGAGCTCGAGGCCGAGGCGCTCGCTCCGCAAGCGGCCCTGGGCATTGGGCAGGATCGGCTGATAGATCCCGCCAGTCAGGCGAAAGCCCTCGAGCTTCCCCTGGTCAGGGTCCTGGAGAAAGTATTCCGGAGTCCGAAAAACTCGGGCGTAGAGATCTTTCTTGACCGTGCGGTCGGTCCTCGCCGTCGAGGGGGAGAGCAACTCTACGATGACCTCGGGATAGCGACCTTCCTCCCACACCACCCAGCACTTCTGGCCGCTCCGCGGCTCCACGCCCCCGACGTAGAAGATGTCCGGCCCCCGGTAATGGCGGCGGTCGTTGATATCCGCCGCGATCGCGTGCGCCTGCTCATAAGAGTAGTAGACGAACATGTTGCCGCCGACGAAATAGTCGCTGCGGCCGCGCTCCGTCATGGCCTGCTCGACCAACTCTTGGAACAGACTGATCTGGTTGACGTGCCAGTGGGTCTCCAAGGGCTCCCCGTCGCTATAGACGAGCTCGAAGGGAAGGGGCGCGAGCGCCGCGGCTGGCTGGCTCATGAGGGGCTCCCGTTCGGAGTCGTTCTTTCTCGCGACTTTATCCCAAGGGACAGGGATTGGAAAGGCTTCGACTCTCCGAGGTCAAGGATAGCATGGGTCCTCACCCGCCCCCTTCCACCTCCACCACCTCGCCGGCGCTCTTCACCTTCCCCTTGTAGCCACGTCCCTCTTCGAAGCGCCGCCAAGCCTGCTCGTTGGGGGCGCTGTAGTTGGCGGGCTTGCCCTTGGAGTCCTTGAAGAGGACCTCGTAAACCTCCTTGCGGTCCGCTTCGCGCTGCTTCGAGGAGAGGCCGGAGCTCGGCCAGGTAGGAGACAGATCGTTGCCTTCGGCCTTGGCTTCGCGGTCTTTCACCCATTTCTCGATCTCGTAGCGGATGCGCTGGCGGTAGACGGGCTGGTCCCGGTAGACCGGCTCCTGATAGGTCTCCTGGTGGGACCGGTTCTGGTAGACGGGGCGGTTTTCGTAGACGTCCTGGAAGTAGCCGTTGCCGAGGTCGCGGTGGCCGGTCTTCACCTTCTGGGTGCCGGTCTGGACCCGCTCGGTGACGGTGCGGGTGCGGGTCCGGGTGCCGGTCTGGATGTGGTCGACGTGGTGGACTTCCCTGGAGCTGCCGAGGATGCGGGCGCCGGAGGGTACCTCGCCCTCCCAGGCCTGCTCGGTGACCGGCTTCTGGACCTCGACGGCGACCGTGCGCGTCCAGTGATGGCCGGTGACTGTCAGGGTGACCGGCTTCGGCCGGCCGAGGTAGATCAGCAGGGCGGCGACCGCCAGCAGGCCCAGGCAGCCGAGACCTACTCTCTTGGCCCAGCGCCCCTTGCCTTGGGCCGGTGCGACGAGCGGCTGCGGCGCCGGCGCCGTCTCGATCAGCGGGTGATCGACGACCTCGCGGGTCCTGGCGCCGTCGCGGGGAGCGCCGCAGCCGGAGCAGAAGGCGTTGGCGACAGGGTTGTCCGCCGCGCAGTAGGGGCAGATCCAGTCCGCTCCCGCCTGGGCCCGCTTGAGGGCCTCGGCGTCGGAGACCTCCGCCGCTTCCTCCGGCAGATAGAACGTGACATCCGGGCCCCGGGGTCGGCCGCAGCCGCCGCAGAACTTCTCCGGTCCCCGGTTCCCTTTCCGGCCGCAAGCCGGGCAATCCCACGCGCCTTCGCGGATGGCCATGGTGAGGCTCCATCAATGCTGGTTCGAAAACGATGGTACCCGATTATCGCCCGCCCCGAGGGTCCGGTGCCGCGCTTCCTCGGCGGGAGAGCGGGACCCGCCGAGTGGGCTGCAACTGTTCTGAGCCGGGCAGCTCGACCCGCGGGTCGAGCTGCGCGACCCGAGAATTAAGCTGCTCGACCCTTGGGTCGAGAGTCCCGACCCTCGGGTCAAGAGTCCCGACCCTCGGGTCAAGAGTCCCGACCCTTGGGTCAAGAGTCCCGACCCTCGGGTCAAGAGTCCCGACCCTTGGGTCAAGAGCCCCGACCCTTGGGGTGGTGTCCTAATTGAGTGTTGGCGCCGCGGGACCCCTCTAACGCCTTGATTCCGCTATAGCGTACTCCCCCGAAGGGGGGAGCGCATCCCCTCATTCCAAGCAAGCGGCCCGGCGGGGTGGTGAGGCCACGTCCGCCGAGCCTAACTCCAGCACAGGAGCAAGCCCCATGCAAGAGCTGTCCAAGTCTATCCCGCCCGCCCCTCCCCCGTCCCCGCCGTCCGATCTCCCCATCTCGCCGCCGGTCATCAAGCCGGAGCGATTCGAGGACTTCATGACGTTCCGGGAGATCTTCTGCGTCCACTTCCCGGACGGCCGGGCCAACGCCAGACTCCGGGGGTTCGGCCATCTCCTTTTCGAGATGGTGCTCGCCACCTGGGGGGACTGGCCGAACCATCGGGAAGGCATCTTCCCCGCCGAGCTGCGCGCCGCAGTGGCGGACATGCGCTTTCTCCAGGGCGCCATGTCCTCCTGGTGCGGCCCGGCCTTCACCGGCTCAAGCGAGTACGAAACCCGCCTTGCGGGCGTGGGCGCCAGCATCGCGCTGGCGATCGGCGAGCTGGCGGACCGCCTGGAAGTAGAGCTGAATTCATGGCTCGGGAAGGTGTCATGAGGGGGCGTACCCTGAAGCCGGAGAGGGTACAGTGAAGATTGCCACGTTCAGCGTGCGGGCTTCCATGCCGCAGTCGATCGCCTGGAAGCGGGCCGCGGAGTCGGAAGGCTTTGCTTCCTGCGGGGCTTGGCTTGCCAGGGCGGCGGATGCCTATCTGCGGGTCCGGGCAAGGGTCGGCCTTCCGTTGCCCTTGGCTTGGCGCCTGGGGCGGTTTCTGGTACGTCTTGAGGACGGGGCGGAACCGGAGGTCCGGGGATGGATCGCCCGGCCCTTCGGG
>JBAPYB010000397.1:0-1961 GCA_049284515.1 Thermoanaerobaculia bacterium
GCGGCGCGCATCGCGGCCGGCGTTCGCAGTCTGCGCATCCTGGGCACCGCCGACTGGCAGGCCTTCTTCGAGCAGGTCAGCCAGGTCGAGCAGGAGCTGCGCCGCGATCCGGCGGGAGTCTACGCCCGCATGGACTTCGCCACCCGGGACCGCTATCGCCGCGAGGTCGAAGGGCTGGCACGGGGGAGCGGGCAGACCGAGGCCGCAGTGGCGCGGGTGGCCGTCGGGCTGGCGCAGGAGGCCGGAGAAGGAGCCGTGCGGACCGGGCACGTGGGCTTCTATCTCCTGGACCGCGGCAGGCCGCTGCTCGAGCGCCGCCTCGGCTTCCGCCCGCCGCTCGCGGCACGCCCGGGACGGTGGGTGCGGCGCCATCCCACCTTCGCCTACCTCGCCGGCGTCGCCGTGGCGACTCTCGGCTCGGTCTTCCTGCCGCTGGGCTTGGCCGCGTGGCTGGGGCTCTCCCTCCCCCGGCTCCTCATCCTCGCCGTGCTCCTCCTGCCGCCGGCCGGCACCGTGGCCCTGAGCGTCATGAACCTGCTGGTGACCTTCACCCTGCAGCCGCGCCCGCTGCCGAAGATGGGGTTCGAGGAGGACCTGCCGGACGACTGCCGGACCCTGGTGGTGGTGCCGGCGATGTTGACCAGCGCGGCGGAGGTCGGCTCCCTGCTCCAGGATCTCGAGATCCGTTTCCTGGGCAACGCGGGGCGCAACCTGGGCTTCGCGCTGCTCACCGATTTCGGCGATGCCCCGGCCCGGGAGATGCCCGGCGACGCCGAGCTGCTGCGCCAGGCCGCGGACGGCATCCGCGAGCTCGGCCGGCGCTACCGCGGCCCGGAGGCCCCGCCCCGTTTCTTCCTCCTCCACCGCGAGCGCCGCTGGAACCCCGCCGAGGGGGTCTGGATGGGCTGGGAGAGGAAGCGCGGCAAGCTCGTGGAGCTCAACCGGCTGCTCGCCGGCGACCGGCAGACCGGCTACGCCGCCTTCGCCGGCGACCTGGCGGCGTTCGGGCCGGTGCGCTACGTCCTCACCCTCGACGCCGACACCTTCCTGCCGCGGGGGGTCGCCGTCCGGCTCGCGGCCACCCTGGCCCACCCGCTCAACCAGGCCGAGCTCGACGCCGAGGGGCGGGTCACCGCCGGCTACACCGTGCTCCAGCCGCGGGTGGCCGTGGTGCCGGACACGCTGCGCACCCGCTTCTCGCGCCTGTTCGCGGGCGAGGCGGGGCTGGACCTCTACAACCGCGTGGTGTCGGACGTCTACCAAGACCTCTTCGGCTTCGGCATCTACGCCGGCAAGGGGATCTACGACCCCGCGGCCTTCGAGCGCTGCCTCGCCGGCCGGGTGCCGGAGAACGCCGTGCTGAGCCACGATCTCCTGGAGGGGCTCCACGGCCGGGCCGCGATGGTCTCGGACGTGGTCGTGCTGGAGGACTATCCGTCGCACCTCCTGGTCTCGCTGGACCGGCTGCGCCGCTGGGTGCGGGGGGACTGGCAGCACCTCCCCTGGCTGCTGCCGCGCGTCCCCGCCGCGGGCGGGGGACGGGTGCGCAACCGGCTGCCGCTCATCGGCCGCTGGATGATCCTCGAGAACCTGCACCGCAGCCTCTTCGCCCTGTCCCTCCTGGCGCTCATCGTCCTCGGCTGGCTCTGGCTCCCCCACGCCTGGCTGTGGACGCTCGCCTGCGCCGCGACGTTCGCGCTGCCCATCCTCCTCGGCGGCCTCACCGCGGGCTGGCGGATCGTCCGGGGCGCTCCCTGGCGCCCCGTCATGGCGGACGCCGCCTGGTCGTTCCGCCTCGGGGTGGCGCAGGCCCTGGCGGCGCTCGCCGTCCTGCCGTACGAGGCCCTGGTGACCGGGGACGCGATCGTGCGCACCCTCGGGCGGTTCGTCACCGGCCGGCACCGGCTCGAGTGGACCACGGCGTCCCAAGCGGTGCAGCGGCTGGGGGAGCGGCCCGGAGC
>JBAPYB010000398.1:0-9491 GCA_049284515.1 Thermoanaerobaculia bacterium
GAGCCGGGCCTCCCGGTGCTCCGGATGCGCGCGGAGGAGAGTCTCCAGGGGCGGAGCCGCGGCGGCGTGGTCGCCCCGGCGTTCGGCGTCGGCGGCCATTTCGAGCAGGGCGGTCTCATCAGCCGGATCGTCCGCCAGCACGCGGCGCAACGTCTCCTCGCCCACGTGCCGGGTGCCGCTGCGCATCAGCTCGGCGCCGAAGGCGGCCAGGAACTGGTGCGCCAGACTCGCCCCGTTCTTGGCCTTGCGCAGCAGGTCCACGCTCTGAAGGAAGACGTCCCGGGCCACGGTCGAGCCCTGGGGCCGCTGCCGCTCGCTGGCCTCCTGATACAGCCGCTGGTGGAGGCGCAGCACGGGCACCAGGCTTTCCGGATCGACGCCGGCCAGCTCCTTTTCGGCACCGGCCTCGATCTCCACCAGCCGCTCCACCGTCATGGGGTTGGCGCGCTGGAGGAGCGAGTCCTCGAACGTCGCCGTCGCGGCCAGGGCCTCCGCTTCCCGGCCGGCGGCCAGGCGCGACAGGATCTCGCGGTACGCCGTGCGGGCCAGGGACCGCAGCTTTCGTCCCTCGGCGGTTTCCGGGGGCGGAGCCGGGGGAGGGAGCGGAGGGGGCGCCGCGGCAGCCGCGATGGCCGCCGGGGCGTCGTCCGGAAACGGCGGTGGATCGATGGGGCCGAGGTCCGCCGCCCGCGCCGTGGGGCGGGGATCGCTGCCGGCGGCGGGGCGGGGCGAAGGCAGCGGGATGTTCCTAAGGCTTGCGGGATCGGGGACCGTGATCGAGAAATTGCGCACCGCGAGCTTCCCGGTGTCGAGATTGCGCACCAGCATCCGCAGGGAGTAAGGCCCCGGACGCAGGTCGAGCCCGGCCAGGAAGTCGACGCCGTTCCGCTCCACGGCGGCGCGCTGCGAGCCCAGATCGATCTCGATCCTTTCCAGGGCCGAGGCCGCGATGCCTTCCCCGGCGCCGAGGGCATAGAGATCCCCCTCGATCCGCAGGACGTTCTCCGTCTGCCCCGCCAGCAGGCCCTTGCCTTCGAGCCGCACCCGGACGAGCAGCCGCGCCCGGTCCGCCGCATCCCCCTCGCCGGGAACGGGCAGAGCCAGGGCGCCGAGCGAAATGTCGCCGCCCTGCTGGCCGCTCATGAGAAGGGCGGCGGACTCGACGCCGAGGCTGGTCGATGGGGAGCTGTGGACGGCTTCGGGCAGGAGCGGGTCTGGACGGGAGGTGGGAGGCTCGACCCGCCCTGTCGGACGGGGCTGAGGCGCCGAGGTCTTCGCGGCTGGGAATTCCGCCCGGATCAGTCCCTGCGTTCCGCCGAAATCGTCCCGCAGGGCCACGGCCACGACGCTCTCTCCCGGGCTCAGGTGAAGGGTGAGCTTGTAGCCGGCCGTCTGCCCGGGAGCGGAGAGCAGGTGCTCGTTGGGGATCGCGATGGGGACCTCGGCCTTGGGGAGGCCCGTGATCTTCCCCTTGCCGTCCCGGGCCACGAGGGAGAGCGTCACGTGACCGTTGTGGAAATGCTCCTGCGGCTGGATGGCGAGCGCGGCGAGGGGGAAGGTGACCAGACCCGTGACCACGAGCCGCCCGAGGTCGTCCTTCCCCTGCTCGTCGAACGCGATCTCCGCGCGCAGCGGATTCGCCTCGGCGGCTCGTCCGGGCTCTCCGGCCGCCCCGGCCCAGAGTGTCGCCAGCGCCTGCCGCAGCAGCGGATCGCCCGATTCTCCAGGATTGCCGCCGTCCCGCCGGGCCTCGCGGTGCCGGGCCACCAACGCGCCGCCTTTCACGGTCACCTCGACCTTGTGCGTTCCAGCCGTTCGCTTCTGCGGCGGCGCATAGGCCACCAGGTAGGAGGAGGAGAGGTCGCGTCCCATGATCTCCAGGAACGAGGCGGGGTTCGAGACCTCGACGACCACCCGGCCGCCCGTGCCCTCGGCGAGCGTGCGCATGGCCCGTCCGGTGTCCTCGGCGTCCGCGCGGGCGCCGCCCACGGGCAAGGCGAGGGCGAAGATGGGAATGCCGACGCCGTTGGCCCGATTCACCACCTCCTGCGCCTGGGGTCCCGCGTCGTAGCGTGAGACCTCCAGGGGGGAGAAGGCGAGCTCAGAAGCCATGGCGGCGAATCGTCCCTGCCAGGCGACGAAGAGGTCCGCGCCGGGCTGCAGCGGGGGCCCGCCGCCGACGTAGAGGAGGGCCTTGCGCTCCGGCAGGCCGCCCAGCAGGACGAGCATCTGCTGGAGCGCGCCGAAGGTACTCCGGGTCTCCTCCGCCCGGGCGCGGGCATAGGCCCGCAGGTTCTCCAGGGATGCCTTGGCCTGGGACCGGGCGAGGGCGCTGGTTCCTCTCTCGTCGTCCAGCGGGTTGGCGTCGTGGATCTCCCGCTGCACGGCGCTCCTCTCCTGGGCCGCCCGCAAGCCGGAGGGCAGGGCCGCGCTGAGCCGGTCGAGCGCGGCGCGGAGCACGGCGGGGTCTCCCGTGGGCTCGGCCCGCACCTCCAACGAGCCGTCCCAGGCCGCCAGCAGGACGCGGTCTCCCGGCTTTAGCCCGGCATCGATGAAACGCCGCAGCGCGGCCAGCGCCGTGGCGCGGGAGGCGACGTCGAGCGTCGTCTGGTCGAAAAAGATCGCGAGATTGAGGCGTTGGGAGGTGCCCGGGGCGAGCCCCGTGACCTCGGCGGGCTGGCCGTCCTCGAGGACCCGGAAGTCGTCGCGCGCCAGGTCCGTCACCGGTCGGCCGTCGCGATCGGAGACGAAGACCTCGACCTCCGCGACCGTGACGTCGACGCGGCCGGAAAAGCTCGGCTCGGCGGCTGCGGGAGCCTGCACGGTGGTCTGCGTACCAACCTGCGCACCCAGGAGGGCCGGGACCAGCAAGAGGGCCGCGAAACCGGCCGTCACCGGGGACACGAAATCCATCGTAGCATGCGCCTATGAACCTCCTGAGCCTTTTCGCCATCCCCCTCCGGCGCGCGCCGGAGAAGGCTGCCCTTCGTTTCCGCGAGGCCTCCGAAGAAACCGTCTTCACCTACGACCGCCTGTTCGCGGCGGCGGACGCTCTGGCCGCCGGCCTCGCATCCGAGGGGTTGGAGAAAGGCGACCGCGTGGCCTTCTTCCTCGGCAACCGTCCGGAATTCGTCGTCGCCTACCTGGCGGTGATCCGCCTCGGAGCCGTGATGGTGCCGATCAACCTCGCCTACCGGCGGCGCGAGATCGCCCACATGCTTCAGGACGCCGAGCCCCGGTTGATGATCACGGAACGCTCGCTCCTGCCCATCCTGGACGACCTCGAAGCGGCGGACCGCAGCCCCCTCCAGAGGGTGATCCTCGCCGAGGAGCTGGACGGTCTTCAGAGCGGCTCTTCCATTTCCCCGCCGATCGTCGGCGGCAGCGATGCGGCCATGCTCCTCTACACCTCGGGCACCACCGGGCGGAGCAAGGGGGCGGTCATCACCCACGACAACGTGCTCGCCACCGTCATCGGGCTGCTGGCGGCCTGGGCCTGGGAGCCGGCGGACGCGCTGCTGCTGAGCCTCCCCCTGTTCCACACCCACGGTCTGGTGGTGGGGCTCCACTGCGCCCTGGCAGCCGGGGCCACCGTCCACCTGCGCCGCCGCTTCGAGGCCGGCGATGCCGCGGCCGACCTGCTCGCCGGCGAGCCGACCCTCTTCTTCGGCGTCCCGACCATGTACGTGCGGCTGGTGGAGGAGTTGCGGCGGCGGGCGGCCGCGGGGGAACGGCTGGGCCTCGCTCGTCTCCGCCTTTTCTGCTCGGGGAGCGCGCCGCTGGCGCCGGAGACCTTCGCGGCCTTCCGCGAGCTCACCGGACACGACATCCTGGAGCGGTACGGCATGACGGAGACGGGGATGAACCTCTCCAATCCCTACGCCGGGCCCCGGCTGCCGGGCACCGTGGGGACGCCGCTGCCGGGCGTCTCCATCCGCATCGTGGACCGCCAGGACGTGGACCTTCCTCCCGGCTCCGAAGGGGATCTCCTGGTGGCGGGCTCCAACGTTTTCGCCGGCTACTGGCGGTCGCCGGAGAAGACGGCGGAGAGCTTCGTCCACGACGACCTGGGCCGGCGCTGGTTCCGCACCGGCGACCTGGCCCGCGAGGATGCTGCGAACGGCTACGTCACCCTCCTCGGGCGCAGCCGCGAGCTGATTTTGACCGGCGGCTTCAACGTCTATCCGCGGGAGGTGGAGGAGGTGCTCGCCACCTATCCGGGCGTGCGGGAATCGGCGGTTGCAGGCCGTCCCCACCCCGAATGGGGAGAGGTGCCCGTGGCCTTCCTGGTGGTGGAGTCGCCGTTCGACGAAGCGGCCGAAACCGCCCTCGTGGCGTACTGCAAGTCGCAGATGGCGGGCTTCAAGGTGCCGCGCCGCTTCGAATATCTGGAGGCCCTGCCGCGCAACGCTCTGGGGAAGGTGCAGAAGCATTTGTTGCCGGGGTGACCAGCCCGCAGGCCTGAGAGCCGCCGCGATCTGCGCTAAGCTCGACGGATATGACGTTCCCCATCCAATTCGAGGACGCCCTGGCTGCGCGCGAGCGCATCCGCCCTTATCTGCAGCCCACGCCTCTGCGCTCCTATGAAGCGCTCGACGAGGAGATCGGCGCCGGGATTCGCGTCCTGGTCAAGCATGAGAACCACCAACCGACGAACGCCTTCAAGATCCGCAACGCGCTCTCCGCCCTGACTCTGCTGTCCGAGGAGCAGAAGAGGTGTGGAGTGGTGGCGGCTACGCGGGGGAATCATGGGCAGGGAGTGGCCTGGGCGGGCCGGATGCTCGGCGTGCCGGTGGCTGTCTGCGTGCCGCTGGGGAACAACCCCGAGAAAAACCGTGCGATCCGCGGTTTCGGCGCCGAGCTCATCGAGCAGGGCCGGGACTATGATGAGAGCGTCGAAGTCGCCAAGACGCTGGTCCGCGAGCGCGGGCTCCATCTCGTTCACTCGACGAGCGACCCGGCGATCATTGCCGGCGCGGCGACGATCGGCCTGGAGATCCTGGAGCAGGCGCCTGACGTGGAGGCGATCATCGTTTCGATCGGCGGCGGCTCCCAGGCGGTGGGCGCCCTCGTTGCCGCCAGCGGGCTGCGCCCCGAGGTGGAGGTCTTCGGCGTCCAGGCGGCGGGAGCGCCGGCCCAGCACGAAGGGTGGCGCACCGGCCGTCCCGTGGTCCTGGAGTCGGCGGCCACCTTCGCGGACGGTCTCGCCACCCGGTCGTCCTACGAGCTCACCGCCGCGGCCCTGCGCGCCGGCCTGCGCGACTTCGTGCTCGCGAGCGAGGCCGAGATCGCCGGCGCCGTCCGCCTCGTGCTGCGCACCACGCACAATCTCGCAGAAGGCGCCGGCGCCGCGTCCTTCGCCGGGCTCCGCCTGCTGCGCGCCCGCCTCGCGGGCCGCAAGGTCGCGGTCGTTCTCTCCGGCTCCAATATCGACGCGGATACCTTGCGGCAGGTCGTCAACGGCGAAATCTGAAGAGGACCCGTGCCAGGGTCGGTTAGGTGAAAGCCGATCAGATTCCCAAAGCCGGCAGGCGGCTCACGCTTGTGGGATCTGCGGCAGACGGTCGAAGTGCTGATCGCGGGCGCACAGCACGAGGTTATGTTGCAGAACAAGCGCGGCGATCCACAGATCGTTGGTCGGGATCGGCGTCCCCTGCCGCCGTAGCTGCCGATAGAGCGTGGCGTAGTAATGCGTCGTCTGGTCGTCCGCATAGAGGACGGATACCTGCCTCTTCATCAGGAAACGCCGCAATGCACCCTCGTTCTCGGTGCCGCGCGTCCCAAGGGCGAAGCCGGCGCGCAGCTCTCCGAGGACGATAAAGGGAAGGAAAACGGCCTCCGCATGCTCGACCAACGCGACCACTTCGGCCGCGTCGCGGCACAGGTCGGTGTAGCGGTTGCTGTCGAGGGCGAGCCTCACCGCCACAGTCGCTCGTCGATACGATCCTGATCCGCGATCGCTTGGTCGAACTCAGGATCCTCCTGCCAAGTCCCCACGATATCGCTGAGATCGCGTTGACGGATCGGACTGTCGCCCAGGCCGGTGCCCCGGATCAGAGCCTCAATGGCGACGGTGTTGAGGCTTTTGCCTTCGGCCTTCGCCCGCTGGCGCAGCTCGGAGTCCACGGTCGCCGGAATCTCTCTGAGGGTGTATTGCATGCAGATAGCTTAGGCGGCGCCTGCATGAAAAGCAAGTACGCGCGGACCGCCGGGCCGCCGCCCCACCAACGGGCGAGCAGGAGAGCTGCGAGGGCCGGCGCGAAGGAGCCGAAAGGCGTCAGTGGCACTTTCGCGGTGATCGCCGGGATCCAGCCACTTTCCGTTCGGCTCCCTGACGGCTCCGCGATCGAGATCTCCTGGCGAGAGCCTATCTAGATCGACCCCACGGCAGGATGTACCCAAAGAAAGCGTCTGCTCCCGTCGCCCGCGCCTGTCTCAGGCCCGTCTGCAGGAGGCACTTCAATAGATGAGGAGGGGCGCACGCCCTTCCGAATCTCGAAAGGAGCCCTGCATGTCGTCCAAGCTCTGTCGCACGATCCTCCTGTTCCTCGGAGTGCTCGGATTCCTCGCGGCCGTTCCCGCTTTCGCCGGCACCGAGCCGGCCCAGGCTCCCGCGCTTCAGGCCCCGGCTCTCCAGGCTCCGGCCGGATGCCCGCCGGCCGCGGACCTCTTTGCCGCTCCCTCTCAGCCGGAGGTCTGCAAGGCGAACGAGGCGGTGGCCACGCCCGTGCAGCCGGAATTCATGACCTCCACCACCAAGTATCGCGGCTACTGCCAGTGCGGCTGCCGGTTCGTCAAGGACTGCAACACGGACGCCGACTGCCACGGGGGGCGCTGCCTGCCAGGCGTTTCCTGCTGCTGAGGGATCAATCCCCCGCCGCCAGAAGACTGGCCGGCAGCTTCTCGGCAAGATAGACGGGCAGCGAGAGGAGCCGGTAGGCAAGCTCGCCTTCGGGCATCTGCATTTTGAGATGCTCGTCGCCAAACGGGCCTACGTGGAGGCGGATGCCGGTGGATAGACCCGAGCGCCAGAGAAACTGATGCAGGGACTTGAGCGACGGGAGGAGCGCACCAGCGACAGGTCTTCGAAACGTTCAAGGTTGAGCTTGAGAAAGAGGTCGAAATGCTCACCGAGCCGGCGCACCGCCTCGGCCTTGCCGGTCTGGCGAGCCCCCCGCAGCACGAGGGGTTTGCGGTCGGCCTCCTCGCGGCTCCAAGCCAGCAGGATTGCGTCGATGCTGCGGGGCAAGTACACCCCGGAATCAACACCCTCGTGTTTTGCGTCAATTTGTGGTGAAACACGGGGGTGTTTCAGCTCATCTCAAGCGAGAGGAAGGGGTCTTTGGAGGAGCGCGTCCGATAAAGCTCCGGCAGACGCGCCCAGCAAGGATAGATTTTGTCCTTTCTCCAAGGACAAATTTCCGCTAATCTATCCTTCATGGAAGGACGAACCGGCCTCGCCGAGCTCATCGACCGGCATTTCTAAGAAATGGCACGGCAGGGCGGCCAGCTCGCCGCTGCTGGCGGAAGGACCGCGTTCTCGGCATCTCCCACTCACACGGCTGGTTGAAGACAGCCTCCGGCAAGAGCAGGCCGACAGCCTTCGCGACCGGTCTGTAAGGAGACACCATGGACTATCACGATCGCATCGTTGCCGACCCGAACATCTGCGGCGGCCAGCCGGTCGTCCGGGGGACGCGCGTGCTCGTTCGCGTCATCCTCGGCTATCTCGCGCACGGGGAGCCAATCAATCTCATACTGCGCGAGTTCCCGAGCTTGACGGAGGATGATGTGCGAGCAGTCATCGCATTCGCCGCGGCGTCGGCCAGCGAGGATTTGCCAGCTCCATCTCCCGCGCCGCTCGAGAAAAAGGTCGCATGAGGATCAAGCTGGACGAGAACATCGCCACTTCGTCCTCGGTCAGGCTCGCGGCTCTCGGGCATGATGTTCACACCGTGATCGAGGAAGAGCTGAGCGGTCGCGTCGATAGCGAGGTATGGGCGGCAGCGCCGGCTCAGCCGGCAAAGACAAAGCGATATCAGACTGTTTTGGAATCTCCCCCGGTCTGCCCAATTGCCATTGAGGCTATCGCACGTTCGATGACGCCGTCTGTTAACGTTCAAACCTCGGGCTTTGCGGCGTCCCTTCTCGCTCGGTCCCCTTGCTCACGGCCCCCCCAAGGCTCACGCCGGCCGCCAGCGCCGCTGCCACGTTCAAACCGACCCAGGTGGTGCCGAAGGCCGGGCGCAGGAGAACGTCCGGGTAGGCCGCCCCCACCAGCCAGAGGGTGGCGTCGAGGGAGGTGTGGAAGAGGATGCAGAGGAGGACGCTGCCGTTGCTGCGCACGTAGATCCAGGTCAGCACCATCGAATAGGAAAGGAGGGTGACGGCGTAGTAGCCGAGAGGAATCCCCGCCTGCGCCGAACCCGGCAGCCAGAACAGCGGCAGGTGCCAGGCGAACCACACGGCTCCCGTCACCAAGCCCGCGATCACCGGGCCGTAGCGCGGCAGCAGGCGGGCGAGGAGGAAACCCCGCCAGCCGGGCTCTTCCCCCAGGGGGCCGCCGAGCAGGAGGATCTCCAGGGGTGCGAGGAGCAGAAGGTACCCCGGGATGGCGGCGCGAGGAGGAAGGACCCCGAAGAGGCGGGCGGCGAGGAGCGACGCCAGGGCAATCAGCGGCGGGGTGAGGAGCGTCGCCAGCCAGGGCAGGAGTCCGGCCCGCCAACGCACGATCGCCCGCAGGAGGTTGCGGACCGCCGGGCCGCCGCCCCACCACCGGGCGAGCAGGAGAGCTGCAAGGGCCGGCGCGAAGGAGCCGAAAGGCGTCAGTGGCACTTTCGCGGTGATCGCCGGGATCCAGCCGCGGGCCGACGCCGCCACGGCGAGCCAGTAGAGCCACGACAGGGCGAAGGTGAGGGCCGTGAAGGCTACGGCCTGGCGGGTCGCGGAAGGGGGAGTCTGCGTCTGCTGCGAAGCCATGGAAACTCCTCGGGAAGCGTTCCCTCCCTACGGCGGATGGCTCGCCGCTGTTTCGCGCAGAACGGTTCGGCTAGGTCCCCGGTGGTGTTTCACGCTCATCCGGGATTCAAAGAGCTCACTCCAGCAGGTGGTGCGCGATGAGCCAGCCGCGCGCCTCGTCGTCGTTGAAGGCGAGGGCCTTTCTCCACCAGTAGGCGGCCTTCTTCTCGTCGCGGGGGAGGCCGCGGGCGCCTTCGTCGTAGAAGTGGCCGAGGTCGCGGATGGCCCATGCGTTGCCGCGTTCGCCGGACCGCTCCAGCCAGGCGAGGGCCGCCGTGGCGTCTTTCTTGCCGCCTTCGCCGCTGAAGAGCATCTGGGAGTACCACATCATGCAGTAGGAGTTGCCACCCTCGGCGCCGCGGCGCCACCAGTCGGCGGCCTTGGCTTGATCCTTCTCGACGCCCTCGCCCAGCCGGTACGCCCATCCGAGCACCCGCATCGCCTCGGTCGAGCCGGCGGCGGCGGGCCGGGCG
>JBAPYB010000399.1:0-11333 GCA_049284515.1 Thermoanaerobaculia bacterium
GCGCGTCGCCGTCCTGGGCGCCGCGCGGCGGATCGATGAGCCGCGAGGTCATCCAGGCGAGCACGAGGCCGGGCACGCCGGCCACGAAGAAGGCCGCCCGCCAGCCGTAGTAGTGGTCCACGAGCCCGCCCAGCATGTAGCCGGCGGCCGAGCCGATGGGGATGGCGGCCGAGAAGACGGCGAAAACCCGCCCGCGCTTCTGCACCGGAAAGTAGTCCGCCAGCAAGGCCGGCGACACCGTGCCATAGGCCGCCTCGCCGACCCCCACCGAGGAGCGCGCGACGAACAGCGTCGCGAAGTTGACCGCGAAGCCCCCCAAAGCCGTCGCCAGGCTCCAGATCGCGATGCCGATCGACATCAGCCGCGGCCGGTTGCCGCGATCGCCGAGCGTGCCGAAGACCGGCGACGTCAGCATGTAGACCAGGATGAAGCCGGTGGCGAGAGCCCCGAGCTGAGTGTCCGACAGGTGGAGATCCGACTTCTTCAGGCTCTCGACGACGGAGGACAGCACGAAGCGGTCGAGATAGTTGAAGAGGTTGACCAGCGTGAGGACGAAAAGTCCCCATCGGGCCACGCGGACCGGATCGGAGGGGCGGGAGGGCGCGGGCATGATCGTGGTCGCCAAAAGAGTCAAGGGGACTCTAGACGCGGAGCGGGCCGGCGTCAAACCGGCGGGTTCCCCTCAAGAAGTCCCTGGCGTGGGTCTGGCGGGACAGTCGGCATATCTCGGGATATGGGCCGTTGTCTGGGGATATGCCCAGTTGCCCCAAGATATTGGCGCGTATCCGCGGATACGGGCCGTTGTCGCTCGGCGCCTAGCGCATTGACGGGGCTTAGGAGCCAATGTATGATATCAACCATTGAAGAATGAAGGAGATACAAAAGGCTGAGTGTATCCGGACCGGAACTTTGGCGAGTCGCTAATGACTCAGAAATTAGGGCGGAGCAGTTCAGAACGGGTCGTGTGTCAAAAGTAAACTAGCAAAGCTACATACCTCAAATATGGAACGGGAAGATCAGCGTCCCACGCATCGAGATAGGTTTCACGTACGGTGGGCTCTCGTTACCGCTGTGGTAGGAGCAGCCCTCGGCGCCGTCCTTACAGGTCTTATAAGCCATGATGTTACTGATGCCAAATTAGTTGAAATGAGAGGTGAACTAGAGAAGGAGAGAGACAGGGCTGACAGGCTAGAGGCTAAGCTGGGAGAACTCTCAGGTAAAACTGACGCAAAGTCCGATAACCAGATGGGCTCTGCGCCTGTTGCAGCAGAGGCGGCCGGAACAAATCATTTGCCGCCCATACAAGCCGAGACTGGCATCAATGGGAGTAGTGGTTTAAAGCCCTCGGGCGCTGGCGGTCGTTCTGGGCCTCCTCAGCCCCAGTCCGAGTTGGACGCAAAACTCGTGAAACCTGTGGCGACCGGACCTCCCGTAATAGTCAAGGATCCATTCCGCTTCACTCTTAAGAGGTGCTCTTACATCGAAAGGGAACAGCGCGTTCGCTGCGAGTTGGTGGTGGAGAACATTTCAGAGAAAACTGAGCCTCTTCTATTTAACCCTATGTACTACATGGGCGGTCGCGTTTCCATCCTGGCCACCGATGACGGCAAGCATTACCATGCGCGAATAGAGCGCGGTGCCGTTGAAAATGCGCTGAATCCTGCGCCAGATTATGTCCCAGGAGTTCCAACTGAGGTCGCTCTTGTCTTCGATGGAATCACCGCAGAACTCGGCAGGACCACTTTGGTTGTTGAGGCAGATAAAGGTCTATTCGGCCAACGATATACTTTAAGATTCCCTCCGATTGTAGTAGGCAATGAATCGGCGTCCAACCCTAGTCCCTAAGCGGACTGTTGCCGCCGCTGCTGACTCGGATCTCTGGTACCTCTGCGGCGGCACTTCTGCCGCGGATTCCTGGCACCCGCCGCCGGGACGACGCCGTGTCCCGCCCCTGTGCGCGTTGCGGTCGGGGAGCAGATTGGCATAGGATTGCGGAAACTCGGCGGCGAGAGCGTCTGGGGACGCCAGCCGTCAAGGGGAGGCCGGCTAAAACGCCCTCATGCACTGGTACTCGTAATAGGCTATGCGAATCTACATGGACAACTGCTGCTTCAATCGGCCCTTCGCCAGCCAGGTTCAGGTGCGCATACGGCTTGAGACAGAAGCGAAGCTTCGCATTCAGGAGCGTGTAGTTGCTGACGAGATCGAGCTCGCATGGTCCTACATTCTGGACTATGAGAGTGCGGCGAATCCTTTTGAAGAGCGCCGTGCAGCGGTCAGTTCGTGGAAGAGACGGTCTGTCGTGGACATTTCTGAAACTCCTGCAGTGTTGGAATATGCGAAGTCGTTGGCTGCGCTGGGAGTCCACAGTAAAGATGCGCTCCACGTTGCCTGCGCAGTCGAGGCTGGCTGCGACTACTTCGTTACTACAGATGACTTTCTCCTGAAGAAGCTCGCCAAGCACACTCAAATCATGGCAGTTGATCCGACTGCCTTCGTGAGGAGTACCGAACAATGATTACAGACGAAGAGCTGAAGGTGCAGGGGGTCCGCGCACTGATTGCGGCGCTCGGAGATGTTGAGGCGGAGAGGTTTGTGAGCTTACTCACGCGGGCGCCCTTCGACTATACGAAATGGCAAGCAACCCTCTGGCCAGACGTAGGCGTTGAAGAATTGAGTCGCGAAGCGATGCGTGTGCGGCGTGCTTCTGATCCAACGCAGTAAGGACCCCCCCGCCGCCAGCCCGCCAGGGCGACGTTCCCGTAGCCTCGGGTGCCAACTGGTGCCAACCGAGGGATGGAGACGTGCCCGGTCCCCGGGCCTCGGATCCGTGTCATAGGGCCCGCCTCCTCCTACTCCCACCCCAGAAGTCTCGCAAAGATTCCCACCAGCGCGAGTTGCTCCTCCTCCCCGCGAGTCGCTACGAAGACGGTGTCTTCGCCGGCGAGGGTACCCACGACCTCGGGCAGGTTGGCGCTGTCGATGGCGTGGGCCACGACCCGGGCGGCGCCGGGGCTGGTCACGATGACCAGGAGGTTGGTGCCGGAGACCCGGACCCGCTGGATGAAGCCGGCGATGTCCAGAACGTTGCCGTCCTTCACCGGCTGCCAGGCCTTCAGGACGTAGCGCCCCTTCACCCGGTGGATGCCGAGCTCCCGCAGGTCGCGGCTGATGCTCGACTGCGTCGCCTCGATCCCCCGTGCCTCCAGCAGCGCTTGGAGCTGCGTCTGGCTGCGGATCGACCGGTTGTCCATGACGATGTCCGCCAGGGCCTCCCGGCGCTTCTCTCGGATCTCTTTCATGCTTGCCATACGAGGATTACTGCATGAAGTGAGGACTTCTGTCAAGATAGCCCTTGACAAGCCCCTTTCAACCATGCATCATGCTCCCATAGTTACCGCTTGAAGCAGAGAAACAAGGCTACATTCAGGCAGTCTCTGCGTAATGTGCCTCTGCATGGCCGGCCAGAATCGCTCGGTTGGAGCCTGGAGAGATTGAGCTTCGGCGCCACTTCCGGCGCCGGATTACGAGCCGGGAAGGCTCAGGAGGAGAAAGACAATGTCGACGAAGCTGGAAACGAGTCAGGCAGGAGTGCTGGGTTCCTTGCAGCAATTGCACAGCAAGCTGGAGGCGAACAGCACGGATCTCGCCCATCTGGAGGTGTCCCGGGCCAAGCTCGGGACGCTGCTGGCCCGGATCGCCGAGCTCAGCAAGACGCAGGGCGCCATGACGGCCGGCAAGCAGGAGGCGACGAAGGAGATCCAGACGCTCATGGTCGCGAGCCAGCGGTTGGGCAGCGGCCTGCGCGCGATGGTCAAGGAGCACTACGGCCCCCGCTCCGAGAAGCTCTCCGAGTTCGGCCTGCAGCCGTTCCGTGGCCGCAAGGTCAAAGCGCCGGCCCCGGAGACACCGACTCCGGTGACGCCGGGAACGCCCGCCCCCACTCCGCAGTCTCCCCACGACCCCGCCAAGAACTGATCCTGCTTAGTGGCTGCTGTGAGCTTCGGGGGGCGTGCTTGCACGCCCCCTCCTTTTTGTCGCCGCAGAGCGTGACTCCTGAACCCTTCGGCGCCACTCCTGAACCTTGGATCGCGACTCCTGGACCCTCAGGAGCGGCTCCTGAAACTCAGGCCGCGACTCCTGAAACTTAGGTCGCGACTCCTGAAACGTCAGGAACGGCTCCTGAACCCTACAGGGTGACTTCTGAGCCTTACGTCATGACTCCTGGAACGTCAGGAGTGACTCCTGAACCTGACGGCGTGACTCCTGAGCCTTAGGTGGCAGTTCCTGAACTTTACGGCGTCACCCCTGAACCTTACGTCATGGCTCCTGAACCTTCAGGAGTAACTCCTGAACCTCAGGACATGGCTCCTGAATCGTAGGTCATCGCTCCTGAACCTTCAGGAGCGGCTCCTGAAACGTCAGGAGTCACTCCGGAACCTTCAGGAACGACTCCTGATCCTTGGGCCGCGACTCCTGAGCCTTCAGGAATGACTCCTGATCCTGACGGCGTCACTCCTGAACCGTACAGTGTGACGCCGAGTCCTTCACCGCGCGCTGCTAGCCCTTCTTCTTGGCGGGAGTCTTCTCGGCTTTGGGGGCCTTGCCGGGCTTGACCTCGATGGACGCGGCGGTCATCCGGTACTCGATGGTGACCTTGGCGCCGACCTTGAGGTCGCCGGTGACCTTGGTGGAGCCGTCGCGCGCGATCTCCCAGCGGTCGTTCCCTTTTTTCACCACGATCATGTCGCTGGTGAGCTCGAGCACGGGGCCCGTCACCTGATAGGTCTTGGGCGCCGCCGCCAAGGCCGGCAGGGCCAGCAGGATCGCCAACGTCAAGGCGAGAATCGACTTCTTGAGCATGATGAAAGCCCTCCTCCGGGTTTGAGCCCACCATGGACCCGTGCTGCCGGTGCCGCGGTGAGCTGGGTTGACCTCGGAGGAGGATTATGCCTCAAATCGTCAGGGCCGGCTTGGCTAAGTCGTGGGCCAGCAAGGGGGATTGCGCAGCCTGTAGAGCGTGATGCCGTTCACGATCACGATGTCCCCAAGGGTGGGGCTGCAGGGCGGCGGGTCCTGGTTGGGCCCGTCCACCTCGTAGCTGGTCTCGAAAACGCCGTCCTTCCCCGGGCTGCGCGCCACCAGGACGTTGGGGTCCGGCCAGGCGTCCACGCGATATTCGATCTGGTGGCCGAAGTGATCGAACGCAGGGACCTTGGTCTGCAGGAAATGTCCCAGGTCCGACGCCGAAACCAATTGCATGTCACCCGGAGTAATGACAGGTTCCGAAACTCCCATCGACCTGCCGGTCATCAAGAGATAGCTCGTCCAGACGGTGTTCACCGCGTTGAGATCGCTGATCGTCGCCACCCTGCGGGTTTCGTTCAACTGATTGTTGACGCGCGGTATGACGAGCGCCGACAGGATCGCGATGATCGCCACGACGATCATCATTTCGACCAATGTAAAGCCGCTCTCCGCCGTGTGAGCACAATTCTTCCGATCGAAGTCCAAAGACTTTCGCAGCATACTTCTTCTCCTTTCCTAAAAACGGTTTAGGTCATGGATTTTTAATTGAGCAATGCGCGTGCCAGAGAGGAAAAACCTTATCCATTCGGAGCTTGCGTCCGCCGCCGGCCGGCGGCAGTGACAACGATTGACAGAGCGCTTCAGGGATTTTGTCACGCCGGACCGCCAGGCCTCGCCGCGGGCCGGGAGTGGCGTGAAGGACGGATTTCTTGTAGAAAGTCTCCCGGGGGGCCCGATCGCCGCCTTCCTGGAGGACTTGCATGACTCTTCGCCGTCTCGCCGTCTCGTGTCTCGCCGTCCCGCTCGCTCTGGCCGGCATGGCCGGCGCCGCCAACGCCGCCGTGCCGCCCGAGGCCTACTCCGCCCTGCGCTGGCGCCTCGCCGGCCCGCTGCGGGGCGGCTGGGCCACGTCCGCGGTGGGCGTTCCCGGCAAGCCGGATACGTTCTACATCGGCACGGCCGACGGCGGCGTGTGGACGACGGCCGACGCCGGGCGCACCTGGAGCCCGCTGTTCGACCACGAAGGCGCCGCTTCCGTGGGGGCGCTCGCCCTGGCGCCCAGCGACCGGGAAGTCCTCTACGTGGGCACCGGCCAGGTCTCCGCGCGCTGGGACATCACCTCCGGCAACGGTATCTACCGCACCGGCGACGGCGGCAGGACGTGGGAGCACCGGGGGCTCGCCGACAGCTACCACATCGGGCGCCTGTGGATCGATCCCCGCAACGCCGACGTGGTGCTCGCCGCCGGCCAGGGGCACCTCTTCGGCCCCAACGCCGAGCGCGGCGTCTTCCGCACCACGGACGGCGGCAAGAGCTGGAGCAAGGTGCTGTTCGTGGACGAGAACGCGGGCGCCGTCGACCTCTCGGGCGACCCGGCGGCCCCCGACGTCGTCTTCGCCTCCACCTGGCAGGTGCGGGGCCACCCCTGGCTGTCCTATTTCCAGCCCGAGGTCGGCCCCGGAAGCGGCATCTTCAAGTCGACCGACGGCGGCAGGACCTGGGCTCGCCTCACCGGCCACGGCCTGCCCGCCGGCCCCCTGGGGCGCATCGGCCTCGCCGTGGCGCCCGGCAGCCGGGGACAAAAGGTCTATGCCACGATCGACGCCAACGGCCCCGAGTCCGGCATCTACCGCTCGGACGACGGCGGCGGCACCTGGCAGCGGGTCAATGCCAACGGCGGTTTCGCGAGCGCCTACTTCGCGAGCCTCACCATCGACCCCCACGACGCGGACACGGTCTACGCCATGGGCCAGTCCATCCAGCGCTCCACGGACGGCGGCAAGACGTTCGCCTTCTTCCGCGGCGCGCCGGGCGGCGACGACTACCACTTCCTATGGCTCAATCCGGACCACCCGGAGCGGATGATCACGGCGAGCGACCAGGGCGCGGTGGTGACGGTCGACGGCGGCGCGAGCTGGAGCAGTTGGTACAACCAGCCGACCGGCCAGTTCTACCACGTGGCCACCGACGACCGTTTCCCCTACTGGATCTACAGCGGCCAGCAGGACAGCGGCACGGTGGGGGTCGCGAGCCGCAGCGACTACGGCCAGCTCACCTTCCGCGACTGGCACCCGGTGGGCGGCGACGAGCGCGACTACGACATCCCCTTCCCCGGCAACCCCGACGTGGTCTACGGCAGCGGCCTCGGCGGCCGGCTGTCGCGCTGGGACGCGAAGACCGGCCAGGTGCAGAACGTGGCGCCCTGGCCGGTTTCGAGCTACGGCCAGCGGCCGACCACCGTGCGCTACCGCACCACCTGGATCACACCGATCGCCATCTCGCTCCAGCCGCCGCACGCCATCTACCAGGGCGCGCAGGTGCTCTTCCGCTCCCTGGACGGCGGCCAGAGCTGGGAGACGGTGAGCCCGGACCTCACGGGCGCCGCGCCCGCGCCGTTGCCCGCGGACTGCTCCGGCGACGTGCCCGTGACCCGGGCCCGGACCTGCGGCTACAGCGTCATCTCGACCATCGCGCCGTCGCCCCTGGAGAAGGACCTCGTCTGGGTGGGGACGGACGCCGGCATCATTCAGATCACCCGCGACGGCGGCAAGACCTGGCAGGACGTCTCCCCGCCCGGCCTGCCCGACTGGAGCCGCGTGGCCCAGATCGACGCCTCGGCGAGCTCCCCCGGCACCGCCTACGCCGCCGTCGACCGCCACCGGATGGACGATTTCCATCCCTACGTCTTCGTCACCCACGACTTCGGCAAGACCTGGCGCGCCGCGGCGGCCGGCCTGCCCGCCGAGGACTGCGTGAACGTCGTCCGCCAGGATCCGGTCGATCCCAAGCTGCTCTTCGCCGGCACGCGGCGCGGCGCCTTCGTCTCCTTCGACGACGGTGAGAGCTGGCAGCCGCTGCAGCTCAACCTCCCCACCAGCGGCGTCAACGACCTCACCATCCACGGCAACGACCTGATCGCCGCCACCGAAGGGCGGTCGCTCTGGGTGCTCGACGACGTCTCGCCGCTGCGCCACCTGGGCGAGAAGCCGCTGGCGGCGGCGATGCTCTTCCCGCCGGCCGCCGCCTGGCGCCTGAACAACAACCAGAACCGCGACACGCCGCTGCCGCTCGACGAGCCGCGGGCGTTCAACCCACCCGAAGGGATCGCGGTCGACTACTGGCTCGCCAAGACGCCGCAAGGGCCGGTGTCGCTGAAGATCGTGGACGCCGCCGGCAACGTCGTCCGCCGTTTCAGCAGCGACGAGACGCCCGAGCGGCCGGAGGCGCGGCAATATTTCGTCGACGCCTGGCTGCAACCGCCGGCGGCGCTGCCGGCGCGGGCCGGACACAACCGCTTCTACTGGGATCTTCGCTACCTCCGGCCGCGGTCTATCGAATACGAATACTCGATCGCCGCGGTCCCCGGCACGGACACGCACGAGGTGCCGCAGGGGATGTTCGTCCTGCCCGGCCGGTACGAGGTCCGCCTGTCGGTCGATGGCCACACGGCGAGCCAGTCCCTCGACGTCGCGCTCGACCCGCGGGTCCAGGCCTCGCCGGCCGACCTCGCGGCGCTGCGCGAGCTCTACGGCAAGGTCTCGCAGGTCCTGGAGGTGGCCACAGACTCCCAGGAGGAAATCCGCACCGTCACCGAGCGGTTGAAGAAGCTCGACGCCGAGCTCGCCTCCCGGCCCAAAGCCGGCGCGCTACGGGACGCCTCCAAGCGCCTCGCGGACGAGATCAAGACCTTCCGCGGCCGGCGCGGGGACACCCTCGACGCCGCCGCCGGCGTGCTCAACGCCCTGGCCATCGACCTCGAAAGCGCCGACCGCGCGCCGACGGAGCCGCAAAAGGAGGTGCTCGAGGTCTACCGCCGGCGGCTGGAGCCGGCGCTCGCGAAGTGGCGCGCGATGGTGACGGGAGCGGTGCACGACTTGGACGCAAGAGCCGTTGCCGCCGGCCTGACGTCGATCGCGCCTGTACAATCCATGGCTCCAACCAAGGAGAAACGATGAGGCCTTCTTTACGTCACTACCGAAATCTGTTCGCAGCCGCTCTGCTGGTCGTGCCGGCGGCTCTCCCGAAGACCACCCAACCCGCGCCGAAGGCGGCGCCGGAGGGCAAGCTCGACATCCGCCTGCTGATCACGGCGGAGCCCGACCGGGTGCTCCACCCCACCAAGGCGGCGGACGGCAGCTATCCCCAGGCGCAGCCCGTCACCGTTGCGCCGCGCGGCCATCTCCTCGTCGGATTCATCTTCTTCAAGGATTGCAAACCGGACGCGAAGGGCTTCTGCAACGTCGACGTGGACGTGCTGGGTTTGAC
Organism: Thermoanaerobaculia bacterium; assembly: GCA_049284515.1. GTDB lineage: Bacteria > Acidobacteriota > Thermoanaerobaculia > Multivoradales > UBA5704 > DATARR01. The sequence goes on from JBAPYB010000399.1 coordinate 9,295, forward strand.
CCCAGGAGGCGCGCCGTTCAAGAACCAGAAGAGCGCCGACCTCTGGCTCAACAGCAAGGCGCCCCACGCCGGCTTCGTCCAGCTCGGCCATGCCAACATCAAGATCCAGATCGAGCCCAGCGATCCTGCCGGCACCTACCGGGTCATCGCCACTGCGCACGACCGCAACAACGGCGCCGAGTCCCACACCGAGGCTTCCTTCGAGGTGAAGTAAACGGGAGCCCCAAGAGTGCTAAAATAAAAGGAGATATCCCCGCCGAAATACAACGCCCCCCATCCAGGAGACTCCGCCATGAAGATCATCGCCGTTTCCAACAACGACATTGCGCTCGCGGCCTGGAGCTTCGACCAGAAGCTCGTGGGATGCGTCGGTTTTGCCGTCTACCGCATCGACATGAACGCCGGCACGGAGACGCCGCTGCCCGCGCTCGCCGGCTTCAAGAACGATCCCGACGTCGGCAAGCCGGGCCACACCACCGAGAAGGCGCCGGTGCAGAAGTTCCTCTGGAAGGACCTCACCGCCCGGCGCGGCGGCCTCTACAAGTACAAGGTGGTGCCGCTCCAGGGCGCCTTCCCGAACCTCCAGCCGATGCCGGGCATCGTGCCGCTGATCTCGAACCCCGTGCAGCTCAGCCCCAACCGGGGCGTCATCTCCAGCTACTTCAACCGGGGCATCCTGGCGACCCAGGCGACCGCCCGTGCGCTCACCGGCGGCAAGGGCGGCTCGCCGTCGCAGAGCGTGCTCCTGCAGCGCATCGTCCAGCCCAACGATCCGCTGCGCAAGTCGCTCGCCGGCGACCTCATCGCCGCCGTCAAGAGCCTGGTCGACCGCGCCCGCCAGCAGGGCGGCGCCTGCCACGGCGCGCTCTACGAGCTGACCGACCCCGAGCTCAAACAGGAATTGATCGGCGCGCCCTTCGTTCACCTCGTGCTCTCGGACGCCGGCACGGACGACGAGGAGAACCTGCCGGCCCGCACCGCCCTGCACGAGTCGCACGTCGACGTCGCCGACCGCATCATGCCCACGGGTCATATCGGCCACAACAAGTTCGTGGTCTACGCCGACGCCGCGGGCAAACCCGCCGCCGTGCTGCTGGGCTCGACCAACTGGACCGCCAACGGGCTCTGCGCGCAGACCAACAACAGCCTGGTGATCGAATCGCCGGCGCTCGCCGCCGAATACATGGATTATTGGACCCGGCTGCGCGCCGATACCGATCAGGCCGGCGGCAACTCGGGCAAGCTCCAAAGTCCCGCCTTCCGCGCCGATAACAATCACGTCCGCCCGGTCCAACTGGAGGACAACAGCGGCGAGATCGATCTCTGGTTCTCGCCCAACACGCAGTCCACCTCGAAAACCAAAACCTCGCCGAACGACATGGCGGAGGTCTTCGACCTCATCTCGAAAGCCCAGCAGGCGGTGATCTTCCTCGTCTTCCAGCCCGGCACGCCGAGCATCGTCGACGCGGCCGCGCAGGCGCAGAAGGCCAACCCGCAGCTCTTCGTGCGCGGGGCGGTGACCGATCCCAAGGCCGTCGGGCAGTTCAATACCCAACTGTTCCACGACGACGCGCAGAAGCCCGACTCCTACCAGGTCGTCGCCGCCACCGGCGTCCAGGACCAGTTCGGCGTCTGGGAAAAAGAGCTCAACCAGGCGGGGCACGCCATCATCCACGACAAGATCGTGGTGATCGATCCCTTCTCGGACAACTGCGTGGTGATCACCGGCAGCCACAACCAGGGCTGGCGCGCCTCCTCGAACAACGACGAGAACATGGTGATCGTCAAAGGCCACCGCGGGCTCGCGGAGGCCTACGTCACCCACGTGCTGGACGTCTACGATCACTACCGCTGGCGCTACCGGCTGAAGCAGGAAGGAGTGCAAAAGGCGTTTACCAGCCTCGACCCGACGGATGGCTGGCAGGACAAGTATTTCGACGCCCAGGGCCGCCTCGACAACCCCGAGCTGAAGCTCTGGCTGAGCGCCGATCCCAACGCCCAGGCCCGCCGCAACGACGCCGGCTTGGGCTCCACCCGGA
>JBAPYB010000400.1:0-45248 GCA_049284515.1 Thermoanaerobaculia bacterium
CTCCTGCCGCTCTCCCTCGACCTCGGCGGCTGGATCGCGGGCGCCGGTCTCCTGCTGGTGAGCGACGCCGCGGGCTGGCCGCTCGCGGCCTTCCTCACCGGCTGCTTCGTGGCGTTGGGCGTCGAGACGACCCGCCATGGGCTGCTGCGGGAGAAGGCGCAGTTCCGGGCCCGCGACCTCGAGCGCCTGCGCCGCGCGGCCCAGCGCATGAGCACGCCCTCGGGGGAGATGGCGGCCATCGCCGAGCGCATCCGCGTGGAGTGCGCGAAGGTCCTGAGCTTCTTCTGGTTCCAGTTCGAGGCCCTGGCGCCGGGCAGCGAGCTCCAGAGCTGGTGGTGGGGCCCCGACTCCGAGATCCTGGAGGACGGCGTCCCCGAGCCGGACCTGTATCCGCCCGTGCTGCCCGGTTTCCACCGGCGCACGGCCTGGCAGCTCGTGGAGCGCACGCTGCGCTCCCGGCCGGACGGCACCGTGCTCGGCCGCATCCGCCTCTGGTGCGATCCGCGGCGCATCGAGGAGCGGCACGTGGAGATGCTCGACGGCCTGCTGCTGCAGATGAGCCTCTCCGTGCAGCGCTGCCTGCTGGACCGCGAGGCGCGGGAGGATCCGCTGACCGGCGTCGCCCTGCGGCGGGTGCTGGAGAAGCGGCTGAACGAGATCCACCAGCGGGCCTGCGAGACCGGCGCCTCCATGGCCGTGATCCTCTGCGACCTCGACCACTTCAAAAGGATCAACGACACCTACGGCCACCCGGCCGGGGACGCTGCGCTGGTGGCCGTGGCGGGAGTGATGAAGCAGCTCCGCCGCGCCGACGACCTTTGCTGCCGTTACGGAGGCGAGGAGTTCGTCCTCCTGATGGAGGGCACCCACGGCGAGGACGCCTTGGCCGTGGCCGAGCGCCTGCGCTACTCCGTCGAGGCCCTGGACTTCAAAGCGGACGGGCAGAGAGTGCCCCTCACCCTGAGCGCCGGCGTGGCCTCCTTCCCCGACCTCTACGTCAAGACCGCCGCCGAGCTCATCCTCTTCGCCGACGAAGCCCTCTACGAAGCCAAGCGCCAAGGCCGCAACCGCTGCCTCCTCGACCTCGGCCAAGGCCGCTACATGGACGTCGAAGGGGAGGTCGTCGGTGCTGAGGAGGCGCACCCGGCGGCGGAGGCGCCACGGATTTTCGCGTAGGGATGGCTTCCTCCCAAATCTACTGGCGCAGCCGGACAGGGAAAACGCCCGTGAGCGGCTCCTCCTCCCGCCAGGCCGCTTCGCCGTCCCGTCAAGCCGCCTCTCTTGCTAGAATGACTCCGTCATGGAAGCCAGCGTCCGTACTCTGAAGCTCACCTACGAGGACTACCTCTATTTTCCGGAGGACGGGAAGCGGCATGAGCTCATCGACGGAGAGCACTACGTGACGGCGGCCCCGAACATCAAGCACCAGACGATCGTTTCGCGTCTTCACCTTGCCCTCGGCGGCTTCGTCAGGGCCGGGAGACTCGGAGAAGCCTGGCCGGCCCCCACGGACGTCGTGCTCTCCAAGTCCGACGTGGTGCAGCCGGACGTCCTATTCGTCTCCAAGGGCCGCCTGCACCTCGCGGCAGGCGGCGAGAGCATCCAGGGGGCTCCGGACCTGGTGGTGGAGGTCTTTTCGCCGAAGACCCGGCGGACGGACGCCGTCACCAAGCTCCATCTGTACGAGAAGTACGGCGTGCAGGAGTACTGGATGGTGGACCCGGAATTGGAAACAGTCGAGGTCTACCGGCTCGGCGGCGGCATCTTCCGCCGCGAGGCCGAGCTGTCCGCCGAGCAGGAAGACGCCCTCACGACTCCTCTCCTGCCGGGCCTCGCTATCTCCCTGGTTGAGATCTTCGACTAGCCGGCCGGGACTCCGTCATGGAAGCCAGTGTCCGCACCCTGAGGCTCACCTACGAGGACTACCTCTATTTTCCAGAGGACGGGAGGCGGCATGAGCTCATCGACGGAGAGCACTACGTGACGGCGGCGCCGAACATCAAGCACCAGACGATCGCTGCGAATCTCGCCGGTGACCTGCGCAATTTCGTTCGTCCTCGGGACCTCGGACGAGTCTGGCCGGCTCCCACGGACGTGGTGCTCTCCAAGTCCGACGTGGTGCAGCCGGACGTCCTGTTCGTCTCCAAGGGCCGCCTGCACCTCGCGGCCGGCGGCGAGAACATCCAGGGGGCTCCGGATTTGGTGGTGGAGGTCTTTTCGCCGAAGACCCGGCGGACGGACGCCGTCACCAAGCGCCATCTCTATGAGAAGTACGGCGTGCAAGAGTACTGGATGGTGGACCCGGAGCTTGAAACGGTCGAGGTCTACCGGCTCGGCGGCGGCATCTTCCGCCGCGAGGCCGAGCTGTCCGCCGAGCAGGAAGACGTCCTGACGACTCCCCTCCTGCCGGGGCTCGAAATTCCGCTGGCTGAGATTTTCGAATAGGCCGTCCTCTAAAATACGCCTTTTTTGCGCCCGCTCTTTACTTGTGCTAGCCTGTGCAAGAAGGGAGGAGAGCCGTGGGGAGCACGAACAGACTGTCGCAAGAGGACATGGCCCTGGCAGCTTTGGCGCCGGCCGGAGGTGCTCCCCATAGCCCTGTTCAGGTGCAGAAGCTTCTCTTCTTGATCGACCGCAACCTTTCCTCTCTTCTGGGAGGTCCCAGCTTCGATTTCCAGCCCTATCACTACGGCCCCTTCGACCGAAGTGTCTATACTACTTTGAAGAACCTGGCGGTGCAGGGGCTGGTCGAAATCACTCAGGGCCAGGGGAACAAGTGGCCCGATTATCGTCTGACCGTGGAAGGACAATGCCGCGCCGCGCGAGTGCTGGGCGATTTGGAAGAGCGGGCGCAGCGGTATGTCCAAAGGGCCTCGGTCTTCGTGCGCAGCCTCTCCTTCCCGGAGTTGGTGTCCGCCATCTATAAGGCCTACCCGGAGATGCGGGTCCACAGCGTCTTTCAAGAGTAAGTCTTTCTGTGACCTCCATTATCGGGGTGCTGTGCCGTGACGGCGCCGTGATAGGCACGGATAGCGCCACGACTTTCGGGGGGCGGGCTCATACGATCGAGCAACGCACGGAAAAGCTCGACATCGTGGGCACCGAGATAATCCTTGCCGGAACTGGTTCTCTGGGCCTCAGACAGAGATTCCGTGACATCATAGAAGATGCTCTCGCGAACGATCTGCTCAGGAAATCCAGGCCGATCGAGTTGGGGAAGTACTTCTCCGCGACGGCTCTTCAGGATTTCGGTTCCACTCGCGCGCCCATGGGCACCTTTGGCGCCATGCTCGCATTCTCCTGTCAGAACGCCCCTTACATCTGCACGTTCGATCCCGAATATTTCCAACCCGAATTGATCGAAACGCGCCTGTGGTATGACTCGATGGGGAGCGCGAAGCCCATCACGGATCCCTTTCTCGCCTTGATGCGAAAGGCTTTCTGGACGAGCGGCCCGCCTGTGGTCCATGACGCGGTCTTCGCGGTGACCTGGGCCTTGGAGCATGCAGTTGAAGTCAATCCGGGCGGGGTCAACGATCCTATCCGGATCTCTGTCCTGGAGCGGCAAGGAGGCAGTCTCAAGGCTCGACTCTTGTCGGACGACGAATTGCTCGAGCACAAGCTGAACGTCGCGGCGGCTTATAACGCGCTTCGTAGGTTCCGGGATCGTCAGGCGTCGGTCGAGGCAGGCGAGCTTCCTGAGGCCCCGACGTTGGAGTTTTAGCCGAAGGATTCTTGACCAGCCCGGACGAGCGGCTCCTCCTCCCGCCAGGCCGCCTCGCCGTCCGCGTAGTGCTCGCGCTTCCAGATGGGGATCTCGGCCTTGAGGCGCTCCAGAGCCGTGCGGCTCGCCTCGTAGGCGGCAGCACGGTGCGGCGAGCTGACGGCGATGACCACGCTCGCCTCACCCACCGGCACCTCGCCCAGACGGTGGACGATCGACGCCCTCAGGCCGGGGGCCACCTCCAGGTCCGTCACGATGCGGCGCAAGCCTTCCAGGGCCATGGGACGATAGGCGCTATAGGTGAGCTTTTCGACCGGGCGGCCGGCGTGATGGTCCCGCACCGTCCCGATAAAGACCACCACGGCGCCGCGGTCCGGTCCGGACACGGCGGCCACTGCGCGATCGGAGTCGATAGGACCGTCGACGAGCTCGGCCATCCCGGCCAGGACCGGCTCGCCGCTCCCTCCTGAGACCGGGGGCAGCAAGGCCACCTCGGCGCCGTCCCGCAGCGGCTCCTCCATGGAGACCACCTTGCCGTCGACCGCCACCGCCAACCGCGGCCAGAGGGGAACGATCGCCGGATGCTCCTGGTCGAGCCGAGCCCGGAGGTCGGCCACCCGGCTACCCTCGGGCATCTCGAGCTCCATCTCGGAGGCGCCAAGAGCGTCGCCGGCGCTGGCGAAGGCGAGAAGATGGATCTTCATGCTGGGATCGTACAACGCGCCCCATATAATCCACCCGCTTCACGAGGAGGACTCTTGGCGATCCTGGAGAGCAGGCTCAAGCGGAACGAGGCGTTCGATCGCCGGGCCGATCACTGGCGGCGGGAGGTGGAGCGGCTGCGCGAGCAGGAGGACCACATCCGCCTGGGCGGCGGCGTGAAGGCGCAGGACAAGCAGCACGCCCAGGGAAAAATGACGGCCCGCGAGCGAGTCGAGGCGCTCTGCGATCCCGGCGCGCCGTTCCTCGAGCTGGGCCTCTGGGTAGCCGACGGCTTCTACCGCGAATACGGCGGCGCGCCGGCGGCCGGCGTCGTGGTGGGCATCGGCGCCGTCCACGGCCGGGACGTCGTGGTGGTGGCCAACGACGCCACGGTGAAGGCCGGGGCCTGGTTCCCGCTGACCTGCAAGAAGGTGCTGCGCGCCCAGGAGATCGCCCTGGAGAACCGCCTGCCCATCGTCTACCTCGTGGACTCGGCCGGCGTCTTCCTTCCGTTGCAGGACGAGATCTTCCCCGACCGCGAGCACTTCGGCCGCGCCTTCTACAACAACGCCCGTCTCTCGGCCTTGGGGGTCTTCCAGATGGCGGCGATCATGGGCTCGTGCGCGGCAGGCGGCGCCTACCTGCCGATCATGAGCGACGAGTCGCACATCGTGGAGGGGACCGGCTCCATCTTCCTCGCCGGCTCCCATCTCGTGCAGGCCGCCATCGGCGAGAAGATCGACAACGAGGAGCTCGGCGGCGCCCTCGTCCAGTGCGACGTCTCGGGCGTGGTCGACCACCGGCATCCCAGCGACGCCGCCTGCCTGGAGAAGATCCGCAGCCAGCTCGCCCAGCTCGCGGCCGGCCCCCAGGCGCCCTTCGCCCGCCGGGCACCCGCTCCACCGCTCTATCCCAGCGACGACCTCTACGGCCTCATGCCCATCGACCGCTCGCGCCCCTACGATACGCACGAGGTGCTGGCCCGCTTGCTCGACGGCAGCGAGCTCGACGAATACAAGGCCACCTACGGCCAGACGCTGATCTGCGGCACCGGCTGGATCGACGGCTGGGCGGTGGGCATCGTCGCCAATCAGCGCTCGGTCGTGGCGCGCCGGACGGGCACCGGCCCGTCGGACCGCGAGCTCCAGATCGGCGGCGTCCTCTACTCCGACTCGGCGGACAAGGGCGCACGCTTCGTCGAGCTGTGCAACCAGAAGAAGATCCCGCTGCTCTTCATCCAGGACGTGACGGGCTTCATGGTGGGCAGCCGGGCCGAGCGGGGGGGCATCATCAAGGACGGCGCCAAGATGGTGAACGCCGTGGCCAACTCGGCGGTGCCCAAGATCACCCTCTTCGCCGGCAACTCCTTCGGCGCCGGCAACTACGCCATGTGCGGCAAGGCCTACGGCGCCCGCTTCCTCTATGCCTGGCCGTCGGCCTCCATCTCCGTCATGGGCGGCGACCAGGCGAGCAAGACCCTCGCCTCGATCCAGCTCAAGAACCGCGGCGCGGAGGTGACCGAGGAAGAGAAGAAGCAGCTTCTCGACGAGATCAAGGCCCGCTACGCCGCCGCCTCCGAGCCCCGCTACGCCGCCGCCCGTCTCTGGGTGGACGCCCTCGTCGATCCTGCCGACACCCGCAAGGTCCTTGCGCGCTCGCTCGCCTGCACGGCGATGAATCCGCAGATCCCGGAGTTCAAAACAGGAGTGTTGCAGACGTAGGAAGCCTGCGCCGAGGCGTTCCTACTTCCACGTCGCCCGTTGCGCCTTCGGCAAATCCCCCAGGAAGAGGGCGACCTCGGAGAGCACGTCCTGGGTGGCGAAGCCGGTCTCGACCAGGCGCCGAAAGAAGAGCAGGGCCGAGGTGACGCTCATTCCCACCCCGGGCAGGTAGCAGATGGGGCGCAGCTCCTCGGCCAGCCTTTGCAGGTCCGCGGCGCGGCCCTGGCGCACATACAGCAAAGCGAGCTCGAGGAGCGCCCGGGCCGCCTCCCGGGCGAGGCCCGCCCGCATCGCCTCCTGCATGGCTTCGCGCCAGACTCTCTCCGTGGCCTCGGGATCGCTCAGCGCCGGCCGCTCGCCGCGTCGCGCTTTGCGCGGGGGCTTCAGCGGCTCTTCGCCGAGGCGCCAAAGGCGGCGGGTCACCGCCACGCACTGCGCGCAGCCGGTCAGGAGATGAAGAACGACCGCCCGCCGCTCCTGCGCGCCGGCTTCGTTGCGCATGAAGCGCTCGAGCATCTGCGAATCGGGATGTTGTCCAGGCATGTTTTTCGAGGCCCCCTCCCGGTGGCCCCGGCCTTCCCGGGGCTCCGCGGTATCGCGTCCCGGCTCGGTCGCAATGCGGGAAGCGAGAACTTCCGAGGGGGCGTGCAGGACAAGTATAGGACAGATATTCCGTACTTGAGGCACCTCCCTGCACAAAATCATCCGTTGGCCAAGAACAAGGGTATGCCCTTACAGAATCTTTTTCTAAGCCTAAGTCGTTGAACCACATAAGTTTGTGCTTGCCACGCAGCCGTGGTTGAGGATACATTCCGGTGCATGTCGATCTTCAATGGACTTGGCAGAGCTTTACGCTGGCTCCGCGACCGGCAGGGCAAGCGGCAGTACCAGGTCGCCGACACGGCGGGAATCACCAAGGCGATGCTCTCGGCCTACGAGACCGGGAAGCAGAAGCCGTCCCTCGACACGCTGGAGAAAATCCTTGCCGCTCTGGAGTGTGACCTCAACGATTTGCACAATTCGCTGCAGATCGTCAACGAGCGGCCGGAAGCCATCCGGCGTCCCGGTTCCGGACGGGACAACTGGCAGATGGCAGGCGGACAGGACTCCACGGACGCGAGCGGCCTCAACGTCTACCGCGTCCTGGGCCTCAGCCGCCAGATCCCGGCGCAGGAAGAGCAGGCCCTGAGCGAGATGCTGGAGGGGTTTCACAAGCTGGTGCGTTACCTCCACAACGCGATCGCTCAGCCGCCGGCTCCTCCCAGCGAGCCGGACGAAGAGCCGAGCTGAAGACGCGGCGGCCCTCGGCCGCCCGCTGCTGCTTCTTCTGGCTCCCTGAAGCTCCTGCTTTCCTTTCTCGGGCCGCGGCCTGCAGGCCCCGAGGTTGCCCCTCGCACGGATCTTGCACTTGACCTTCACGGGCCGCGGGACACTCTCGTGGCGCATGGATGCGGAGTTGGCGATGATGGCGGCAGCAGGGTCGACTACGACGACTACGAATTGCCTACCAGCCATGACTGTCCTCCGCGGAAGGGCGGTCCCTTGGACGTCGATCTCGAATGGCGCGTCGCCCGGCTACGGCCTGGCGATCATCTCTGCCTGATCTATCGCAGCGCCGCCGAACAGACGGCGGCGCTGGTGTCTTTCTACAAGGCCGGTTTCAACGCCGGCGAGAGGTGTCTCTTCGTCGGTCACGGGGTCAGCGCCCGCCGGCTGGAGCACGCCCTCGAAGGCACCGGCGTCGCAGTCGACGAGGAGCGGGAGCGCGGCGCCCTCGTGCTCCTCACCCGCCGGGAAGACTGGCTCCCCGCCGGCCGCTTCGATCCCGGCACCATGATGGACGTCCTGCGGCAGGCGGAGCAGCAGGCTCTCGACGACGGCTACTCGGGCCTGCGGGCAAGCTGGAACATGACCTGGATGCTGGAAGGCATCCCCGGCGCCGCCGGCCGGCTGCTGGAGTACGAAGCCCATCTCAGCCGTTTCCTCCCGGGTAGCCGCACCTGCGCTCTCTGTCGCTACGGCCGCGAGCAGGTCACCGCCGACTGCCTGCAGGACGCCCTGCACACGCATCCCCTGGTGGTGCTGGGACACCAGATTTGCCACAACGCCTACTACGAGCCGCCCGACATGGTGCTCGGCGACCGCCAGGCCGAAGACCGGATCGACTGGATGGTGGCCCAGCTCCAGCAGTCGCGCCTCAGCGAGCAGAAGCTGGAGGACGTGACCCTGCGGCTGGCTCAGAAGCGCGCCGCCCTGGCGCGGGCCGACCGCGCCAAGGAGGAGCTGCTCTCCATGCTGGCCCACGAGCTGCGCAATCCGCTGGGGACGATCAGCAACGCCCTGGAGGTGCTGCGCCTGAAGGGCGAAGGCGACGAAACCTGGAAGCGGGCCATCGAAGCCGCCGAGCGCCAGGTCCACCACCAGGCCGTGCTCATCGACGACCTGCTGGAGGCCTCCCGGGTCACCCGCCGCCAGATCGAGCTGGAGTGCGAGGAGCTCGACCTCGTCGAGCTCGTGAACGACGCCGTCGAGAGCTACCGCGAGACCCTGGACGCCGCCGACCTCACCCTGAGCCTCGACCTTCCGGCCGGGCCGCTGCCGATGCGCGGCGACCGCCTCCGCCTTTCCCAGGTCCTCTCGAACCTGTTGCAGAACGCCCTGCAGTTCACCCCGCGGGGCGGCACGATCGCCGTGCGGGCGGCGCTCCTGCCGGGAGGCCGGCGCGTCGAGCTCACCGTCCGCGACGACGGCGCCGGCATCGCGCTGGAGGATCTTCCTTACCTCTTCGAGGTCTTCAGCCAGGCCGACCACCAGAGCCTCGACCGCTCCCGGGGCGGCCTGGGGGTCGGCCTCGCCGTGGTCAAGGGCCTGGTGGAGATGCACGGCGGCGAGGTCGAGGCGCACAGCGAAGGGCCCGGCCAGGGAGCCGAGATCGCCATTTGCCTGCCGGTGGCGATCGGCGAGCCGGGCACCGCGGACCGCGAGGAAACCGCGGCCCGGAACGGCGCTCGCCGCGTCCTGGTCGTCGAGGACAACGCCGACGCCGCCATCACCATGCGCGATTTCCTGGAGCTTTCCGGGCACGAGGTCCAACTCGCCGCCTCGGGCGCCGACGGCGTCCGCGCCGCCCGGGACTTCCATCCGGAGATCGTGCTGTGCGACATCGGCCTGCCGGGGATGGATGGTTTCGAAGTGGCCGCCGCGCTGCGCCGCGATCCCGCCACCAGCGCCGCCAGGCTGATCGCCGTCACCGGCTACGGCGGCGACGAAGACCGCCGCCGCTCCAAGGAAGCCGGCTTCGACCTCCACCTCACCAAGCCGGTCGATCCGGCGCAACTGCGGTCGGTCCTGCGGTAGGGCCCTACACCGGCAGGAGCGCGTAGCGCAGCACGAACAGCACCGCCAGCACGTACATCAGCCAGTGGACCTCCCGCCAGCGGCGGGCGGCGAGCTTGACCAACACGTAGACGATGATCCCCGCCGCCAGGCCGTGGGAGATGTTGAAGGTCAGCGGCATCAGGATGGCGGTGAAGAAGGCGGGGGCCGCCTCGGTGGAGTCCGTCCAGTCGATCTCGCGCACGGCGCGCACCATCAGGGTGCCCACCAGGATCAGCGCCGGCGCCGTCAGCGGTGTGAAGCCGCCCGCGTCCGGCCGGCTGATCGCTCCCACCAGCGGCGTGAAGAAGAGGGAGAGCAGCAGCAGCCCGCCGGTGACCACGCTGGCGAGCCCTGTCCGCGCTCCGACCGCGATCCCCGCGCCGCTCTCGATGTAGGAGGTCACCGGCGAGGTGCCGAAGAGCGCGCCGCCCACCATGCCGAAGGCGTCGGCCGTGAGCGCCCGCTCGATGCGCGGCAGCTCGCCGTCCTTCACCAGGCCCGCGTGGTGGGCCAGACCCATCAGCGTTCCCAGCGTGTCGAAGAGGGCGAAGAAGAGGAGCACCAGGATCAACGGCGCGTACTGGAGCTTCAGGGCGCCGAGGAAGTCGATCTGCAATCCCGGCAGGGCGAGGCTCGGGGCCGACACCAGCGACGCCGGCAGCGTCACCTCGCCGGTGATCAGCCCGGCCACGACCGTGGCCGCGAGCCCCCAGAAGATGGCCGTCTGCACGCCCGCCGCCATCAGCGCCAGGGAAACGGCGAGGCCGAAGAGCGTCAGCAGGGCGGCCGGCGACGAATGTCCTATGGCCACCATCGTGTCCTTGTCGGCGCGCACGATGCCGCCGTGCTGGAGGCCGATGAAGGCGATGAACAGGCCGATCCCCACCGCGCCCGCCAGCTTGATGACGTCCGGCACCGCCCGCACCAGCACCCGCCGCGCCCCGGTCACCGTCAGCACCACGAAGACGAGCCCGGCCCAGAACACCATCCCCAACGCCGTCTGCCACGGCACGCCGGAGCCGACGCAGATGCCATAGGCGAAGAACGCGTTCATCCCCATCCCCGGTGCCAGGGCTATGGGGTAGTTCGCCACGAACGCCATCAGCAGCGTGGCGAACGCCGCGCTCAAGGCCGTGGCCACGATCGCCCCCTGCAGGGGAATCCCGGCCGCCGTGAGGAACATGGGGTTGACGGCCAGGATGTAGGCCAGGGTCAGGAACGTCGTAACCCCGCCGAGGGCCTCCCGCCCCGGCGTCGAGCCGGCGGCGCGGACGTGGAAGATCCGTTCGAGCATTGGGGGATCTTACAGCGGCCAAGGCTCAAGCCACCTTTTCAGGCTTGAGAGGTAGAAGCTCAATGGGCCTCTCTCCTTGCGGCGTAACTTGCTCACGATTCGCCCGAGGCTTGGTGAGACGCCAGGATTCGCTGACGGAGTGCCTCACACGCTCGAGGAACGACCGGCGGTGCGGGCCTCGGTGAGGTTTGCCGGCCGCCTGCTGCCTGTAGTAGGCGCAGGTGCGCTCCCAGATCGCCTGCGGTACGACTGGAGAAGCCTTGCTGAGCTCGTCCCAGTCTCGAACGAGCTCCAGGACAAGACGCTTGAACTCTTTTTCGTCCATAGGGAAGTGGAGTATTCTCTCTATCTTCCGCTTCAGGACGCCGAACCGGCCGGCGGCGACCCGGTGCCTTTCCGCACGGACCGAGTAGCCGAAGAACGTCTGGATGGCTGCGAGGACCGCCGCCGAGATACTCACCACGGCGACGGAGATGCTTATCGCGAGACTTCCTTGGTGAGAGCCGTCCAGGGACGTGAAGACGGTTGTACCGACCACCGTGGACATCACGACCACCGGTACTCCGATCTGATAGTGCCGGCTTTCGTACTGGGTGGCCGTCTTGTAGTGCGCGGTCTGCGCCAAATCGAGGCTACCCATCCATTGCTTGAGAATCGCACGTTCGCTGGATTCGTTGAGGGGGATGTGTTGGGAGGGGTTTTGGTCGTTATCTTTCATTGCAATTGACTCCGATCGAAGACGTGGGCCTAGGGTTGAGCGATGGGTGCTGCATGGCTGTTCTTCATTGCTTCCTGCGCCAGATGATGGAGGAGTAGACGGGCCTCCCGCGCCTCCCGGAGTGTGCGCTCGGCATCAGTGCTCGAAGCGAGCTCGAGAATGATTCCTCCGCAAAAGCCTGTCGCCCCAAGGCCCCGGGCTACCGCGACCCAATCGATGCTTCCCTGTCCGGGGGGAAAGTGGTCATCGTAATACCCGCGGTTGTCATTGCCATGGAGCATCCGCAGGCGTCCCTTCATCTTGATGAGCAGTTCCTGCATGTTGCCGCTGAGATGAGCGTGCCCCGTATCCAGACAAAACCCCGGCACTTCCCCGGCGAGCGTGTCGACGATCGTGAAGAAGTCGCTCTGCGAGCCGAGTGCGAGGTGAGGCAACATGTTTTCGAGCACCAACTCAGGTCCCAGCTCGCGGCAGCGCCGGCACACTGCGGTCACCGATTCCGCGGCATGGGCAAGCCGTGCTCGTCTCTCCTCGTCCGACAGCGCGATGATCCGGTCAGGGCCTGGATGGAGCACAAAGTAGCGGGCGCCCAGGACCGCGGCCGCCTCGACGGCCTGGAGCATTTTCGCCAACGCGCCTTTCCGGAACTGCGGGTCAGGGGCCGAGAGATCGATGGGCTCTGCGAAGGGGCCATGAAAGGAATAGCACTCCATTCCCAGGCGCTCCAGCTCGCGAGCCGCGAGGCGAACCACCCGCGGATCGTGGTAGTCAAGGTGATCTGCATGGGAACAGACCTCCACGAGCGAGAAGCCGCCGGCTGAGATCTGCGGCAGGCAGTCAAGGAAGGGCCGCCGGTAGAAACAACCGGTGGAGAGGCCGACCTCCCAGTCGCTCATGAGACCTCCTTTCGATCAGCGAGTGCTTGTAATCCAGGAGATTGTACGAGCACTCGGTATTGAAACAGCGCTCTGCCTCTTGGGCGGAACGGCAGTTGAAGCTCACCAGATTGTCGTTACCGGCGATGAAAGCCCCGGAGAACAGCCGGACGTAGAAGTCTGCGCGATGCCCCGGGTCGCTTGCGGACCACCCTCTGCCCCAATTCGCGTCGCGTTCGTAGCGAGAGCTTATCAGTCCGGCAATATGGCGCGGGTGCCAACCGAGTGCGAGCATTACTCGGGTGACACGCTGTAAACCTGATGGATTGAGGAGCAGGCCTGCCGGCCTGCTGAGGATCGTCCGTACACACGGAGGCAGCGGCTCTTCTGGCACCTGGTCGTAGATCGCGTGCCGCGCCGCCATGGGCTCCTGTTCCTGGGAGTAAAACCAGAGGTGGAACTTTGCCAATGGAGATGCGCGATACTCTCCTATGAGCTCCTCCATCGCCTCCGAGAAGTCGGGTATCCGGCAATCTGCTCGCCGGGCTAGATCCGCCGCAGCATCCAGATCCCACAGCAACCGTGCCGCTGCGAGAGTCGTGAGATCGTGTTTGGGCACACTGATCATTTGCGGCACTTCCGCCATGAGTCTCTCGCCCAACTGGGCTCGTTGCTTCTTTGGCTTGAGATAGGGACTGAACGGGATCCGCACGCACCGCCAGCCGAGCGGATCGCCATACTCCGAGAGGTCGAGGGAGATGATTTCCCGGTGCCGATGGCGCGGTCCGGCTGCCGTGTCGGTGATCTCCAAAGGGACGTCACAGCGGTCTGCGCACAGGACCTGGATGTGCTGGGCGACGAACTCCATGACCTGCCCCAGACCGTGATAAGCGCTGCCCAGAGCGGGATCGATGCTTTCGCTTCCTGGAGGATGAGGCTGCGCATCGAGAGCGGCGAGGCCTGGCGGCACGCGGCCCAGTTTCCCCAGCGCGGTGAAGGCCGGGGAGTCGCGTCGTACTCGCCAGAGAAAGTGATGACCTCGTCCACTCATCAGGTGCAGAGGGAAGATGCCGAATTTGCCAAGGAATTCCTCAATCCCTGCCTCGACAGGCTGCTGAAGCGTGAAAATGCGCTCCGGATCAAGGTAGGGCTCGGCCGGGAAGTCGAAGTTCACGTACTCGACGTCAAGATCCACCACCAGCGAATTTCGATCCCAGAGCGAACGAAAGATTTCCCACCCTGGTACCGCCTGCGCGAGCTCGCGGGGTGGAAAAGGCGGCATCTCCTCCTCTGGAGAGATACCATTCGCAACCAGGAAGACGCAGGTGGCGTCTTCCAGAGAGTTGCCTCCCAAGAACTCGGCCCGGCGAGTCATGACGTCCGGGTCGACGTGTAGAGAGGTCAAGCTGTGGTGCTGCATCAGAGTCCTCCCAAGGGAGCTGAGGAACGCCAGAGGAAAATGCCTCGCTTCGTATATTTATCGATCTTCCGGCGGGTAGGCTCACCCCCAGGGGCGGTTCAGCCTTCGCGGAAGGGTGGGTCGCGCAAGACGCCGGATGGGACGAGCGCATCCGCCGGGAGGAGGGGGCGGTGAACGGCCGGGGTGATGAGGGTCTTTGTGCTATCCTTGCCTCTCCGAGGAGGTGACATGACCTTCGAGGACCCGAAGGACCCTGATTCCAGCGCCCCGACGTACCTTTCCACCAAGACCATTCCCCCCGAAGACCGGCTCATCTTCGCCCTCGACGTGCCCAGCGTCGAAGAGGCCAAACGCTTGGTCCTCACCCTGCGCGAGGCCGTGCAGTTCTACAAGGTCGGCCTCGAGCTGTTCGCGGCCGGCGGCTATTTCGAGCTCATCGACTGGCTCGTGGGCCAGGGCAAGAAGGTCTTCGCGGACCTCAAGCTCTTCGACGTGCCCGAGACCGTCCGCTCTGCCGTGCGCCAGCTCAGCCGCCGCCCGATTACCCTGACCACCGTCCATGGCAACGACGGCATCCTCGAAGCCGCCTGCCGCGAGAAGGGGAACCTGAAGATCCTCGCCGTCACCGTGCTGACCAGCTTGGACCAGGGCGACCTCACGGACCTCGGCTTCGCCGTGGACGTCCATCGGCTCGTCCTCTCCCGCGCCCGCCGCGCCCTGGAGATCGGCTGCGACGGCATCGTCTCCTCCGGCCTGGAGGCGCGGGCCCTGCGCGAGCACCTGGGAGAGAAGCTGCTGATCGTCACGCCCGGCATCCGCCCGGTCGAAAACCGCCCGGCGGACGATCAGAAGCGCGTCGTCACCGTCGAGCAGGCCCTGCGCAACGGCGCCGACTACATCGTCGTCGGCCGCCCCATCCGCAACGCCCCCGATCCCTACCAGGCGGCGCTGCAGATCCAGGGGACGATCGAGGGTCTGTTCCTGTAGGCGGAGGAAAAAAGGGAAGGCCCTCTCCGGCCGAGGGCCTTCCAATCCATTTTTTGGTTCAGTTGTCAAAGAGCGAGCCCCTCGAAAAAACTCGGGGGCGCACTCCGAAGGAGCACGCCCCCGTCCATCGTCGACTGCTACTTCCGTGGGTTCAAGCCTGCGGCTTCGGGGTCGCCGGCGTCGTTCCCGTCGTCGGCGGTTCCGTCGTCGGCTTCACTGCGGCCAGGTCGGGCTTCTTCCGGCGGAAGGGCTGGATGCTGAACTCCACCAGCTTCTCGCTGCGGTTGCCAAAGTGCTCCTTGATCCCCGTGCGGAGGAACGTCGCGAGCTTCTTGCCGTCCGCTAGCGCGACCTTCAACTGCTGTGAGACCTGCTGCTTCGAGGCGGTATGGACGTCCTGCTGTGTCAGGAGCAGGCGCACCTGCTCCAGCAGCCCCTGGAGCTTCCCCCGCGGTGCTTCCAGGTGAGGGAGCTCCGCGATGTTGGCCAGCAGGGCGGTGAGAAGCTTCTCCCACCGGTTGATGAAATCCGAATAACGGGTCTGCAAGTTGGTCATGAGACTTCTCCTTTGTCTTTTGATGCGTTGGGTTTACCTGCGGCCTCGACGCCTCCGGAGAACGCCCCCGGAGCCGGCGTCGCGCCGCATTTGCCACACTTCTCCTCTCGGCTCGCACCACGAGCCCTTCCACCTCCTTTCTGCGGTTTCTGTGGGTCAAGCCTCCGCTCAGAGGCTTGATCCGGTCTTCATTCGAAACAACGGCGCCATTATGGACGGCGACCTTGATGTTGTCAAGGGCTATTTTGAACCGAAGCGGTCAAATCGTGGTATCCTTCAGACAAGGTTACTCCGCGGAGGCTCAACGTTGCCATGCATTGGAGGAGAGTGAGGAGCCGCCGTGCAGCTCTGGGGCGGATCGCGTCAGGCTTGCAGCGCCTGCGCCGCGCTTGAGGCACCGGGCAGCCCGGTCTCGCGGACGGCTGCCAAGTTTGAGGCGAGCCGGGCCAGCTTGGCGCGCGAGGAGGCAAGCTCGCGGCGGGTCGAGCGGGTTTGGGACGAGACGGTTGGAGGTTGGCACGGCCCACGGCCGCTCTGGTTCGCCCGGGCTCGAGCTCGCGGCGAGCCGGCGGAAGGGTTGGCGAGCCGTGGAAGCCTTGATGCGAGGCGCCGCAAGCTCGCCGTGCCTCGCCGGAAGCTTGCTCTTTGACAACTGATGCACCGGGCGCCAGCGCGAGCGCCGGGGTTGGGCGCCCCGGCCAGCCGGCCATCTCCGGGAAGCGGCCTCCCGGAGGTCCCAGGCTTCTCGGCTGGCGTCCCAGTCTTTTTCCGCGCCGGGCGGCGCTTGGACGGTCCGGGGTCGGTTCCTGCCTTCAACCCGAGACCCTGCCGCCGCCGGCGGCTTCGTCTTCCTCAGCTCACCCGTTGATCCGTCCACCGCCAAGCTCGCCGGAGGGCACCGTCACGTCTCATTGCGCACCTTGGCCGGCGGGCTTATAGGCCGCCCATTTCTTCAGCTCGACGGCGGCGGGTTCCAGTCGGTCGGCGAGCACGCACTCGGTGATCGAGCGCAACGCCGTGGCCACGTCCATATCCGCCTCGCCGAGCAGCATCACGGCCTCCTGAGGGGAGACCGTTGTTGAGGAGAACAAGTCCTTTCGCGTCCAGCGGAACGAGCGTCAAGGCCTCCTCATATAGTTCCCGTTGCCCGCGCCGGCCGGGGGAGCGGGGACAGAGCTGAGCAAGCAAATACCGCCCGGGTCGATCATGCAGCCGTTCTTGGCACAGACGTGGGAGAGCCAGGTCCACAGGCTGGCGAGCGGGGCTGCGGCCTCGAAACGGACTGGATCGGAGCGATGAATCGGCGCCGCCGCCAGGGGAGCTGCGACAACTAGAATGAGCAGCAGGACGACGACCCTGCGGGCCAAGGGGATTCGCGGCATAGGGATCTCCTTTCTCCGGAGCGAGTCGGGCGGCCTGGAGTGGCCGCCGGACGAAAGGTGTAGAAAAGCACACCACCGTGCCCGCTGAGTGTGCACGCAGAGGAGCCGAAGGTGAAAGATCCCATCGTGCCGAGGCCAAACGATCCGATGGAACCGGAGGATCAGAAGGTGCTGCTGCCGCACCTGCGGACCTTCCTTGAGTTGACCAGGAGGAGCTGGCGGCCGAGGCCGGCCTCGATTCCAGCTCGGTGCGGCGCTTCGAGAAAGGCCGGCGGATGCCGCGCAAGAGCTACGAGAAGATCGTGAAGGGATCGAGGCAGACTGGCCTGACGCTGGCTCAAACCACACACCAACAGCAAACGCAACACCTCTTGGACCTTCCGCATACTCAGTCTCCTTGCCGGCATCTGTCTCCCTTCGGAGACCAGAATGCCACGGCGTCGGAGCCCTCATCGCCGCTCGTTCCAACGGCAAGCCGGCCACCCTACCGACGACCCTCAAAAAGTGGCCGCCTTCAGATCGGAATAGGTGGCCGCCTTCGCCTCGGAAGGGGTGGCCGCCTTCCCGTCGGAATCCCTGGCCGGATTCGCTCGGAATACGCACCGTGCTCACTCTGCTCAAGCAGATCTGCGATCACCCGGCTCTGGCGCTGGGCGATCTCGGCCGTGCCGGCGAGCTGGCCTCGGGCAAGTGGGACCTCTACCGGGAGATTCTCGAAGAGGCGCTCGCGAGCGGCCAGAAGGTGGTGGTCTTTAGCCAATTCCTGGGGATGATCGAGCTGATGGCCCGCCATCTGGAGGGTCTGGGCGTGGGCCACGTCCGGCTGACGGGCGCGAGCGTCCGTCGCGGCGAGATCGTCGACCGTTTCAATGAGGATCCGGACTGCCGGGTCTTCCTCGGCAGTCTGAAGGCCGGCGGCGCGGGGATCGATCTCGTGGGCGGCTCGGTGGTGATCCACTACGACCGCTGGTGGAACGCAGCCAGGGAGGACCAAGCCACGGACCGCGTCTACCGTCTGGGCCAGAAGCGGGCGGTGCAGGTCTTCAAGCTGGTTACCGAAGGCACTCTGGAAGAAAAGATCGCCGCCCTGATCGAAAGAAAGCGGGAAGTGATGGCGAGCGTCGTCCAGGAGGACTCCGCCGAGCTGGCGAAGATGTTCACCCGGGAGGAGTTGCTGGAGATGCTGCGGGAGCCGGGACGGGCGGCGGGGGAGTAAGGTGAGGCCACAAGAGCATGTAGGTAAGTTCGACCTGACGTTGATGCGATTGACAAGACATTGAGGATCTACTACTATAGCGATCGCGATGTGGGCACCCGGTTCCATCCGGTCCTAAGAGGTATGGGCCATGAATCCGAGCCTCAAACAAGCCATGGCTGGTTTGACGGTCAAGCAAGAGAGGATCGAAACGGAGCTTGAGATCTTCCGGCGGGAGTTGAGGGAGGACTTGGAGGTTCTACCTAAATCGCTGGTCCAGTTGGTCGAGTACATGCAGGACCATCTCTTCGATCCGGAGCTGAATGTCAACAACATTAAGCGTCAGTTTCATCTGCGTGACCATAACTTCGGTGTCCCTTTCCGCTATGCCCTCGGCGTGACGCCGCGCCACTATATCGAGATACTGCGCATGGGTGCAGCGGACCGCCTCCTGCGTACGGGCGATGTCGAGATCTATCTGGTCGCCATGTCTGTGGGCTATTGCCACCAAGAGACTTTCTTCCGTGCCTTCCAGCGCCACTTCGGCTGTCCTCCCTCTCATCGCCGCAATGAAGGCGGGAACAAGGGCAGGGAAAACGTCAAGGTGGATACTCAAGAGAAACCGCCAAGACAAACTGACAAGAGAAGACCTCAAACCGACTTTCGGACCTCTCTCGCACAATGGCGCAAGTGACAGATGGTTTGTCAACGAGAGGATAGACAAACGGTCCAAAGGGGGTAATTGATGCCATCTTCCTTGCCGATCCTGCGATCCACGGACGCCACACCGCCCCTGCTGCCTGCCCAGAAGCCTTCGGAATACAACTACTTCCTCGAGCGTGAAGAGGTGGTATGGGGGGTGAATTTCCGATCCATGGCCTTCGTCCGATTGACGCCGGAGAAGTATCGGCAAGTCAAGGGACTTCTAGACGGTGAGCTCTCTCCGGCGGGGAGAGAGGATCTGGAACAGTTGCAGAAGGATTTGTTACGAGGCCAGTTTCTGATTCCGGAGAGCTTCGATGAGCTGGAGCATCTCAAGGTCAAGAACCGGCTCTCTCGCTTCGGCGGTCCGGGGCTGGCCCTGGTGATCGCTCCTACACTGCGGTGCAACTTTGCCTGCGACTACTGCTATGTCGACCTCAATGCGGGCAAAATGTCCCTGGTCGACCGGGACAAGCTCAAGAAGTTTTTCGCCCGGCGTCTTCCCCACAACTCGACGACGTCGATCGTTTGGACGGGGGGAGATCCCTCGCTGGCCATGGACGTTGTCGAGGATCTGAGTGGTTCGTTCCACGCGAGTTGCGAGAAGAAGAACTGCCGCTACGAGGCCTCCCTCATCACCAATGGCTATCTACTGGACGCTGACATGCGGGCGGCCTTGCACCGTTCCCGAGTGTCTTTCCTGCAGGTCTCGTTTGACGGCAGCGAGGAGTTCCACGATCTGACCCGGCACCTTCCCAATAAGACTCCGACCTATCAGCGAGTCATGAAGAACGTCGCCGAATCATGCGAGGAATTCACGATCTATATGCGCATCAACGTCGATCGCCGCAACCATGCCGCCGTGCCAGATCTACTGGCCGACATCGAAAGCCGGGGCCTGAAGCAGAAGGTGCACGTCTATTTCGCCCATGTCGACGACGTCAATGAGAACAGCTCTGGCTATGGACCGAACTGCCTGACGGTGCAGGAGTATGCGCGAGTGGAGGAGGGCCTCCTTCGGGATGCCAGTGAGGCAGGATTCCAACTCGGCGGCCGGGTGTTGACGGAGCCGGTGAACACTTTTTGCGGGGCTAATTCGAGCAATTATTATGTGGTCGATTCCAAGGCGAATCTCCTCAAGTGCTATCACGATCTCGGCAACGCCGAGCGCAACGGCGTGGGGCACCTCGGCAGCGAGGGCGAGGAGATCATCACCAATCCTCAGAACCTTGTGAAGTGGATGGGTTGGGATCCTTTTGAGATCGAAGAGTGCCGCACTTGTAAAGTGCTACCGCTCTGCATGGGCGGCTGCAGCCACAAGATCATGAATAGCGGGCTTGATATCGAGCGCGGCTGTCTGAAGCTTCGCTTTACGATGGAGCAAGTGATTGAGACCGTGGGCCATCGGCTTGCCAAAAACAAGGGCGGTCCCCAACTTGGCGGCTGCGGCGGCAGTTGTGCCGCGGCGGCTGCCATGAACGTCTAATTGGACCATCTGAACGAAAGGAGAACGTATGGACTTCCTGCTCGAGCCTATCATCAACATCGATACGGAACTGCTTCCTAACCCGGACACTAAAACCAAGGCCTGCTGTTCCGACGGTTCTGGCTGCAGCAGTGGCGTTGCCACGAACTTCAACGTCGAGGAAGTGTAGACTCCGGCATATTCAGGTCCGAGGCCCACGTGTTTTCGTTTTTCGCCAGGCAGCTCGCCGTCCGCTGGCCTGGCTCATTTCCTTTACCGGGTGGCACCGGCGGCTCCTGCATGCCCGGAAGTCTGCGGCGCTTTTTGCCCAGTTTGCTACGGCACTGGCGGATTGGAGCTCTTGGCGGCTTGGTCATGCTGGCGAGCATCGCGCTCCAGCTTCCGACTCCCCTGCTGACGAAATATCTAATCGATACCGTCGTGGCCGAGAAGCGTTATGGCGAGCTTCATCTCGTGGGCTTGTGGTTGTTCGTATTGCTGGGGTTACAGTCCGGCTCGACCTACTTTCAAGTGCGTCTGTTCACCCGCTTCCGATGCGCGGTGATGTTCGATCTGCGGCGCCAGCTTTTCGAGCATATGGAACGGCTGCCGGTTCGCTATTTCGAACAGCAGCGGAGCGGTCAGATCATGTCGCGGCTGACGGCGGACGTGAACCGGGTGCGGGGGCTGATGGCGAGCAACATCCTTAGCAGCCTCAAGGAGAGCCTGACCCTGGTCTTCGGCATAGCGGTTCTGTTCTGGCTGAACTGGCAGTTGGCCGCTTTGTCGGTTGCATCCTTGCCGTTCTACGTCTTCTGGCTCCTGCACTGGAACCCCAAGGTCCGCGGACTGGGGCGCGAGGTACAGCAGGGCTATGCCGAGGTGGCCGGTGACGTGTTGGAATCGATCTCCGGCATCTACGTCATCAAGTCCTTTCTCGCGGAGCAGGCCGAGCTGGTCAAGATGCTCCGCTCCCTGCGCCGTCTGCTCGACACAGAGTTCCGTTCGGACATCGTCGAGACCCTGCTGGCGGTAGGCTCCGGGCTAATCAGCTCACTGGGAAAGGTGGCGGTCATCTGGATCAGCTGCTGGGAAATTATGCGAGGCCGCCTGACCTTGGGCACGTTTCTGGCCTTCAATGCCTATCTCCGGCTCCTCTTTGATCCTTCCAAGAACCTGGTGAGCCTCAATTCCAGTGTGCAGCAATCGCTGGCCGCTTTGGACCGGGTATATCAGTTCCTCGACGAGCGGCCGGAGCCGGACGAAGGAGGGGAGGCGAAAGTCGCCACCGCCGTTCGCGGCCGGATCGAGTTTCGCAACGTGAGCTTCTCCTATCCGGGAGGCGATGCCGAGCAGGTCGCCGGTGTGAGCTTCACGGTGGAGGCCGGCTCAAACGCCGGTCTCGTGGGACCCAGTGGCTCGGGTAAGACCACTCTGCTCAAGCTCCTGTTGCGCTTTTACGAGCCCGACGGGGGCGAGATCTACCTCGACGGTTTCAACATCCGCGATTTACCCCTATCCTGGGTCCGTTCACAGATCGCCGCCGTCTTTCAGGAACCCTTCCTGTTCAGCGGCGACATACTCTCGAACGTCCGCATGGGCCGGCCCGACGCCACGATCGAAGAGGCTGTGGAGTGCTGCCGGAGGGCCGGTGCCCAGGAGTTCATCGCGGCGCTTCCCCAAGGGTACGACACGCCGGTGGGAGAGCGGGGAGTCTCCCTTTCGGGCGGGCAGGTACAGCGTCTGGCAATCGCTAGGGCCTTGCTCAAGGGGGCCCCGGTACTGGTGATGGACGAGGCCACCTCATCTCTCGATTCGACGACAGAACGCGCTTTCCGGGCCAATCTCACCCGCAAGCTCCGGAACGTCACCACTCTCATGGTGGCTCACCGGCTGAACACCGTGCGCAATGCCGACAAGATCGTTGTGCTCGACGGCGGCCAGGTGGTCGAGATCGGTCGTCACGACGATTTGATGCGGCTCAATGGGCGCTACCGGCGCCTCTACGAGGATTTCTCCGCGGAGGAAAGGGACAATCTTGCCGTCGGGGACCCCGCCTATGCCACTCCCTGAGGGACTGGTGGGCATCGTTCCGTCAGGTGAGCCGCCGGGAGGTCCCGACCAGCATCTCGATATCGAAATGCTGGTCGGATTCCTCCGTACTGTTGGGGCCCGAGTCTTGCTCCTTGATGGCCGGCTCCACGAGCTGACCATGAAGGAGGCTTTAGCAGCCGCCCTGCGGGAGCGGCCCGCGGCCATTTACTGGCATCTCCCTGGACGGCGAGAGCTCAAGGCCGTGGCGGGAGTGTTGGATCGAGCTACCGGTCCCGGGGAGCCCGTGCAGATCGCCGGCGGGTACTTCGCCTCCCGCCACGACCGGGCGATTCTTTCCGTCCTAGGCGGGCTGGACGCGGTGGTCCACGGCGAGTTGGAAGAGCCCGTCTCCGGCCTGTTGCGTGCCTTGGCGCGGGGAGAGCCGTGGCGCTCTATGCCCGGCCTGACCGTGCGAAGCGGAGGCGTGGCGGTGCGCAATCCCCGGGGCCGACTGCTGGAGGATCTCGATACCCTCCCCATGGCGGCTTCTGACCTCTTTCACGATGGACGGCTGTCCAGCGGCCAGAAGGTCCTGCTCAACCGGGGGTGCGACAGCGACTGCGCGTACTGCGGCCTACAGGTGCCTTATCGCGAGACGTTCGGCGGCCGGAAACGGTTCTGGCGGTCGCGATCACCTGGCCGGATCGTCGACGAGATCGAGCATTATTCCGTCCGGCACGGCGTACGCCGTTTCGTCTTTCAGGCCTTCGTGCTGTTCGGCTACGACGAGCGCGGCGAGGCGGTGATCGCCGGTGTCGCCGAGGAGATCGAGCGGCGCGGGCTGGACATTGAGTTCTCCTTTGTCACCCATCCAGGGGCCTTGGCGCGCAACGCACACCTCTTGCCCCGACTTCGGCAGGCCGGCTTAGTGAACTTGCTTCTAGGGATCGACTCAGGGCTGGAGAGCGCCCTCCGGCGCTATCGGGTCGGGTTTGGCCTCGCCGACATTTTTGCCTCTCTCGCCGCCCTCCATGGCCACGGTGTTTCCTTCGATGTCGGGTTCTTCTTCATCGATCCGTGGACGACCTTCGACGAAATTCAGGAGCAGCTCGCCTTCCTTCGGCGTATCCGGCCGTTCTTCGGCCATATGGTACGCCCTTATTCTTTCTTCCTCGACCAGCAGATCCTGGGCTCGGCGCTCCACCTCAATGCGAGCATGCCCCTCCTCGCGGCTCTGGCCACGGACGGCCTGTTGGTGCCCGCGGATCCACTATCGGCTGATCCGGCGGCGCGGTTCTCAGACCCACGAACAGGGTGGTTCTACTCAGTCCATCAACGCCTCAGGAAGTCTAGTGCTTACAGAGCCGTGCGTCGCCGATTCCTGGAGCCGGGGCCGCTTCCCGACGCTCTGGAGGAACTGCCTTTGGCCGTGGCCGAGAGTCTCTGGGATCTCCTGGCAGGCCGCCGGGAAATCGACGTGGAGGATGCGACGAGATGCGCCATGGAGATCGTTCAAGAACGTCTGCGGGCCGCTGGCGACGGATGTGAGCCGGAGGCTGGACGACCCTTGGAGCGATTGCTTGACTCATCGAAGGTGTAGACTTTCTTTGGGTCAGGCGTTTAGCACTTCCTGGAGGAGCCATGCTGGAAGAACCTGGTCGTCATCTTCGATACGCTCTGCGGGCGATGTCGCGGCGTCCTTTGCTGGCCTTCGCCGTGGTGGTGACGCTGGCCGTCGGTATCAGCGCGAGTGCCACAATTTTTGGCTTCATCGACCACATTCTGCTGCGGGACCTTCCCTACCCCCGGCCGGGCGAGCTGGTGTCCGCTTGGGAGAGCGAGGACGCCGCCCCTGGCGAACCCCAACCGGTATCTGAAAGCGATTTCGCCGACTGGGCGTCTCAGAACGGCCTGTTCAGAGCTCTCGGCGCGTTCAGCCCGTGGATGCCCACGCTCAGGGGCGTAGCGGATCCGGAGCGTCTCGTGGGCATGTCGGTTTCCGCCGGCTACTTTGAGGCCCTTGGGGAGCGAGCGCTCGTCGGGCGGACGATCGGTCCCGACGACGACCGGCCCGGACACGAGCAGCAGGTGGTGATCAGCTACGGTCTCTGGCGGCGCCGCTTCGGGGGAGATCCCGGAGTGGTGGGAAAGACGCTGACGCTCGGCGAAAAGATTTACACGGTGCTCGGCGTGATGCCTTCCTGGTTCCGGCATCCCCGGCCCGACTACCATGACCAGGTGGACGTCTGGCGCCCGCTGGCCCTGGCTCCCGATCCGGCGGAGAGAGGGAGCCGCTATCTGGAAGTCGTGGGCCGCTTGGCGCCGAAGGTCTCTCTAGAGCGGGCGCGTGGGGCTCTCGGCGGACTCGCCCGGTCGCTGGCGAAGACGTACCCGGTCTCCAACGCCGGCTGGGGGGTGCTCGTTCGTCCTCTCAAGGACGACTTCGTGGGTAAACTGCGACCGGGTTTGACGGCTCTCGCCGCCGCGGCGGCGTTTGTTTTTCTCATCGCCTGCATCAACGTGTCGAACCTGCTGTTGGCGAGGATTCCCACGCGGACCGAGGAGATGGGCGTGCGTGTCGCCCTAGGGGCTGACCGCCGCCATCTGCTGGTGCAGCTCCTCAGCGAGTGCCTGGTCCTCGGTCTCGCTGGGGGAGCCTTGGGGCTGTTGCTGGCCGGCTGGGAGATGAGGTTGCTGCGCGCCACTTTGCCGCCGCTGGCCCCAGGCGTCGCGGAGGTGGGAGTAGACGGACCCGTGCTTGGGTTCGCTCTCCTGCTCTCGCTGTCGGCGGTTGCGCTGTTCGGGATACTGCCGTCGCTGCACACCCTCTCGTCGTCGCTTGGCAAGACCCTGCGCGAGGGTGCTGCCGCGGTGTCGGCAGGCCGGCGCAGCTCTGTCGTAATGTTCTTCCTGGTGGCGGCCGAGGTGGCGGTGACACTGGCCCTCCTCGTGGCGGGCGCCATGCTCCTTCAGAGCTTCCGGGCCTTGTGGGGAGTCGATCCCGGGTTCCGCCCTGAACGGATGCTCGTTCTCGAGTTGGGGCCCCGGCAGTCGAAGTTCCCTACTCCCGAGAGCTTGGCCGCCTACCTGGGCACGCTTGAGTCCCGGGTCGAGGCTCTCGCTGGCACCGATTCCGCCGCTCTCATCAGCAACGCGCCTTTCAGCCCCTGGAACACCTCGAACTACTTCACTCCGGAGGGCTGGAGCGCGCGCCGCGACTCGCAGCGGCCGGATGCCGAGTACCGCGCCGTGAGCGCCGACTTCTTTAGGGTCCTGGGTGTGCGCATCCTCCAGGGCCGCCCTTTCAATCCGGCCGACCGCCGGGGCGCTCAGGAGGTGGCCGTCGTCAACCATGCCCTCGCCGAGCGGTACTGGCCGGGAGGCGATGCGGTCGGCAAACGGCTCACTCTCGAAGACCCCGCCCATGGGCACTGGCTCACGGTCGTCGGCGTCGCCGCGGACATCCTCGGGTCGGGCCTGGCCAAGGATGCCCGGCCTACGGTTTATCGGCCCTACGCCCAGGCGCCCCAGTCGTTCATGGCTATCATGGTGCGGGCGAAAGGCCGGCCCGAGGCATTGGTGCCGTCTCTGCGGCGGACCATCGCCCAAGTGGATGCCGAGACCGCCGTTTCCAACGTCAAGACTCTGGAGGGGGCGATCCACGATTCTCTGGCCAATGAGCGCGGGCGCGCTCTGGTTCTCACCCTCTTCTCTGTGGCGGCGACCCTCCTCACGGCCGTTGGCCTTTATGGCGTGCTGAGCACGGCGGTGAGCCAGCGCACGCAGGAGTTCGGGATTCGGATGGCCATTGGAGCACCCTCCCGAAAGATCCTGGAGCTCGCCCTCTGGCGGGGAGGTAAGGTGATTCTCCTCGGTATCGGCCTTGGGCTCCTGCTCGCCTTTGCGGCCACCCGTATGATCCGCGGTCTCCTGTTCCAAGTAAGTCCGGCGGATCCCGCGATCTTCGCTCTCGCTATCCTCCTGGAGTTGGTGGTAGGTCTTATTGCTACTCTCATCCCGGCCCGGCGGGCCGCGCGCATTGATCCAACCATGGCTCTGCGGCCGGACTGACTCTTCGACGCAAGGTAGGGAGGCCTCCATGTCGAGTTTTGCCAGCTTGCTCCTCTCCTTCTTTATGGCCCTAGCTCCGAGGGCTGTAGCAGCCCCCGCGGAACCGCCTGCCTTCGATCCTGGCGGCCGCTGGGAGGGCGCCATCATCGTACGGCCCGGTGAATTTGAGCTCGACCTCCAGCTCATGCTCGAGCCGTGTGCGAAAGGTGGCCAGTGCGGCCATCTAGCCCTGCCCACGGAGAATTCCGGACCCCTGGAGGTGCTGGATCTACAGGTCCAAGGCCACATCCTGTCTTTCCGTACGCGAGATGCTGCGGGGACCGTCTCAAACTTCCGGGGCACCGCCTCTGGCGACGGCAAATCCGTCGAAGGCATCATTACCGAAGCCCAGAGCGAGGCCCCGTTCACGCTTTCTCGGGCCTCTGGACGCTCACCCGAGCCCTCCGCCGTGGAAATATTGTCCAGCAGTGGTGCCGAGTTGAGGGATGCCTTCAACCACAACCGCGACAAGGTGCGGCTCGTGCTGATCCTCTCTCCGACGTGTAGCAATTGCCGGATGAGCGCCCGGATGGTGCAACGCTACGTTCTCCAGCCTCTCGATGACTCCCGCTTGGCTGTCTTCGTCATCTGGGAGAAGATCGGCGTCAAGGATACCCTGGAAACCGCCCGTCAGGCGACGGCCCTGCTACCCGACTCCCGGGTGCGTTTTTTCTGGTCCGAGGCACGGGCCGCTGGCAAGGCGTTCCAGGGGCCTATCGGAATCCAAGGTACGCCGGCCTGGGACGTCTTTCTGGTCTATGACCCTGGAAAAAACTGGATCGGTGACGCTCCACCCGTTCCGAGTTTCTTCATGCACAATCAGCCCAGTCATTCGGAGCTTCCACAGGATCGGCTTCTAAACGGCAACCGTCTGGCCGACAAGATCAGGTCCACACTCCATCCCATTGGAGCGCCGTGAACCGAAGCCTTCGCAACCTTCCGGGACAGCGACCTCGAGATCCTCGTTCGTGACTCATCGATCTGAGGGAGGGTAAACCGCCGGCCGGTCGGATAAAGATCGCCACCTCCGGTAGACTGTTGGACGGAGGGCGACGATGGCACGAGCAAAAAGATACTGGCTGGTGAAATGCGAGCCCGAGGCGTACTCGATCGACGATCTCGAACGGGACGGCACGGCGACGTGGGAGGGGGTGCGCAACTTTCAGGCGCGCAACACGCTGCGGGACGACATGAAGGTGGGCGACGGCGTTCTCTTCTACGCCTCGAACGCCGAGCCTTCCGGGGTGACCGGCGTCGCAGAGGTCGCCCGCGAGGGCTATCCCGATTCCTACGCCTTCCGGAAGGGCCACAAGTACTTCGACCCCAAGAGCGATCCGGAGAACCCCACCTGGTACATGGTCGACGTCCGCTTCGTGGAGAAGTTCCCGGAGATCGTTCCACTCGCCGAGCTGAAGGCGACGAAGGGCCTCGAGAAGATGGTGGTGACGCAGAAGGGCTCGCGCCTCTCCGTGCAGCCGGTGACCCAGAAGGAGCACGAAATCGTCCTCAAACTTGGACGGGCGAAAGGCTGACCATGGAGCGCGGCGAACGCGACGGCTATTGGAACGACACGATCGAGGTCCAGTGCCCCTACTGCGGCGAGCGGGTGGAGATCTCGCTGGAGCCGGACGTCTGGGGCTCGATGGTCCAGGACTGCGAGGTCTGCTGCAACCCCTGGCAGGTCACGGTGAAGCGGGATCACTACGGCGACCCGGAAGTGCGGGTGGAGAAAGCGCAGTAGATCGGAATGGCTGAAAAAAGCCCTCTCTCCCGGTGAGGATGGAAAAGGAGGCGGGAGAGAGGGTATGAGGGCCCAGGTTCCTCTACGCCGTGCCCAGCGCCTCTTCGAGACGCTCGCGGCAGCCGCGGGAGAGGGGGAGCCGCTTGCCGCTCTGGAGCACCACCACGAAGTCGCCGTGGGCGCCGGGCTGCAGCTCGCGGACGGCGGCGAGGTTGACGATCGCCGAGCGGTGGATGCGCAGGAAGCCGTCGCGCGGGAGCTTCCCCTCGACCCCGGACATGGTTTCGCGCAGCAGGCGGGACTCGCCGCCGGCGTTCAGGCGGACGTAGTTGCCGGCCGCCTCGATCCATTCGATTTCCGGCGGAGCGAGGAACAGGACGTGCCCGTTGTTGCGCACGGCCAGGCGGCGGACGGGGGACTCTTCGGGCGGCGGCGGTCCCAGCAGGGCGGCGAGCTGGCGCTGCAAGGCGGCGGCCGCGGAGAGCAATTCGGTGAGGCGCCGCTGCCGGATCTCGTCGTCGACGTTCGCGTTCCTGAAAATCAAGCTCATGAGATGACCTCTCGAGCCCTCGTCGATTCCCTGATCGAAAACAAAAAGCCAAGCACCGAAAGCCGGTCCGCCGGGTGGAGCTCCAGCGGACCGGCTGCAAAAACGAAGCCGTTAGCGGAAGCTCAACCGCGCGCCGAGACGGAAGATGCGCGGGCTGAGGATCTCGGTGACGAAGTCGCCGTTGCTCACCGGCTGGCCGTTGCTGGCGATCACGGTCTGGCGCTGGAGGACGTACGACTCGTTGAGGGCGTTGAACATGTCCACCCCGAGGGTGAGGCTGAGCTGGCTGAAGGTGAACTCCTTCTCCACCCGGAAGTCGACGACGTTGAGGTTGGGATAGCGGAAGGCGTCCGGATCCGAGACGACCGGCACGTCGATGCCCGAGCCGCCGTTGTCGGCGATGGTCTCCCGGACGATGCGGTCGACGTAGCGCTTCGGGTAGCCCTGGCGGCCGGTCAGGTTCGCGGCGACGTTGAAGCCCCAGGGGCGGTCGGGCGCGACCTGATACATGCCGTTGAGGCTGTAGGACCACTTGCTGTTGATGAAGACGCTGCCCTTGGGACCCGAGGTGGTGCCGGAGCCCTGCAGGAACTCGGTGCCGTTGACGATGCCGCCGGCCACGGTGTCCGTGGGATCCAGGATCGCGCTGTCGGGAATCCGCCACTTCCAGTCCTGGTAGGAGACGTTGCCGCGCAGCATCCAGCGGTTGGCCAGGCGCTTGTTGAAGGTGAGGGCCGCGCCCTTGAACTCCTGCTCGCGCTCGCCATTGGTGAGCAGGAAGCCGTTGCGGGTGGTGACGCCCGGACGCAGCTCGTAGTAATTCACCGTGTAGGTGTGGCCGTCGGGAGCCGTCACCTGCTGAGTATTCAGGACGTAGTCGCTGCGCTGGCCGACGCGACCGACGCTGTTGAGCAGCGAGGCGTCGAACGGATTGTCGGCGTCGAAGACCAGCCGCTGGGCATCCACGATGTTGTGGTACTTGCGGTAGCTGAGGTTGAGGCCCACGACGAATTCCGGCAGCAGCGCGTGCTCGACGCCGAGCAGCACTTCATCGTTGATCGGAGCGCTGAGGTTGGGATTCACCGCGTTGGACTGCAGGATGCCGAAGTCGAGAGGGTTGACGTTGCCGCTGGGCGACGCCACCTCGGGGCCGATGGCGCCCCGCACGAGCGCCGGCGAGCCGTTGTTGGTGGTGAAGAAGTAGCGATAGCCGAGGCCGGCCATGGGGTTGAGCGCGCCGGCGGTGGCGGCGCCGAGCTGGTCGGCGAAGCGGGAGTAGCTGAAGCGCAGCAGCGTCTTGCGCTGCTCGCCCAAGGCGTAGGTCAGGCCGATGCGGGGCGTGAAATCGCTCCAGGTGAAGCCGGCGTCCTGGCCCGCATAGTGGACGGCGGGGAGAAGGTCCGGTGCCACCGGATTGGCGGCGGCCGTGGAGGCCAGGTTCTTGCCGCCCTGCCGGTCCCAGCGCAGGCCGAGGTTGGCCGTCAGGTTGCCGAGGGCGATGGTGTCCTGGGCATAGGCGTTGGTGTAGTCGATCTTGACGTCGGGCGTGGCCGCACGGGACAGGATGAGGAGAGGGAAGTCGCCGGAGAGCGTGAGCTGGAGCCCGCCGCCCGGCCAGTTGACGAGCGACGACGATTCGGCCGTGCGGTAGCCGGCGCCGAACTTGAGCTCGTTCGAGAGGTTGCCGGTGTTGAAGAAGCTCGAGCCGTCGAGCTTGCCCTGCTTCTGCGGCCGCTCGATCTGCTGGGAGATGAAGCTGTTGTGCCACACGAGCTCGGCGTCCCGGAAGGGAGTCCGGTCACCCCCCTCGGGGACGAGCTCGAAGCCGCCGTTGACCCGGGAGTACATCCCGGTGGCGAAGAAGCTGTTGGTGAAGATCTGCGTGTCCTCCACTTTCCAGGTCGTGGGGCGAGGGCCGAAGCTGCCCTGGTCCCAGGTGGTCTCCTGCGGGCGGGTGGGGCCGGCGTTGCGGCCGAGCTTGACCTTCTCGCTCTGCCAGACGAAGCCGGTGGCCGAGTTGGTGGAGCTGACCTGGGCGTTCAGCTTGGTGTTCCAGTCCTTGAGAGTGGTCTTGTCGCTGACGTTGTCGATGGTGAGCAGGTCGATTTTCGGCTTGGCGTAGGAGCCCCAGATCCACAGCCGGTCCCTGACGATCGGACCGCCGGCCTCGGCGCCGAGATCTTCGATCGTGTCGATGCGGTTGCCCTGCTTGAAGGCGGTCTGGGCGTGATTGCCGTTCCAGGGACCGGCCTGGCCGAGCTCGCTGTTTTTGAGCGAGAGGCCGGCCTGCGTGCCGCTGGAGGACTGCAGGTACCGGGCCGAGCCGCGCCACTCATTGGTGCCGCGCTTGGTCACCATGTTGAGCACCACGCCGCCGGTGGCGATGGAGGCGTCGCTGCCGCCGGTCGTCACGTTCATCTCCTCGAAGGCGTCGAAGTCGTAGTAGCCGGGCGAGGAGCCGAGGGCCGCCATGTCGGTGATGACCACGCCGTCCATCGACCACACCGCCTGGTCGCCGCAGGAGCCGGGACCGACGTACTGCGACTGCTGGCCGCTCTCGCTGCCGCCGATGTTCATGCGGTCGGTGAGCACGCCGGGAATGGACTGCAGCACGGCCCAGGGGTCGCGGGCCGAGGGAATCCGCTCGATGTCGGCGTTGGTCACCGTGTCGCTGCGGGAGAAGCGCCGGGGGTCGAGCAGCGGCTGGTCCGCCTTTTCGGCGACGACCTCGATCATCGTGGTGATTGCCGGCGCCAGCGTCGCCTCGATTTCGGTGTTGCGGCCGACGTTGATGACGAGGCCGTTGTACTCCAGGGGAGAATAGCCCTGAAGCTCGGCTTTCACGGCGTAGTCGCTGGCCGGCGCCAAGCCGAGGAAGCGAAAGTGCCCGTGGCCGTCGCTGACCTGGACCTGGTGCGCGCCGCCTCCGGAAAGGGTGACGGTGGCTCCCGCCAGGGTCTCGCCGGTCGGGGCTTTGACGGTGCCGTAGAGATTGCCGCTCGCGAGCTGCGCCATCACCGGCAGGGCGAGGAGCAGCAGCAGAGCGCTGAGGGAAAGCGTTACAAACGCGCGCTTGGAGAACAAATCAGACTTCATGAGCGTGAACCTCCTTGTCAGCAAATCGTTGAAGCACAGCCAGCCGAATCGATCAGCGCATGGCGTGAGATACCGAGCGCATTCACCTCCTTTCACAACCTGCCGGCTCTCGAAGAGCAAGGGTTGTGCCGCTTGGCGGAGAGCGACCGAAGTGCCTGTATTTATTGGGTTTGCTTGACTATGGGGAGATCCTGGCGGATCCGGCCGGTCCATAAAATTGGATCGATTTTCGGGAAGACGCATTCTCCCTGCGGCTTGAGGTCCGCTACTGGTCACGAATCCGCGTCATTCACCCCGGAGCTTGCGCAATTCGTCCCGAATTCGGAAGTTTGAATGCCGTGATCGATTCCATCGGAGCGCAACGCGGGAACGCGGTCGGCGAGAGGGTGTTGCGTTGCAGGTAAGTGACCTGCCTCGCTGCCCGCAGAGCCCCAGGCGTCGCTTGACCGCCTCTCCCAAGACGGCGTAGTCTGCCTCTGGAGGGTGGCCAGCAGTGGGAGGGCCGCCGGGCAACTGCGCGATTTGCTGGGGCCATTTTAACCGTCCCAGGCACGAACGACAGGTTCTTCAGATGGACATGCTGGATCTGCGCTCGTGGTCCCAACCGCCTCAAGACCTCGCGATAGTCTGCAACGAACGCCCGTTTACCTACGGGGAGGTGCGGCAGAGGACTGCGGTCCTGGCCAGGCACCTACGCGGCCTAGGTGCCGCCGGCCACAACGTCGCCTTCCTGCTGAGAAACGGCGTCGATCTGGTCTGCTCCTATCTCGCTTGCCTGGAGGCCGGTGCTACGGCGGTGCCGCTGAACCCCAGGTCGACCGCGATCGAGTTGGACCACTACCTCACTTTCTGCGAGGCGTCGTGGCTGTTGGTTCATGAGGAGAACCTGCCTTCGCTCGACGCCGATCTCGAAACCCTCGGATCAAGCCACACCCTGTTGCCGGTCGAACATCCAGCGTCCTGGGGTCGGCCTGGGGGGAGGGAGCCCCTCTCGCCCGTGCCGCCGGGACGGGCGTTCAATGAGCGGCCGGCCGTCATCTTCTTCACCTCGGGAAGCACGCAGGGGCCGCGAGGAGTCATGTACTCTCGCGCGTCGCTGCTGAGCGCGATCGCCCCGTTCTTCGCGGCGCGGTTCGTCGGCGTCTACGGCATCGGGATCGAGAAGCTCGTGTATCTGAACACCGCTTCAATAGCGGACACGGTGGGCTGCATTCACATGCTGTGGACTCTACTCGCGGGCGGGACCGCCGTGATCGAGGAAGGCTTCGATGCCGATCGTTATCTCGACGCGGTCGAGCGGTATACGCCGACCCACTCGACGCTTTTTCTTCCCCACGCCATCAAGCTCCTGGCGCATCCGCGCGCCTCCCCGGACCGCTTCCGAAGCCTCCGGATGCTCTGCTTCGCGGGCGACAAGACCTCGGTTGATCTCATCGAGTCGTGTGTCGGCACCATCGGCCTGGTGCCGCTCATCGGATATGGGTTGACCGAGTCGTTCGTGGTGGCCCTGAACCTCTCGCCTTCGTCCGCCAAGTTCGGCTCGATGGGCGAGCCGGTCGAAGGCGTCGAGGTCAGGATCGCCGACGAGCGCCAGCGACCCGTTCCGCTGGGTACCGCGGGCGAGATCTTGGTGCGAAGCCCCCAGAACATGCTCGGCTACTGGCGGGATCCGGTGGCGACTCGAGACGCCTTTGCCCGCGGCGGATGGCTCAAGACCGGGGATCTGGCCCTGGTCGCCGACGACGGGTATTTGTGGTTCGTGGGCCGCCGGAAGCACATCATTGTTCGCGGCGGCGAGAACATCTCTCCCCTGGAGGTGGAGGGAGTCCTGTTGCGCCATCCCGCCGTCAAGGCGGCGATCGTCGTGGCCGCCCGCGATCAACTGGAAGGGGAGGTCCCGGAGGCCTTCGTGGAATTGGGTGCCGGGATGAGTGCGAGCGAGGCCGGCTTGATGTCATACTTGTCCGACCGGCTCATCCACTACAAGCTCCCGCGGGCGATCCGGTTTGTCACGCAGTGGCCCCTGACACGTACCGGGAAGGTCGATCGGCTGGCCCTGCAACGGCATCCGTGACACGTGCCTCAGAGGCTCAGCACGACGCTGTCGATGGCGTCTCCCAGCACGGCGGCCATCTCCCGCATCTCGGCCGGCTCGAGAACAAACGGTGGGCTCAGAACGACGATGTCTCGTTCTGCGCCGGTCCCTCCCGGGTAGAAGAACACACCCCGGTCGAGGCCGGCTCTCACGATCGCCTTCGTCACGTCCGCGTGGCGCGGGAAGCGTTCGAGAGTGTCGCGGTCACGGACGACCTCAACCGCCCAGAGGAAGCCAAGGCCGCGCACCTGCGCGACCTGGGGATGATCCCCGAGCCGTTCGGTGAGCAATCGGCCCAGCGACGGACCGAGACGCATCACCGACTCGACCAGCCCCTCGTCTCGGATGATCCTCAATACCGCCGCCGCCGCCGCGCAGGCCGGGGAATGGCCGTCGTAGGAGTGTGAGACCGGTGCCATGGCCGCGGATTCCAGGCGCTCCCCGACCGCCTCGCTCAGAAACACCGCGGCCAGGGGTGCGTATCCACCCGTCATACCCTTGCCGGCTACGACGACGTCGGGTGGGGGCGCCCAGTGTTCGAAGGCGAAGCGGCGTCCGGTGCGGCCCCATCCCGTCGTCACCTCGTCGGCGATCACCAGGATGTCGTGGCGCCGGCAGATCTGGTGGACGGTTTCCCAGTATTCGTCGGGCGGCACCAGCGCCCCACCGCTGGCACCCACGATGGGCTCCAGGACGAACGCCGCGATCGTCTCTGGGCCCTCCCGTTCGATCAAGGTCTCGAGGCTCCGGCCACACTCGACCCGGCAGTCGGGATAGCGCTTGCCGAACGGGCAGCGCAGACAGTAGCAGGCCGCGGCGTGGGGCTGAGCGGGCAGCAGATCCCCGAGACCCGAGCGTCTCAGGTCGTGACCGCCGATGGCCAGGCTGCCCAGGGTCGCACCGTGGTACGAGACATCCCGGCCCACGATCTTCCAGCGGTGAAGCCGGCCACTGGCGACCTGGTACTTGCGCGCAAGCATGATCGCCGCCTCCATCGCCTCTGAGCCGCTACTCATCAGATGAACGCGAGAGAAACCCTCGGGGAGCCAGTGCGCACGCAGGTGTTCCACCAGGGCCAGGCGATGGGGGGTCGAGAAACCGGGTATGGCGTACGAGATGGAACGTGCGGCTCGGGCCAGTGCTTCGACGACCTCGCCCCGGCCGTAGCCAACGTTGACGACTCCTGCGCCTCCCGCGGCGTCGAGGACACGCCTGCCGTCCCTGAGGTAGAGATGGACTCCGTCGGCCCGGACGATCTCGAGCCCTCGCCCCAAGGGCACCCTCACGCCCGGCGCGATACGAACGGGCCGGTTCGATTCGTGAGGGGTCGACAGGAAGAAGTGCGCCGCGCCCGGCGGCATCCGCGCGCGCACCTCATCGTCCATCCCCTGTGCGCGGAGCTCACGCACCTGCGATGAGCTGACCGAGGACAGCGCGTTCTCCCCGAGGCAATGCACCTGTGGGTGGTCGCCGAATCGTTTCGGGAGGTGCGGAGCGATCCCGGGGCGTGCGCAGTGTTCGAAGGTGCAGCCCGTGAAGAGCTTCTCGAATTCGCGGGCCGAGTAGTAGGCGAGGAGCCGCAGGAGGACGTCCGTCCCCACGGGAAAGACCAGCCGCACGTCGCCGGAGAGCTGCCGGAAGAACGCGGCGTTTTGGGAGAACAGCCCGCTGGCAGAGACCACCACCGGGTAACCGGCCGCATGGATCAGGCGGCTCCGGATAAGGATGTCCTCGAGCGAGAGGCGTCGCTTCGAGGTCTGGAACGAGAGGGCGAACGCTCCCGGAGCGCCGGTGTGTTCGCGCAGCGCGGCCGCGAAGAGGGCGGTGTGACCGTTGTGTATGGGGTTGAAGCTGCCCTTGAAGAGCACGAAGCTCCCCGCGACCGGGGGCCGCTCCTCGAGCAGGCCCGTCCAGCCGTCGGGATTGAGCGCGGCGTAGAGATCCCGCGGGAATTGGGCAACGCTCTCCAGGAGTGCCTGCCATCGCGCCCAGGTCTGCGGGTCGGTGTGGTTCTCGTCCATGGGGTCTGCCTGCCATCCTCAGGCCGGTCTGCCGTCCTCAGGCCGAGATCTCGCCGCTCATCGCCGCGCCGACCGCGCCGCAGAAACGCCCGTCCGGGAGGAACCACGCCTCCCGCCCCTCCGAGGCGACCGTCTGTCTCAGGATCTCCGACAGCGTGGGGTTCCCGGTGACGGTGCCGCCGCCAAAGACGATGGTGTCGACGGCCATGGCTTGAGCCACCGACACGCAAAGGGCTCCGACGTTCTCGCCGATCAGCGCCATGAGCGCATGGGCCAGGTCCGCCGGCTCCCGGGAAGTGAGCTTGGCGAAGCTGGCGGCGGTCGCCTCGGGCGGCAGCCCGATGCCGCCCTGCGGGTAAACGTCGCCCACCCGCAGGTCCACCCGACCACGCTCACCGTGCGCGGCCAGCCGCGTAAGCTCGGCGAAAGAGTCCGCGCGGCAAAGAAGCCGCCCGAGCCCCAGCAGCGTACCGCCCCCCAGCGGCGAGCCCGCGGCTCGACGTACCACGGGGCCCTCGACAACGAGTATGGAGGTGCCCGTGCCCAGGCTCACCAGAAGGTAGCGCTCCGGCAGCGTCCAGCCCGCACGCCGGGCGAGCCGCGGCGCGCCGCGGCCCCAAGCCTCGAACTCCGAAACTTCTCGGATGCCGGACCCGCCGAAGGCGGCCGCGACTTGAGGAGCGCCGCCGCCCGTGACGTGAAGCCGATCTGGGCGCCACAGATCAAGCCAGCGCCTGACCCCCTCGATCTCGCCCGCGGGGAGAAGCTCCAATTCACCGTCCCCCCCCTGGGAGGCCAGCTTCCAGAGGGTGGCTCCGGCGTCGATTCCAGCCGTGCCATCTGGCTCTCGTCTGCACGACACCTCGGCACCACCCGGGCTCAGACCTTGTCGATCCGCAGGCTCTTGAGCAGCTCGCCAAGTCCCTTCTGGAACTGCACCCCCGTGTTCCAGCCGCTCAAGTTCACGAAGACATGCCCCTGCAACGCTTGGAAGGGACCGGAAAACTTGGGTTCTTGGGCTTGGAGGTTCAGCACCACGAAGCGGTCTGCGATGGCCTCCCCCTTTTGCTGGGCCAGGCTCAGAGCCAGCGAGACCTCCGCGGTCACCCAGCTACTACTCTCGGCCGCGCTGGAGCAGCAGAGGACGAATCGATCGTGCTGCCTGATCTTCTCCATTACCTGCGCAAAGACCTGCATGCCCGCCGTCGCGTCTCGGGTGGCCAGCCACGCCTTCACCCCCCGGTCTTTGAGCGCGTCGCGCAGCTTTTGGGCAAACGACAAGTCCTCCGAGCTGTGGCTGATGAAACACGAGCGGTACTGTGGAGGGCTGCGATACTGTGGAGGGCTGAGGTCGAACCGCGGCGACTTCCCGCAGCAGCAGAAGTACAGCTCCTCCTCGTTCATGCGACTGACAAACACCCTGCACTCCCTGGGCTCGACCGTCTCCATCAGGATTCGCGCGTCCTCGAGGTGAAGGAAGGCGGCATAGCAGCGCTCAGATCCGTTCTGGACGATCGCGATCCCGATGGCCGCCGGGGGCTTCCTCTGCAGCAAGTCCGGACACTTCTGAAAGAGGAGAGACCAACGCGCCCGCGCTCGTGCCACCGCGAAATGGTCCGTGAGCGTAAAAGCCTTTACTTGCCAGCCGTCTTGGGTCGACAAGGTCAGATCTTCGTCGGAGGTGTCAGCTAGCCAGTCGCTCACGCCGGGCCTCCTTCACCAGCGACAAATCCCAGGAATCCGGTCGAGTTCTCCGTTCCCCCGATCACGCTGAGCACGGCGTGGCGCGGTCGCCGCTCGGCGACCAGCGGCCAGACCGCCTTCGGGTTGCCGATCAGCAACCAATACAGCTCCACGGCCTTGGCCAGCGCGTACCCGCCGTTCGTATATCCCTCCTTGGTGCCTCCGCTCGGATTGAGCAGCACGCGGCACTCCGGGCGGATCTCGACAGGCCCTCCGACCTGCTTCCCATCCACGTTGATCACCTCGTCGTCGATCGGGTCGAAGAACTTCTCGGTGAACGCCGCGCGAACGTCGTTGAGTCCCGGGAAAGTGCGTCCGGCCAGCTCGCCGATGGCGAGCAGCGTCAAGGGGATCTGGATGCCGTAGGTGTCGAACAGCTCCAGCAGGAGGCGTTGATCGCCACCGGTGAAGCCGATCTCCCGGCAGGTGGCGGTCCATGCCTTTCGCGTCTCCCCGGTCGGCCGCTCGTACCGCTCGCGGATGGGAATCTCGACGTTCGCCGCGGCGATGTGCGGCGTCGAGATCCGCACGTGCGTTCCCTCACCATGGGTGTAATTCGCGAGCTTGAGGGCGCTGGCGCCGACGTTGACGGGGCAGATGTCCAGCGTGGCGAACGGCCACTTGCGCTTGCGATCATCCTTCTCACTGTACAACTCCCGCGTGACGCGTTCCTGACCCTTTTGGCACTGGTACGAACGTGGGTTCAGACGCGCGTACTTCTCGCGATGGAGCGCGACCGTCCGCATGAGGTCGGCGACGTCCTCCTGGCTCCGGATGCCGGGGTCGGAGCGGAGGGTCGCGTCGGCCAGGAGGGCATGAGAGGAGATCGAGGTCAGCCCGATCTCCTCGTCTGGCCGGGCGAGGGCCGCACGATGATTGAACGTCTGGCGGCGTTGGACGGCGTCCAGCCTCCGAGGGTCGAGCGATTCGCCGGCGAGCAGCAGGACGGATTCGTCGTTGTCCGACGTCTGCAGGTCGTGGATCACCTGCTTCAGCATGTTGAGGCCGCCCAGGGTGCCCGAGTACTCGTGGAGGAATCGGCCCTGCTCGAGGAGCGAAAGCGCGTGGGCCTTCTCGGCGAACCGGCGGGGCTCGAACTCGAGGTGACGCCCGGGGACAGCTTCCCCGCGCAGGGCGGCCACGACTTGGGGGATGAGCTCGTGCTCGACGAACTCGTCCGAAATCACGTACCGATTGCAATAGTAGACCCGGTCCACGTCTGCGAGTGGCCGCGGTGCGATCTGCAGAAAGAGATCGGTAAGTCCCGCCACGGGCCGGCCCTGTCCGTCGCTGGGGGTGCTGGCGGTACGGTTGGCCCACGTGATGTAGACACTGCGCATATTAAGGCAGCTTTCCACAGACCAGTTGGAGGTAATTCTCACCCAGTGTAACACGAACCGCGTTCGCCTTGAACGAATTGAGCAAGCCGATCTGCCCGTAGAGGTGGTCGAGGTCCTCGGCCAGAGGGACGGACACGCAGCCCCCGCCGACGGCCAGATAACTTTGGATCTTGTCGGCGCACATGATGTCGAGGGCGGCCGGGGATTCCAGCAGCGCGACCGTACGCCGCTTCAGGCGCTCGAGGGCCGCGCGCAGGCCTTCTCGCGAGCGCTCGTTGGCCAGGTCGCACCCGACATCGGCACCCAGGACCGATTGCTCCGTCTCGAGGATCGCCGACATCGCGCAGCCTGGGTGGTCCTGGTCGAGGACGGCCCGTTCCTGTCGGAACGCACCGGCGAACCCCTGCTCGCGGCAGAAAGACTCGAACTCCCCGGGAAAGCTCCGGCAATCGTCCGCCAGCGAGGCCGTGACCGTCATGGAAAGCGTGAGCGTCTGCGGAGCACCACGGTCGACGACCACGAGCGGTCGGAGCGCGGGTACCGGGTCGACGGTGATGCGGACCTCGCCCGGGGGACCGCCGAAGAACCCGTGTCGCACGACGTCCATCTGGATCCGCGCGCCCATGCGGGCGAGGAGAGGAAAGAGAACTTTCCGATAGTAGACCATCGGCGTTCCATGGTTCAGCTCGGTGGCGCCGCGAAGGGCGAGCTCGACCCTGCCCTCCCCGCGCAAAAGGGATGGAAGGACGGTTTGCATGACGTTGCCCAGCGGCGTGTTGGCCGGCACCTCCCATTCGAGCAGCGAGGGGGACGAGTCCCCTGGTTCGTAGTCAAGCGTACGGCGCTCCGCGTTGATGGTGACGTGCCCGCTGAATAGCTGAGCGCAGGCTCGCGCGCACGTAACGATCACATCCCGGCGGCAGCCCGATCTCTCCAGGCCCGCCACGTTCGTCAGGCGGATCGCCCGCCGCGTGTGTTGGGACAGGGCCAGGGCAGAGCGTACGAACTGGCCGCCCCGCCCCGCCGCGTTCAGCAGGAGGGCGCCGCCCCGGCCGGCACTCTTCGGAGAGGGGACTATTTCCGGGTGGATTGGGTGAGGCGGTCTCGAAACGGCAGCGCTGTGACGTAGTCCTCTGAAGGCCTGTGCCATCTGCCCCTCCAGGGAGGGGCCGTTGTCCGCATGCTCTAGCACCGCGTCATACGGGAAGTACCCTCCGGGCACGACGATGTCCCGATTCCATTGCGCGATACGTCTGAGCTTCTCTTCAACGTAGCCGGGAGCGAGGTCCGTCCGCGTGCGGTAGCGTTGCTCCAGTTCCCTCTGGCACTCATCGTCCGGACGGTTGACGAACCAGGCCGCATGGCACAGGCAGTACAGGCTGTCGGCCACCAGGGTCTCCGCGAGGATGGCGATCGAGCACTGGCGGGATGCGATGGCCTCTTGCACGCGCTCAGCGACGAGAGCGACCAGATAGGGACGCAGGATCGCGGCCATCCTGGCATGCTTCAGCTCGTCGTCGGCGACGAGCATGCCGAGCACGCCGGGGCGCCGGATCCATCCGTGAGGCGGGTGCCCGTCGAGGGCGAAGGCCTCGGGAAAATGCGCAGCCATGCGCCTGCGCACGGCAGCGAACGCCCACGCGCGGTCCGCCTGATCGGTCACGCGAACGAGCACGAAGCCACGTTTCGACAGGATTCCCGCGCAGTCCGTGTCGAAACCTGAGCCCGACTTCCCGCTCAGGCCCAGGACGAATGGCGACTCGTCACGCTCGCGCCGTCTTGCCATCGGAGAGCACCCCCGGTCGAAATCCACAACGGGAGCAATTCCTATTACTTCCCATTTGGAAAGAGATTCTCGGTGGCGTTTTTTATGTTTACTACTCGATCAAAGGTGTGGTTGTCGCTCGCGCAGCGTGGCCGAAGCATGCCGTTGCCCCATGGTTCTCGCCACTAGACGCCATTCCGCTTGAGGCGGGACTGCACGATGAGCTCGTTGGCTGACTTTATGCCTCCGCTACCGATGGATAGCCGCCTGGACTTGGCTTCATTGTAGCGCAATCGGGCCTCGATCGCTCGACCTTCGGCAAGGTCCCTTCGCGGCATGAAGTCCCGGCCATTCGGCGGCCTTTCACCGATCCCCTCTTTGGGGCCGTGACTGAGGACGCGGCTGAGCCGGGGTCGATTTCCTTGCGTGCCCCCGAAGCCAGACGATAGAATCCCCTTGGCGCTCCCCGTTCCGGGGAGC
Organism: Thermoanaerobaculia bacterium; assembly: GCA_049284515.1. GTDB lineage: Bacteria > Acidobacteriota > Thermoanaerobaculia > Multivoradales > UBA5704 > DATARR01. The sequence goes on from JBAPYB010000400.1 coordinate 41,095, forward strand.
CGTGTGCGAGGAGCCCTCAGGATGTCCCAGCAGACGAAAGACGTCGTCGAAGAGTCCCCTGCCCACTCTTCCGCCCCCGCTCCTGGCCGTCTGACCCTGGACGGCAAGGAGTACGAGCTGCCGGTGATCGTCGGCTCCGAGGGAGAGGTGGGTCTCGATATCTCCCAGCTCCGGGCCCAATCCGGCGCCGTCACCTTCGATCCCGGCTACGGCAACACGGGAGCGTGCGAGAGCGCCGTCACCTTCATCGACGGCGAGGCCGGCATCCTGCGCTACCGCGGCTACCCGATCGAAGAGATCGCCGGCCGCGCGCAGTTCACCGAGATCTGCTACCTGCTGATCTACGACCGTTTGCCGGCGCGTGAGGAGCTGAAGGAGTTCGAGGGCCGGCTCACCCGCCACACCATGATCCACGAGGACATGAAGAAGTTCTTCGAGGGCTTCCCCTCGAGCGCCCATCCCATGGCGATGCTGTCGTCGATGGTGGTGTCCCTCTCCACGTACTACCCGAACGATGGCCACGACGATCTCGACCTGAACGTCGCCCGGCTGCTGGCCAAGGGGCCGACCATCGCCGCCGCGTCCTACAAGAAGAACATGGGCCAGCCGGTCGTCTATCCGCGCAACGACCTCTCCTACTGCTCGAACTTCCTGCACATGATGTTCTCGGTGCCGGCGGAGCCCTACGAGGTCAGCCCGGTGCTCGACCGGGCCCTGAACCTCCTGCTCATCCTCCACGCCGACCACGAGCAGAATTGCAGCACCTCGACGGTGCGCATGGTCGGCAGCAGCCAGGCGAACCTCTTCGCCTCCATTTCGGCGGGCATCTCCGCCCTCTGGGGTCCCCTCCACGGCGGCGCCAACCAGGCGGTCATCGAGATGCTGGGACGCATCCGCGACGACCACAGCGACTACCGGAAGTACGTCGACATGGCCAAGGACAAGAGCTCGGGCTTCAAGCTCATGGGCTTCGGACACCGCGTCTACAAGAACTTCGATCCGCGGGCGAAGATCCTCAAGGCGACGGTGGACGAGGTGCTGGCCGAGCTCGGCGTCTCCGATCCCCTGCTGGACATCGCCAAGGCTCTCGAAGAGGTGGCGTTGCACGACGACTTCTTCATTTCCCGCAAGCTCTACCCGAACGTGGACTTCTACAGCGGCATCATCTACCGCGCCATGGGCATCCCCACCAACATGTTCACGGTGCTGTTCGCCCTCGGCCGCATGCCGGGCTGGATCGCCCACTGGCGGGAGATGCTGCACGACCCGAAGAACCGCATCAACCGGCCGCGCCAGATCTACACCGGCCCCACCCAACGGTCGTTCGCGCCGATCGATCAGCGATAACCCCTGATGGACCGCTAAAGGGCAAGGAAAGGCCGGCGGCAACGCCGGCCTCGGGTTCGCCGGGGGTCTGTTGACAAACAGGACCGGAGCGGTCCAGAATGGCTTTCGTCTTTTGAGACTAAATCTCAACAAGAGCGAAGAACCCTGGGCCATGGCAAACGCGCGCGAAAAAGAACAGTTCCTCCAGTACCTGCGCGGCCGGGGGCATCGCGTGACCGGCGAGCGGCTGGCGCTCTTCGACGAGATCTTCTCCCAGCACGGGCACATCGACGCCGAGGAGCTGCTGGCGGCCATAAAGGCCCGGAGCCTCAAAATCTCGCGCGCGACCGTCTACCGCAATCTCGACCTGCTGGTGGAGTGCGGCCTGGCCCGCAAGCAGCGGCTGGGCGGCCGCGGCTTCCTCTATGAGCACGTGCACTCCGGGCAGCAGCACGACCACCTGGTGTGCACCGGCTGCGGTCGGGTGGTGGAGTTCGTCAGCCCGGGGATCGCGGCGCTCCAGGGGGAGATCTGCCGCGCCCACGGCTTCGTGCCGACGCGCCACACGCTGCAGATCTCCAGCCTGTGCAATCTGTGCGCTGAGGCGTCGGCCCATGTTTGAGGCGTTCATCGTCACTCTGCGGGAGGGGGTGGAGGCGGCCCTGGTGGTGGGAATCATCGTCGCCTTCCTGCGCCGGGAGGGGTACGAGCGGCACCTGGGAGCGGTGTGGGCCGGCATCGGCGCAGCGGCGGCGGCGAGCCTGCTGGGTGCCCTCGTCCTCTATCGCTGGGCGGTGAACGAGGAGGTCTTCGAGGGCCTTCTGTACCTGGGCTCGGCCGTCATCGTCGGCTCCATGATGGCCTGGATGTGGCGCCACTCCCACGAGCTTTCGGGGGAGATGAAAGGGTCGCTGTCGCGCATCGTGGCCCGGGAGCGCAAGGGAACGGTGGCCGCGGGCCTCTTCGCCTTCACCTTCCTGATGGTCTTCCGCGAGGGGATCGAGACGGTGCTCTTCCTTTCGGCGCTGTCGCTCTCGACCGGCGGCCTGATGGCCATCCTGGGAGTGCTGGCCGGCCTCGCCCTGGCGGTGGTCTTCGGCGTGCTGTTCGTGCGCGGCAGCGTGCGCATCGACCTCGGCCGTTTTTTCAAGATCACGGGCATCGCCCTCTTCATCTTCGTGCTGCAACTCCTGATCAACGGCTACCACGAGCTGTCGGAGGCCGGCTGGCTGCCGGCCAACGAGACCTCCATGGCGACCGTGGGGCCGCTGGTGAAGAACGAGCTCTTCTTCGTGGCGGCCGTGCTGGCGCTGCCGTTGCTGATGCTGCTGATCCCGGGCAAGGCCCGGCGGGAGGCCGCGGTGACAGCCGAAGGCGTGACAGGCGCCGCGGCCCGCCTGGAGAAGGCGGGAAGCCGCCGGCAGGGGCGGGCCCGCGTGTGGGGAGCGACCCTCGGCCTGATCATCGTGGCGGCCCTCGGCCTGGGCTTCGTCTACAGCCAGCCGCCGGCCGCGCTGTCGGCGGCCATGCCCGTCGTGGTGGGAGGGGACGACACCGTCCGCATCCCGCTCTCCACCTTCCAGGGGACCAAGCTCCAACGCTTCCAGGCCACGGTGGACGGCTTTCCCGTGCGCTTCATCGCCATTCCCATCGAGCCCGTCGAGAAGGGCGGGCGCATCGCCACGGCCTTCGACGCCTGCGTCATCTGCGGTCCGCGCGGCTACTACCAGGAGGGGACCAACGTCACCTGCCTGCACTGCGGCTCGGGCGTCTATCCGCCGAGCATCGGCCAATCGGGCGGCTGCAACCCCGTGCCGTTGACGTCGCGGGTGGAAGGCAGGGATCTCGTGCTGAAGGCGGCGGACCTCGCCGCCGGCGCTCACCTCTTCGCGCCCGCTGCCGGGGCGCACGCGGGCCACTGAAAAAGGACCTGCGATGTACGGTCGCCTGCTCCTGGAGTCGCTGCGCCGCGGCACCCGCCGCAAGCTGCTGGCGGTCTCCGCCGTGGCCCTCGGCACCCTGGGCGCCAGCGCCCTGGCCGAGGTGATGCTGGCGTCGGGGGACCGCCTGGCAGCGGAGATGGGCTCCTACGGCGCCAACCTGGAGGTGGTGCCGGCGCGCGACGGCGAGACGCTGCCGGTGGCGGATCTGGCGGCGGTGCGGAAGATCTTCTGGCGCAACAACATCGTGGCCATCGCCCCGCTCCACAGTCTGCGGGTGCGCTGGCAGCCGGGGGCTCCGGGGGAGGCCGTGGCGCCGCTGGTGGGCACCTGGTTCGATCACGCCCTGGAGCCGGACTGGCGGACGGGCCTGCCGCGCACCCGGCCGACTCTGAAGGTGGAGGGGCGGTGGCCGCGCGAGACCGCGGGAGGGGAACCAGCCGAGGTCGTGCTGGGCCGGCGGCTGGCCGCGCGCTTGAGCCGCCACGCCGGAGACGAGGTACAGGCCAGCCTCGGAGAGCACAGCGAGGCCCTCCGCGTCGTGGGGGTGTTGACGAGCGGCGGCGACGAGGACGAGCAGGCCTTCGCGCCGCTCGCCGCCGTGCAGCGCCTGGGCGGCCAGCCGGACCGCTTCACCCGCGCCGAGATCTTCGCCTTGACCACGCCCGAGAAGAAGAACACGCGGCCCGATCCCCGGCGCATGAGCGCCGAGGAGTACGAGGCCTGGTACTGCACGGCCTACCCCTCGTCGATCGCCTTCCAGCTCAACGACGCCCTGCCCGGAGCGCGGACGAGCGTGGTCTCCGGCGTCACCGCCGCCACGGCGGACGTGCTCGGCCGGTTGCGGGGGGTGTTGGGCGCGCTGGCGGCCGTGGCCCTCCTCGGGGC
>JBAPYB010000401.1:0-5433 GCA_049284515.1 Thermoanaerobaculia bacterium
TGCGGGTGGCGTCGTGGCCGCTCTTATAGAAGAGCCGGGCTTGCCCGCCGCCGCCCGCGGCGAGCACGCGAAAGCCGTCGTATTTGAGCTCGAAGACCCAGCCGGGCCGGCTGAACGGGCGCTCCCGCGCCTCCGGCTTCATCACTTTGAGCGTCGCGGCATCGACCGGCGCCAACGGCGCGCCCAGGCGTTCGAGCTCGGCCCGCAGCTCGCGGCCGAGACCGGAGGCGCCGGTTTTCTTCTTGGCGTTCGATCGCAAGCGGAGAAAACTCTCGCTAAAGGTGAAATAAGCGGCCGGCGGCAAACGCGCGAAAAAGTCGTTCTCTATTTGTAAAACAACTCGCCGGCGGCCCCGATTGAATGGTATATTACGCCCTATGAGCGCCCGACCCTTTGCCTCCGGAATGATTTCCTTCGGCCTCGTGTCCATCCCGGTAAAGCTTTATTCTACGGGAGAGAGCGCGGCTGGCATTCAACTCAACATGTTGCACAAGAAGTGCGGTTCCCGGGTCAAGCAACAGTATTACTGTCCGGTCGACAACGAGGTCGTCGGACGCGAGGACATCGTCAAGGGTTACGAGTACTCGAAGAACCAGTATGTCCTGTTTACGGAAGAAGAGCTCAAGGCGCTGATTCCGGAGCCGACCAACGCGGTCGAGATCACGGAGTTCGTGCCGCTCGAGCGGGTGGACCCGGTCTACTACGAGAAGTCCTATTACCTGGGGCCCGACAAGGGGGGCGACCGGCCCTACCGCCTGCTGGCCGAGGCCATGAAGCGGACGGGCCGCGCGGCCCTCGCGCGCTACTCGGCCCGCGGCAAGGACCAGTTCGTGCTGCTGCGGCCTTTCGAGACGGGCCTCATCATGCAGCAGCTCCGCTACTCGGACGAGCTGCGCTCCTTCGACGAGGTGCCGGTGGGACCGGCCGAGGTCAAGGAGCCGGAGATCAAGCTCGCCATCCAGCTCATCGAGCAGATCGCCACCGACGCCTTCACTCCCGAGGAGTACGAGGACAAGCAGCGCATGCAGGTGCGCTCGCTCATCGAGCGCAAGATCCAGGGCGAGGAGATCACCGCCGCACCCGTCGAAGCGCCGAAGGCGCAGGTCATCGACCTCATGGCGGCGCTCAAGGCGAGCCTCGCCGCCGCGGGACAGGCTCCGGCCCCGGCAGCCCCGGTCTCGCTCGCCGACCGCAAGCCGGCCCAGCGGTCGCCCCGCACCGCGGCGGATGCCGGCACGGCGGCGGAACCGGTGAAGCGGAAGGGCTCAAAGCGTTAGCGTCCGCGGTACACTGGGGGCGATGAACCGGTCCTCCGCCCTCAGTCCGCCGGGCGTCCTGGAGCGTCCGGCTCCCCCCAGCGGCTATTCGACCAAGGACGTGGCGGCGCTGCTCGGCCTCTCGGCCAGCCAGGTCCGCTCCTACGTCCGGTCCGGATTCCTCGCGCCGCGGCAGGGTCCGCGGGGCGAGTACTACTTCTCCTTCCAGGACCTCGTGCTGCTGCGCACGGCCAAGGGGCTGCTCGCCGCCCGCGTGCCGCAGCGGCGCATCCGCCTCGCTCTCCAGAACCTGCGCGAGCAGCTCCCCGAAGGGCGCTCGCTCACCGGCGTCCGCATCTCCGCCCAGGGGCACCACGTGGTGGTGCGCGACGGCCGGGACCTGTGGAACCCCGAGTCGGGTCAGGCGCTGTTCGACTTCGAGCTCGCCGAGCTGGCGCGCGAGGCCTCCACCCTGGCCCTGCGCACGCCGGGGCGGCCGGCGCTGGCGACATCGGCAGGGCTGACGGCGACGCCGGAGACCGCCGAGGACTGGTTCGAGCGCGGCAACGAGCTGGAGTACGGCGACGCTCTCGACCAGGCCATGGCCGCCTACAGCCGCGCCCTGGAGCTCGACGCGAGCCTGCCCGACGCCCATCTCAACCTCGGCCGCTTGCTGCACGAGCGGGGCAAGACGGCCGAAGCCGAGAGCCACTACCGCCAGGCCCTCACCGCCCGCCCCGGCGACGCCACCGCCGCCTTCAATCTCGGCGTGGCCCTCCAGGACCTCGGCCGTCTGCGCGATGCCGCCAGAGCCTACGAAACCGCGCTCGGCAGCGAGCCCGGCTACGCCGACGCCCACTACAACCTGGCGGGCGTCTACGAGAAGCTGGGAGAGAAGGAAGCTGCCTTCCGGCATCTCAGCGCCTACCGCCGGCTGATCCAGGGAACGGCGTAGCGCCAAAAGCCGGCGCGCGAAGGTGCGGTGCCGAGCGCTGACGATCCAGGGAGATTTTCCATGGCTACTCAACAGTCGGCGAAAGTCCTCATCACGAACCATAGCGGCGGCAACGCCTGGATCCTCCTCTTCCACAGCAACTCCAGCAACGGCATGCAGAGCGGGAGCTGGATGGCGGCGCCCGGCCAGACGGTCGGGCCGCTGACGGTCCATTTCGAGACCGGCTTCGGCACTGAATCGATTCTCGACTACTGGTCGGTGCTGATCCACGTCCAGGATGGTCCGGCGCCCGGCTTCTACGTCAGCAGCGGCACGGACGTCGATCCGTATTGGAAGGAATGCCAGCTCCAGCACGAGGATGCCAACGAGACGCTCACCTTCTCGGTCGATACGACGCGATTCGATGTCGCTCTCCGTTCCAGCGGCTGCTCGGACGAGATGACGAAGCTGGCCCCTTACTCGCCGATCACGCACGTGTTCGTGGTGATGCTGGAGAACCATTCGTTCGACAACATGTTCGCCATGTCGGGAATCCCAGGGATCACGGTCGCCACCGCCAGCAACTCGAATTCATACAACGGCAAGACGTATGCAGTGCGGCCTGGCGCGCCGCTCAGCATGCCGACCGATCCAGCCCACGAGCTCCCCGACGTCGTCGAGCAGCTCGGGGGGCAGGGCGCCACCTATCCGAGCGGCGGCCCCTTTCCGCCGGTCGACAACTCCGGCTTCGTGGCCAATTACGCCACGTCGACGTCCGATGGACCGCTACCGCCCCCGCAGGACATCGGCGACGTCATGGCGTGCTTCGACACCTCGGCCCAGCTACCGGTGCTCTACCAACTGGCCACCGGGTTCGCGATCTGCGACCAATGGTTTTCCTCGGTACCGGGACCGACCTGGCCCAATCGTCTCTTTGCCTACGGCGCTTCATCGTCCGGGCTCGACTTCAGCCCGTCGAATGCACAGATCGTGAAGTGGGAGCTCCCGAACGAGGGATTCCAATTTCCCAACGGCTCGATCTTCCAGGCGCTGGCCAAAGCGGGCGTTCCGTACCGCCTCTACAACGACACGACCGGCTTCCCCCGGGAATTGAGCCTCTATAGCGACGACCCGGAGCGCGGCTCGGCGTCCGGCGCCGTGTCGGTCGTCTCTACGCTGAGTGGCGTGACCCTGCTGGACGTCCACTCATTGCGGCATTTCGCAGCGGATCTTCAGGGTCCCTATCCCTATGCGTACACGTTCATCGAGCCGCATTACGGCGACATGGATGGCGGAACCTACATGGGCGGGTCGTCCCAGCATCCGCGGCAGGACGTCTACGGCGGCGAGCATCTCCTGGCCAGCGTGTACGCGGCGATCCGCAATTCGCCCTATTGGAACACCAGCCTCCTGATCATCAACTACGACGAGCACGGCGGTTTCTACGACTCCGTCCTCCCCGGCCCCGCGCCCGCACCCGGTGACAATCCGAATTATGGCTATAGCAAGTTCGGCTTCAACTTCGAACAGCTCGGCCCCCGCGTTCCCGCGATCATCGTCTCGCCGCGGATCCCGGCCGGCACAGTGGACCACACCCTCTACGACCATACGTCGATCCTGAAAACGGTGGAGCAACTGTTCGGCCTGAGCCCTCTGACGCAAAGGGATGCGGCAGCCAACGGCGTCCTGCATTTGCTTTCGCTCACCACCCCCAGGACGGACTGTCCGGCGTCGCTCAATCATCCTGCCCCATCGCCGAAGGTAGAAAAACTCGGCATGGCGGAGGAAGAACGCGCGCAGCGGGACGCGCAGCCCGTGCCGGAATCCGGCCTCCTGGCGGGCACCTTGCGGATCATGATGAAAACGGAGATCGAGCTTTCCACGCAAACGCCGCCCGAGATCGCCGCCATCAAATCAAGATTCGAGACGATCCGGACGCGAGGCCAAGCCCAGGCCTACATCGCGTCCGTGATGGAGAAGGTCGGAATGGCCAGGGAACAGCGCAAGCTCGCGGCACGCCGGCCCACCCGCTCGTGACGGCCCTTACCAGACTCCCCCATAGGCGCTAAGCCGCGCGATGCGCTTGGGAGGTTCAGGCCTGAGGAGGGGGACCTGGACTTGAGTTTATCCAGGACACGCCTCGCTTGCCGAGGTCCCCTTTCTGAGCTAGAGCCCAAAAGCTCGGAGAGAAGGCGTCGGGGTAGGATGTCTCCAATGGACTGCCATATATCCTCTCACCCTCTTAATTAAATCCAACTCGATAGCCCTTCTCTGCACTTTCTCAAGCAGCAAAGTCCATATGGACTTAATTTGCTCGTGCGAAAAGGCAGCTAACTCCACTTCGCTAAGGGCGCGTTGGCAAATTGAAGCCGCTTTATCTAGTTCGGCCTCTCGAACGTGTACGCCGAAGGCATAAAGAAGATCAAGGAAGGCATCTTTGTAGAGAGACGCTTCAAGATCAGCAGAGACCACGTCTGAATGAAGCCGTTCTGCTTCTTTCTTGAAGCCCGCAGCATGTAACAGTCGAGCGCAAATAAACTCCCGTCTTATCCTCATTCGGCCGACCTCATTCCGCGCCAGACAACGGGCAAAGAGCCCGGCAGCTTCAGGTATTTGTTCCAACCAAATGAGGCAGTCTACTTGGAGAAGATTTGCTATGCCTAAAAGCCCCGGGTCAGATGTTGGGATCAAAGGAATTGCCTGCTTTGCAAATCTCAGAGCGCGTGAGGGATCGTGCTCAGCGAGGTTGTTCGCGGCTTGAATTAGCGTCCGCGCCACCCCGGGCCAGTCCTCTACCCCTGCGTAGATTTCGCGGCAAGATTCAAGCTCGGCCAGAGCTTCGACCAGAGAGCCCTGATCTGATTGAATAGCTGCCCGGATTTCAAGGAAGTGGGTATGCAGCCACACATTTCCCGATCCTTGCTGTCGGAATGACCCTGCTCTCTCTATTGCTTTCAACGCACGCGGCCACTCGGCCGCCTTGCGCCGCGCATTCGCAAGTTCCGCCCACATTTCCGCCATTAAGTCGCTCTTAAGCTCCTCACTATAATGGATCGGGTCCATACCTTGAATGCATACTGCAATAAGGGCTCCTAGGTTTTCTGACGCCTCATATACACTCTGTTGACTGAGTTCTTTAATCAGAAGAGCCACAAAGGGCCACGACTTACACACTTTCGAGACCCCGGCGCGATCTTTTTGAGCCTTTATGGAGAGATGGCGCATAGCAGAGCGCTCCGCGAG
>JBAPYB010000402.1:0-14478 GCA_049284515.1 Thermoanaerobaculia bacterium
GGTATGGCCAGCGGGGTCTGTCCTGCGAGCAGGCGCGCGCCTTGGCGTTGCTGGCCCAGGCTCTCCTCGTCCTGGGGAAGGCGGGCCCCGCGAGCGAAGCCGCGAGCCAGGCCGCCGCGTTCGCCCAGCCGAGCGACAACCCCGATCTCCAGATCTTCGTGACGACTGCCGGTGCCTCGACCACCCCGGCGGCGGCGCTCGACCGGCTGCGGGAAGCGGTCGCCCAAGCGGACCGGCTCGGTTTCGTCACCGCCGGCCTCGAAGCCCGTCTCGCTCTCGGCTCTCTGGAGCTCGCGACCGGGAGAACGGCCGCCGGCCGCACGACGCTTGAAGAGGCCCGGCGGACAGCCGAAAGCCACGGGCACAAGCAGCTCGCGCAGCAGGCGGAGCAGGCCCTTGCCGGGACGCCGCCTCTGCACCTGGGGTGAACAGCGATCTCGGCCGGTATCTCAGCCGGTTTTCAGCCGGTATCAACCGAAGAGCCGTCCCACCTCCACCGCCAGCCCGGGCACCAGAGGCGTCCTGGCCCGGTCGCCAGGGCCGCAAGTCTCGGTCAGGCGGTAGAGTTGGGCGTGCCGGTCCAGGCGGAAGATCTCGATCAGCTTCGCGGTGTCATCCACCAGCCAGTACTCCGGCACGCTGTAGCGCGCATAGGCGTCCATCTTGATCACCCGGTCCAGCCGGACGGTGGCGGCCGAGAGGATCTCGAGCATCAGGTCGGGTGCGCCGTGCACCGTGACCCCTGCGACGCCCGCTTCGTCGACGATGGCGAGATGATCCGCGAGGACGACGAGGAGGTCTGGACGGGCCACGGTGTCGCGGGCGAGGATGACGTCGACGGGAGAGGCAACGGCCCGCGAGCCGTCGCGGAGCGCCTCTTCGAACACCCGGGCCAGGCGCTGGGCCGTCCGTTGGTGGGGGAGAGAGGGGACGGGAGACTCGAACAGCTCGCCGTCGAAGAGCTCGCACAGATGGCCGCGAGGCGACGCGGCGAGCAGATCCTCGTACGTGTGGACCGGCCGGACGAGCGGGGCGTCCATGGGCTCAAGTGTACACGGGAAAGGTGGAGTAGGATTCGGCCCCGGACCTGAAATCCGTTCTCGAAAGGAGCCCGCAATGCCGCCGTTTCGTGCTCTCCTCGTCCTCGCCGGGCTTTGCGTTTCGGCTTCCCCCGGTCTCGCCGCGCCGGCCCCTGCCGCCACGACCGCCGCCGCAGAGGCCAAGGCCATCGTCGCCGAGCTGGTGGCCTGCGGCACGCGCAGCTCCCTGTCGTCCTGGGCGGACCCGAAACGGGGGATCGGCTGCGGCCGGGACGCGGTGGTGAAGCGTTTCGGGGAGATCGCCGCGAAGTCGGGCGGCCGCCTCAAGGTGATCGTCGACAAGTACGAGACGAGCGGCCCGCGCACGGGCAACGTCAAAGTGCCCATGGAGAACGTCTACGCCGTGCTCGAAGGCACGGACCCGCTGCGCAAGGGCGTGGCCTATGTCGTCTCCGGCCATCTCGACTCCCGCGCTTCGGACGTGATGGACACCCGGAGCGACGCGCCGGGAGCGGACGACGACGGCTCGGGAGTCGCGGCGTCGATCCTTTCGGCGGCGGGGCTTGCCGCCAAGCCTGGTGGCTTTCGCGGCACCCTCGTCTTCGCCGCCGTGGCCGGCGAGGAGCAGGGGCTGCTCGGCTCCAGGCGTCTCAAGGATTGGCTCGGCCAGCAGGGCTACCAGGTGGGCGGCATGATCACCGACGACATCGTGGGCGCCACCAACGGCTCCAAGGACCGGCGGCCCCGCGTCTTCAGCGAGGGCGGACCGGACGGCGTCGACTCACCCGGCCGGGAGATGGCCCGCCGGCTGGACGAGATCGCGGGGCGCGAGCGGGTGCGTCTCGTCTTCCGGCGCGACCGCTTCGGCCGCGGCGGCGATCACCTCCCCTTCGCCGAGGCCGGCCTGCCCGCCGTCCGTTTCACCGAGCCTCTGGAGGTGTACGAGCACCAGCACCAGAACGTGCGGGAGGAGAAGGGCGTCCACTACGGCGACCTGATCCAGTACATGGATTTTCCCTTTCTCGCCGAGGTGGCGGCGCTCAACCAGGCGATTCTCGCAGAGCTGGCCGCGGCGCCGGCGTCCCCGAAGTCGGCGGTGTTGAGCGGTGCGGTGACCTCCGCCGCCAAGATCGCCGTCGATGCCGAGCCGGACCCGGAACGCAAAGGCTTCGAGATCTTGCAGCGCGAGACCACGGAAGCGCGCTGGCAGGTCCTGCGCACGGTGGAGCAACCCGGCCCGGTGGTGCTCGAGAACACCAGCACGGACAACGAGTTCTTCGCCGTGCGCAGCGTCGGCAGGAACGGCCACAAGAGCCTCGCCGTGCCGTGCGTGCCGGTTCCTGCGCCGCCGGTGGGTAGCCTGCCGCCCAAACCGCCAGGCCGCTGAAGCGAAGAAGGAGATAAAAAAAGGCGGTGCAGCTCTCGAGCATGGAGACAGCCGCACCGCATTGAGGGAATCGTTGCCGCCTGGGCGCGCCGGCCCAAGTGTGCTGTGGAGGAGCTTAGGGGACCAACCTTACAAGTGACATTAAGACCGAAGACGATCGGCAGCGCATTCCGTCGCTGCAATCTTGCAACGCTCGCGCAAATCCAAGGATCAACCGGGGAGGAAAAAAAGGGGGAGCGGCCCCTACGCCCTAGGCGCCGCTCCCGAAGTCCATGTGGGCTCTCGCCGACATGGGGGGAGACTTGGTCGGTGGCTGGCAAAGCAGGTCAAGGAGGATCGCGCACTCAGAGAACGCGCACCGGAGAGAGGGGCCTTGGCCAGCGAGAGTGAGAATACCGGTGATAGATTACGACGCACATTACGGCGTGCTACGAGCGCTGGAATGCGCCGCCGGGCGCCTTCCAGAAATCGCTCAAAGATGGGGTAGCGTGACCGTGCTTGCGGAGAGCCTCGCCTTCGGAGAGCTTGAGGACCCACAGCCAGACGCCCGCGAACGCTGCCCCGAAATCTCTGCAACGGTGTCTGATGCTAGCATCGTGAAGGACCGCCCAGGGAGAAAGAGCATGGAAGACGTGGGGCTTTCGTTCGACGCCGAGGATCTGGATCGGGACGCCCTGATCGACGAAGCAGTCCAGGGGGCCGCGTCGCTGGAAGGCTTTACGCGTTCCACCCGGAGCCGGAGCTTTAGCCCCGAGACGGATGTCCTCGGAGTCCTCCAGGCCCTGAAGACAGAGAAGGCCTCCTTCGGTCCCCGTCCGGAGGTCCTGCCCCTGGACGCCGAGGCCCTGAAGTCGCAAGGCGTCGCCTTGGACGGCCGGGTCAAGGCCCTGCTGGAGCGATTCGACTTCTTCGGCGTGACCTTCCCCGTGACCCTGTTCCCGAAGCGCGGCTGGGCTTTCGACCGCCTGGAATGCCAGGTGGAGTTCAACCCCGGCGAGAGCCCGGAGCGGCGTCCCCTCGCCCACGACATCTTCCCGGGCAGCGACTGGGAGATCCTGGCGAAGGCCACGCTGCACTTGGAGATCGGCGTCACCGAGGCGCTGGAGTTCCGCGCCAAGGCGGCCGTCCCCTCCCTCGCGAGCGCCGGAGCGGAGGGCGAGCTCAACGCGGGCGCCGGCTTCCTCTTTCCGCCGCGGGACTACCACGTGAAGCGGGCTCGGCTTCTCAGTCGCGGCAAGGACGGAAGCGAGGTCTTCTGGCGTTTGGACGACGAGAGCTTCTTCGAGGAAGACGAGCCGCGTCTGGGTGTGATCCTCAAGGTGCCCAAGGGCGTGACGCCGGTCAAGGCCAAGGGAGTCCTTGCGGCCTACCGCAGCTTCAACAAACTTGGTGCCGACCTGGGAGACTTGGTGGATTATCTCAGCGAGCGGGTGCGGAGCTTTTTCCGGCGGGGAGTGCCTTTGGTGGATCAGGGGGAGTGGAGTCTTCTCTGAGTGCCTTTTGTCTTGAGACATAGCCTTCAATTGCAGCAATGCGCTCAACGAGGCGGGGGCGCCTTGGATGCCGTGGTACCATCAGAAGTCTGAGCCGACTTGGAAGCGAGGTGACTGACTCATGCCGACTCTCACCGCCCACGTAACTGATGACTTCGTCGACGAGATCGATTCGATTGCTGTCGAGCTGGAGCGTCCCCGTGACTGGGTGATCCAAGATGCGCTCCGCGAGTATGTCGGTCGCCATCGGTTGGAGGTTCAGCGTTGGCGCGAGACCCAGGACGCGATCGATGCGGCTGAGCGTGGCGAAGTGGTGCCGGGAGAGGAAGTCTTCGCTTGGCTTGATACCTGGGGCCGGGAAAGCACCGCCGCGAAGTGAAGCTCGTCTTCACCGAGCTGGCGCGCCAGGATCTCAGCCGACTGCGGGAGTTCATTGCGGAGCACAACCCTGGCGCCGCCCAGCGGGCGGCAGCGAGGATCAAGGCCGCTTCCATCTTGATTTCGCAGCAGCCTCGTTTGGGGCGGGTTGTCCGGGTGCCCGCTGGCTCAAGCCCTGACGTGCGCGAGCTACCCATAGCCTTCGGAGCGAGTGGCTATCTGATCCGCTACCAGATCCTGCGTAGCGAGGTGCGTATTCTCCGAATCTGGCACGCCCGGGAGAACTGGCAGGACCCGGAGCAACGTTAGATCGCGCGTCCCGCCGCGATAAGGGCCAGGGACGTAGGCCGTACTTGCAGACCCGCGGCTGATCGACCGCCTCTTCACGTAGTTCAGGCACTCCCTGAGTTCGCGGCATGTTAAACTAAGCGCCAGAGCAAACCAAGTTCGACGGCGCTTTATGGCGCCCTAAAGGGACTGTGTAGGTCCCAGACATAATCGCGACCAGAAGAACAAGCTGCGAAGAATGACCACTCCAACCAGTCCATCCGCCTTTGACGTCTTCCTCAGTCACAACGCGAAAGACAAGCCGCGGGTGCGACACCTGGCCGAGCGCCTCCGGGCGGCGGGCCTGCGGGTGTGGTTCGATCAATGGGCCATCAGGCCAGGCGATGACATCTACCTCGCCATAGAGCGCGGTCTCGAAGCCGCTCGTACGCTTGTGCTCTGCTTGTCGCCAGCGGCGCTGGCATCGGACTGGGTTGGTCTGGAGCGGAGCACCGTGTTATTCCGCGATCCTTCGAACGCAGGCCGCCGTTTCATCCCCCTCCTATTGGCCGACTGTAATCTCCCGGACGTCCTCCGACGCTACAAGTATGTGGATCTCCGGCAGGAAGCAGGACCAGGTTTTGAGGAACTTCTCGCAGCCTGCGCTTTTTCTACCGAGGGATCGCAGGGATCCCAACTTTCTCAAGCCGCCGAACCTCCGCCAGCGGATACAGAGAGCATTCCTGAGGCGATTCAATCAATCCTCCTTGAAGGACGGAAGCTCGCAAACCAGGGCCGTTACGCTGACGCAAGACGAGAATACGAATTAGCAAGCCAGGAATCGGAAAACCAAAACTGCCCTAAAGCCGCAATGGAGAGCCGGCTTGACCTCGCCGAATTAGAGCTCCTCGATCAGTGCGACGTCGCTGCAACCCGGGCCGGCCTGCTGGATTGCCTGCGCGATCTAACCGCGGATACCCAACCCCGGAACCGGCAGGTTGCGCTAGGCTTACTTGGTGATGCTGAAATCCTCCTAGGCAGCGTCGAAGAGGGAAAATCCCTTTACCGAGAGGCTCTCCAGATTGCTCGCAAGCTAAACAACCGTTCCGCCGAAGGCCGATACCTCGTCGGGCTCTACCATGCGGAAGAGCTCCTGGGGAATCTGCAAGATGCGCACAATCAATTAGATGAGGCCACGGAGTTGTTTCGAGCCGAACATCGCGAGGCGAAGGGAGAAGAACTGCGAACGACGGCCACCAATCTTGGCGCTTGCTTCTCGACGAGAGCGAGCTTGTTTCGCCACCAAGGTAAACTGACAGAGGTAATTGCCTACCTAACGAGGGCCGAGCCGCTTTACAGGGAAGCTAACAGCTTAGATAATCTGGGCCGCGCCCTTGTTCATAGAGCCGAGGTACTCTTCCACGAAGCGAATCGAGAAGATGGTTTTGAAGCCCTGAAGGAAGCTCTCTCGACATTCGAGTCTATCGGCAATGTTCGCTGGCAGTGCCGGTGCCTCGAGGATTTAGCTAAGGTTTTCTTCCGAGATCGCAATGCCCCTGCGGCTCTGTCCTGTCTTGAACGCGCGCTTGATCTCATCGGCTCAGAGCGCCCAGAGGTCGAGGCTGTCCCTTACCTATTGAAATCGGCTGATCTATGCCACGATAACGGCCAAAAAGCGGAGGCTGATAGCTTTATTTTACGAGCGAGAGTGATAGCGGAAAAAAGTGGTGACGGCTCACTTATAGCAGAATGTCTTGTCGTTGAGGCAAGATCCTTCGGAGGCAACGAGGAGCGGACCGCGCGCGATAATCTCTTCATATCTGCTGTGAAACACCTCGAAGTGGCTTTGTCAAAATGTGAAGTTAAAGGCCGGCGAGCCGAATACATGCACAAAATTGGAGAGCTCTACGGCAGACTCGAGAATGTTCGCGAGGCACGCGACTGGTTTGAACGAGCTCTGCGTGAGTATGAAGAAATAGGCGATGTCAATGGAATGGGCCGATGCCTTGCTTTGCTGGCGGCAGCGGCGCGCGAAGAAAAGTCCTCCACGGAAGCAAAAGCGATACTCGAACGGCTCATCGCGATGTCGGAGGGCAAGTCGCTCCACTATCACCGAGCCGGCGCGCTCCACGACTTGGGAGTGTTGGAGCTAGCCCATGGTAATGTGGCCGGCGCCGAGAGACTTCTCGAGGCGGCGAGGGGGCTGGCCGAGAAGCATGGTTTCGACGATGTTCTCGATGCGTTGAAGGTTAGTCTTGAGCGGCTGAGCGACGCAAAGATATTCTATCAGCCAGCTGATCGTGACCTTCCGGCACTCATCCAAGAGCTGCGCGACTGGTGCGCTCGCTACCCAGAATGCGAGAGGCCATACTGCCGCTATGGTATTATATTCATCGCGCTGAGTTATGGAGCGTCTGCCGCTCAATGCTAGGCGTGAAATTTCTGATCTGTACGACAGAATCATCGACCTTCCGACGCGCGACAAATCAATTGCTCGGGCATGGCGATCTTTTCGCCTGGGGCATAAGTGCTTCGCTTCAGTCTAAGCCGCGGACAGAGCTAATACCATTTCCCATGGATTTCTTTGTTCCCCTACATCTTAAAACTGCCATATTTGAAGAGAAACCATCTGACCCTGCGATTGTAGGAAATGCGCTGAAGGCCGCGTTGCGTGACGAGGCATATATTCTTCTGCCCTTCGATGATACGGTCAAGGGGGATACAAGTCTATTTGTTTTCGGTCGACACGTTAGACTGTCGCCACTCATTAGGAAGCTGATGCTAGATACACCCGCGAAAGATCTGATCACCGGGAAAAGGATCTGCTTGCCTCTTGGCGAGAGAGACGGACCTCCCAGCATCATGCATATCTTGTTAGCTGCATGGGAGAACCGGATGATTCCCATTCTGTCGGAACGGATTCCGCACGGCGGTGAAATCCGGGCCGTCTGTGATTCGCTTCTCGATTTACCGACTAGTCTTTCGACGTACAGCGATAAGAATGATTTTGTTGCCAATGAACTGTGGACAAAACTTCTATGGTCATGCCAAACAAATCCACACTCATCGTTGACCGATTTTTCTAGAGGTATGAGGGAACTGGCCGGAGCTCAAGCGCAGAAGAAGACTCTCGGCGCTAGAGTGTATCTTCTCCGTTTTCGCGCAGGCAGTAAGGACGTCGTCCATCCCGCAGTAGTGGCGCTTGCGCTATAAGGCTTGGTGATCTGCCCTGGCGTGATCCGGGCCAAGAACCTCAATGAGAAACGGGGGGGCACCGCGATTCGCGGATCGATCGAGCGTGGGCATGTTTCGCTCGCTCCAGTGCCGGAGGTGGCGAGGGTGGATCGAGCAACAGCTCGACGAAGCGACGCTGATCCTCGACCGAGAGGCGGATGAGGTGAGTCTCTTCGCGGCCTCGGTGCGGTGGGGTTCTTGGGGCATCTGGGCGTCTCTCTCAGAGGGTGTCTCAAAAGGTGATGTCATCGGCGCGGATGGCGCCCGGGATTTCAGCCCTTGGCGGCTTTTTTGAGCGCTACGGCGATTCCCGTTCCAACTCGTAGAGCCAGCCCGACTGGTGAGCCGGCCGGCGGGTCACCCGGACTTTCCCACCGAGGAGCGGGGAGTGGACCCAAGTCCGCCGGTCCGGCCGGGCGAGGCGGTATTCGCCGGTCTCCAGGATCCTCAGCTCGAAGCGCAACCGGTCGCCTCGGGCGTCCAGCAGCCAGAGCTCGGGAATGCCGGCCCGGGCGTAGCGGGGAGGTAGGCGCTTCGTGTCCTTCTCTTCCGAGGTGTCGCTCAGGATCTCGACCACCAAGTCGGGCGACCACGACGAGGTCTGGTTCGACGGACAGCTCCGCCTCCGGCGCCGTCACGCGGGTCCGGTCGATGAAGACGTAGCCCCGGCCCGGCTTCGCGATCAGCGAGAACAGCTCGGCGGCCAGCGCTGCCTTGGGCGTTCCATGGGTGTGAAGATCCTCGGGGCTCATGTCCAGCTCGACAGCTCCTCCGAGGTAGTCGATTCGTCCGTTCTCAGGAAACTGGTCCGAGCGGGCCCAGGGGCGGAATCCCAAGAGAGTGCGGGCTGCGACGGGGATGCGGACCTTCTCGCTACCGGGCGCGGTCTCGCCGGGGACGAGGACGACGCGTTCGGCTGCTGTCCGGTTTCCCATGAGAGTACCTCCTCAGCACGCTACCGGCTCCTCGTGGCCCTGTCGAGGATCTCCCGAAGAACGTTCGACCCCGGCGCAATCCGTCCGGTTCCCCGCACTCTGTAGGGTGAGGCTGTGAAGCGCGGCCTTCCACTGACGGTCTCGAGGAGGTTTGGAATGAAAAACGCTCTGCTGTTCCTGCTGCTTGCCGCCCTGCTGGTCATCCCCGCCCAGGCCAAGGTCACGCGCTACCTGACCGGCAACCCCGCCGACGTCGTGGTCCCCCTGGCCGGGCCGGCCCACGATTTCGGCGGCGGCGGCACCGACGTCGATGCGGGCCTCCAGTGGATCATCGACCAGGTGCGCGGCTGCACGAGCTGCTCGGCCAAGATCGACGTGGTGGTCCTGCGCGCCACCGGGTCCGACGGCTACAACGATTACATCTACGCCATGAACGGCGTGGACTCGGTCGAGACCCTGGTCATCACCAAGGCCGCCGACGCCAACACCACGGCGGTCGAGACGACGATCAAGAACGCCGAGGTGGTGTTCTTCGCCGGCGGCGATCAGTGCGATTACGTCACCCTGTTCAAGGGAACCAAGGTCGAGACGGCGGTCGAGTCCGTCTATGCCAAGGGGGGCGGCGTCGGCGGCACCAGCGCCGGCCTCGCCATTCAGGGCGACTTCACTTACGACGCCCGCACGGGGAGCGTCACGTCGAGCCAGGCGCTGGCCAATCCCTACCACCGCTACGTGACGTTCACCTACGACTTCTTCCACTGGGCCAACCTGCAGAACACGATCACCGACGATCACTTCGTGACGCGCGACCGCATGGGGCGCACCCTCGCCTTCCTCGCCCGCCAGATCAAGGACGGCAAGGCAACGAGCGCCCTGGCGATCGCCGCCGACGAGGTGACCTCGGTGGAGGTGGACCGCTTCGGCCTCGCGACCGTCGTGGGCACCGGCAACGCTTACTTCATCCTCGCTGACCACGCGCCCGTGACGTGCGTCGCGGGCACGCCTCTGACCTATTCGAATTACAAGATCTGGAAGGTTGCGCCCGGCGGCACCTTCAACCTCGCGAACCGGCCCACCACCGGCTATTACCTGCGCAGCGTCAACAACGGGGTGATCGACCAGAATCCTTATTGAGGAGCCTGGTTGCCCCCTACTTCACCAGCCTGTAGCAGGCATGCAGCAGCTCCAGCGGCACGTCGCCCTGATAGGGGCCGCGGACGATGGTGCCGTTGGTGGTGAGCTTGAATGGGGTCGAGTCGCCCCGATTGTTGCGGACACGGAGGACGAAGCCGAGCCCGCGGAAGGATACCGGCGCTCCCGGTAAGCATCGGGAGGGAGGGGCGAGCAGCACACCTCGGCTCGCCCTCACGCTTCGGTCTCTGACACTCAAGGGCCGCCGGCGAGGGGCCATCGGCTTGCGCCTTCAGAGCAGAACTAAGGACAAATGTTTCGGCATACACAAATGTGCTTGACGCGGCCAGCAGAGAGATGCTATTATTGCGGCAAATCTAGTTTGGAGGGAATATGCGCTATCTTATAAGCCGTTGGACTCTACTCATGGCTCTCGGCATCGTTGGGCTTGGTCTGTGGGTTCAGCCTGCGCCTGCCTCTGTAACGGCTACTTGTTACGGGGATACGCTCTATTATGACTTCTATGACGATAGTACGGGTGGCTATCGCGGGTACATTCGGATTAACCACTCGCCTCAGTGTGTGTAGAGAGGAAGCTTGATGCATAAGACTTTGATCCTCGCACTCCTCAGCAGTCTTGTTCTGGGCGGAGGGCGAAGTGCTTCAAGTCAGCCGGCGAAACAGCACGCCGCTCCCGCTCGGCTCGCTACCGTGACCTTGGAGCGAGCACCAGGCGAGCTTGGAAAGATTCAGAGCACGGGTTTTCTCTTCATTGTCACAGCCGCCAAAGGGAAGGAGGTGCTGCTCTTCGACAGCAGCTCTGGTGAGTTGAAGCCATTCCTGGAAACTGGCGACTCCTGGGCCAAGCCGATCACCCTCCGAGGGCCCGGAGGGGTGAAGTTCTCGCCTGCCGCCTTCCGAATGGCTGTCAACGGTGGTCTGATTGCTTGCGCCGGACCCTCCGGAGTCAAACTTTTCAACTTGGAAACAGGGGAGCTCGCGGCGGACGCTCCCTACCTTAACCACGCTGCCGCTGTCGCCGCCATGCCGGACGGCTCCTGGGCCGTCAGTCTCACACGACTTCCTTTTCCCGAGATTGAGCGCGCTGACGAGGAGAAGTTCGGCGGACCTGCGCCAAGGTTTGTGATTGTCAACGACAAACTCGATATCAGGAGACAGGGGCTTCCCGCTGAGAAAGGTCGCACGCCGAATCAGGCAGCCGCGCGGGCTCTGCGGCTCGCCGCCAGCCCGGACCGTGTGTTTGCTGCGGAAATCGGCAACTATAAGCTGTATGAATTCAATCGTGGTTTGAAGCTACGCGGCACTCTTGACGACCCGCACCTGAAGCTCGAAGAAGGGATAGGACTACCCGCTGATAATCAGGCGCAGGAGAAATTCCTGGCCGAAGCTCGGCAAATCAGCGCTCGAAGAGGCACCGACGCGGCCAAGGGAGCCCGCCCGAGCGAGCCTACGAGAGGGCAAAGCTCGTTTTTCAGTTATCAGACCGTCATCGGGGATATGGCGTGGGATACCTACTCGCACCAACTCATCTTGCTACTCGCAGAGGGGATTGCAGCCGACCATGAAGCCCTGGACCTCCTCGACCCCGCCACCGGGAACGTGCGGCGCCTTTTTCTGCGCCTACCGGAAGGAACAGATCGTAAACAGTTGTCCCAGTTGGCGGTAGGACATCGCTACTTGTGGTTCAGGAGCCACTCCGGCGTTGGGCCGACGTTTAGGCTCGACCGCTCCGCATTAGAGCAGGCGCGTAGCGTCACAGGAGTTCAGCGCTCAGCCATATCCGCCGAGTAGAACTGTCGGAGCCGAGGGTCGAGCGCCTCGCCGCCCCCTACTTCACCAGCCGGTAGCAAGCGTGCAGCAGCTCCAGCGGCACGTCGCCCTGGTAGGGGCCGCGGACGATGGTGCCGTTGGTGGTGAGCGTCAGCAGAGCCGAGCTCCCCGTGTTGTTGCGGATGCGGTAGACGAAGCCCGAGGGCGTCGAGGTGGAGCAAGGGTTGCTCGTATAGGGCGGCGGAACGACGACGTTGTCGTGAAAGCTTCCCCAATTCACGGCCACCAGGGTGTGCTGCGCCTGGCCGCCGGCGCGGCTGTAGTTGATCACCGTGTAGATGAGGCCCGGCTGGGCGGGCGGCGTGAAGGTGGCCACGGACGCCTTGTTGGGTCGGGCGGCCCAGGCGGCCGTCACGGCGGCGAGGAGGGTGAGGACAATGACGGCTGAAAGGGAAGGTCTGCGCATGGTCGATCTCCTCGAGAGTGCGAGCGGATAGCGTTCACGCCCCGATGGGATTTGCATTTTCCATTCCAGGAGCAGGTCAGAAGCCGAAGTAGCGGACGAGGTTGAAGCCCAGCCGGACGTCCCGCGTCTGGAAGCCCGCCGCGGAGTCGCCGCCCAGCATCTGGTCCACGGTGGTGGCGCGCGAGTTGCCGAAGACGATCTTGAAGATGTGGCCGCCCACCTGCTTGGACAGGGCGCCGTGCCATGCCGTACGGCTGGCGTCCAGGTTGTGATTGCGGGGGATGGCCTCCACCTCCACCAGGTAGTCGCGGGGCAGGGGGAAGGTGAAGCCCACCGGGACGTTGAAGGCGTTGCGGAGCTGCGGCGTGTCCCTCACCCAGGAGGGCGAGAGGAGGAGGTTGACGCCCGGGACGATCTGGCGCGCCAGGAGGATCTGGAAAAAGGGGCGGCCCGGATCTTGGACTCCGGGCCGCCTAAGGAGGTCGGCACCCGCCCGTATGGCGACGGTGACGGGCACCCGTGGAGCCTGTTCGAAAATGAGGAGCTTGCTGGCGATTTCGAAGTCTTCCTGGAAGGAGGCGCGGTACAAGGAAAGGTCGAGCTTGCGGGTGAGCCCCACGCCGATCCCGATGCCGACGTCCGAACCGCTGTCCAGACCCCAGAGGTCGTGGGAGTTGCCGTTCTGCACGGACTCCTGGAAACGGTGGGTGAACAGCAGCCCGATCTTGTGATCGCCCACCGGATAGGGGGTTGATTCATTCACCAGCCGCGTGCCCAGCGGGTCGCGGCGAATGGGGTCGTAAGGTCCGCCCAGCAGATCTTCCTGAGCCACCGCGGGAAGGGTCACGAGGAGCAGTGCCGGGAGGAGCAGGCGAGCGACGGGAAGAAGGATTCGCAAGTCAGGGTCCTTAATTATTGGGCGCGCCGGCGCGGATCCAGCCGGCGATACCGTCGATCTGCTCCGCGGTGAGGTAGGGCGGGCCGTCCTCGGGCATGCGCACCCCGCTGATCGACGGATCGCCCCGCAGTTTCAAGATGAGGTAGCTGGTCTCGGGGCTCCCCGGCTCCACGCGGTTGAGCGCGCTCTGCTCGGTGGCAGGATGACGAACCAGCAGGGCATAGCTCCGCCCGGCGTCGAGGATCAGGCCTTCCTGCGCCGTGGAGGCCGCGTGGCACCCCGACTTGGCGCAGGTGGGCGTGAAGATCTGCTGCTGGATCTGCGAGAAGGTAAAGGCCGTTCCGCCTCCCGCGGCGGGCGGCGGCTCGGTGGGGGACTTCACCGTGCCGCAGCCCGCGAGGAGAGCCAGCAGGACCGGTGCCGCGGCTTCAAGGGCACGTCGCGAAAGCGTTGACATCCTGCACCGGCGGCGCGCTCGTGTTGAGGCGGGATTCATTGGTATCCGGTGTTCGGTGGGGGCGCGGTGTCGCCCACCAGGATGGAGCCCTTCATCCCGCAGCAGTCTTTGTGCGTCGTGCACGCGTAGTTGTAGGTGACGCCGCCCTGGGCGAAGGTGTGGGAGAAGGTGACGCCCGCCGACGTGAAGATGAAGCCGCTGTCGAAGGCGCCGCCGGCGTCGGTCACCGTGTGGGTGGTGAGGGAGCTCGGCGCCAGCACCCATTGCACCGTGTCACCCGGGTTGATGTTGATCGACTTGGGGCTGTACATGTCGTCGCTGACGGTGACGACAACGGTCTTCGGGGTGGTGGGTGTGCCGGGCGCGGTCGGCGACTTGTAGCCACCACCGCCGCCGCAGGCCAGGGCGATCAGAACGGTCGTCAGGACGGTGGCCAGGGCGAGGACGATTCTCGGAGCTCGGGACATGGCAGGCCCTCCTTTGCGGTCGAACGGGAATCGCGTCTTGCCCTCGCGAGATCCCGGCAGAGTCAGTCCCCGCGCGGCGGGAAAAGGTTCTTCCCCGCCGTTTGAACCCTGGCTGCGGTTTCGGGGACATACTGTCCGACATGTCACCGGACGATGAGCTCGTTCTCCTGAAACGGGTGGCCGCGAAAGACCGCAAGGCTTTCGAGGCGCTCTACAACCTCTACTACCGCCGTCTGTTCGGCTACGTGCTGAAGCTCACGCGCAAGGCCGACGTGGTGGAGGAGGTGGTGAACGATGTCATGCTGGCCATCTGGAGCCACGCGCCGGGGTTCGACGGCCGCTCGCGACCGTCGACGTGGATCTTCGGGATCGCCTACCACAAGGCGCTGAAGGCGCTGGCACGGCGGCAGCCGGAGCCGGCGGACGACGGCGAGGGGCCGGAGCCGGTGGCGGAAGGCGAGCCCGAAAGCCTGGCGGCGCGCCGGGAGCTGGCGACGGTGCTGGGAGCTGCCCTCCAACGGCTGTCGACGGAGC
>JBAPYB010000403.1:0-62428 GCA_049284515.1 Thermoanaerobaculia bacterium
CGGGAGAACGGAGCCCAGGGCCGAGGCCGAAGGCCGATGCCCTGGGTCGAGAAATTGCCAACTCGGTGCGGCCTGAAAGGCCGCGAGACTGTTGGCCTAGCGTTGGAGGGCCGCGGTTGGGAAGCCAGTCGTTCGAGCTCTTCTTGAGGTGGCTGGCGACATCGCTTAGCGCCTCGGTCCGTGCGAGAAGAACAAGCTCTCGCGGCCTTTCAGGCCGCCAGGAAGGGGTGCCCTTTTTCCCCCAGGGCATCGGCCTTCGGCCTCGGCCCTGGGCTCGGGTCTCCCGGCCCGTTGGGCCGGTGGGGATCCGCGATCCCTGAGGCGACCGTCAGTAGCCCAAAAGCGCTGACCCGGGGCCGGGGTGATGAGGGTCTTGGTGGCCCTCTGAGCCGGTAAAGTTGGGTTGGTGGGAGGAGCCCGGGGGATTGACAGGCCCCAACGAGCACTCTAGCGTAGCGAAGACAGCCCATTGTTCCCAGACACTGAGGAGGAGTCTCTGATGGACGTTACATTGACCCCCGAACTCGAGCACTTGATCCAGGATAAGGTTGCCAGCGGTCTCTATACCTCGGAAAGTGAAGTGATCCGGGAGGCTCTCCGGCTGCTCAAGGATCGGGACGAGCTCAAACTTTTTGCCGTTGAGGATCTGCGGAGGGAAGTCCGGAAAGGCCTGGATCAACTGGACCGGGGCGAGTCGGTCCTCCTGGATGCCGAGCGCATCAAGTCGGAAGGCCGCCGCCGTTTGGCCCAGAGGTGAGGAGCCTTGGCCAAAGCGCGACTGTCACGCCTTGCCGAGCAGGATCTTCTCGATATCTGGACCTACATCGCCAAAGACAATCCGGATGCGGCCGACCGCTTCACCGATCTCCTGAGCCAGAAATGCGACAACTTGTGCGATTTCCCTGAGGTTGGGACACGTCGGGACGAGCTCGCCCCAACCCTCCGTAGTTTTCCCGTGGGTCGCTACATTATCTTCTACCGGCTGGGGAATCCAGGCATCGAGGTGGCACGCATCCTTAGCGCCTACAGGGACCTCGGAAAATTCTTCGGCGGAGCCTGAGCTCTGGCAAGGCGACCCGCAACAGGCACCCCTCTCCCGGGGAGGTGGACGGGGCGGTCGGGAGAGGAGCAGGATTGAGGGTCTTGGGCGAGGGCCTCCGGGGGCCGGGAGACGAGGGCGGGGTGATGAGGGTCTTCCACCCCGATCCCGCCCGGGATAGGCTTTGTCATCGCTACCGAGAAACGATTCCTCCCCACAAATCCATTGCAACCCGGCAAGACGAACCGTGCCAAGGGTTGGCGTCTGAAACGCCTGGCGCTCCTCCTGCTCATCGCCCTCGCCGGCATCGGCGTCGCCGAGATCGCGGTGCGGATCTTCTGGCCGCAGCCGGCGTTCTACGCCTCCCCGGGGCTCTACGTCGTCGATCCCAAGGTCGGGCACCGCATGAAGCCGGGATTGCGGGGGGTGCTGGGCAACTTCGCCGAG
This sequence comes from Thermoanaerobaculia bacterium, assembly GCA_049284515.1. Taxonomy (GTDB): domain Bacteria; phylum Acidobacteriota; class Thermoanaerobaculia; order Multivoradales; family UBA5704; genus DATARR01. Next base: position 1,487 of record JBAPYB010000403.1, read on the forward strand.
TTCACCACCCAGGTGCGGATCAACCGGCTCGGCATCCGCGGCCCCGAGGTCGGCCCCAAACGGCCCGGTGTGCGGCGCATTCTGGTGCTCGGCGATTCCTTCACCTTCGGCATGGGCGTCGAGGAAAACGAGGCCTTTCCGGCGCAGCTCGCCGCCGAGCTCGGCCGCCGCGGCGTCCCCGCGGAAGGGATCAACGCCGGCATGGGCGGCTACGGCGTGCCCGACGAGGTGCGGTGGTTCGAGCAGTACGGCCGGGAAACCCACCCCGACGTCATCGTGCTCGGCATCTTCACCGGCAACGACTTGCAGGACGCCGCTCCAGACCGGCCGCCGGCCTTCATCTCCCACGGCGAGCTGCTGGACAAGGCCGAGCTAAGCCGCTCCAAGCTCTTCCACTGGCTCTACCAGCATTCCCAGCTCTTCGCCCTGGTCAAATATTCGCTGCCCGCGCCCATCGACCGCACGATCCGGCGGGCGCTCCACATGCCCGAGCCTTCGGCCATCCGGGGCCTGCGGGAGGAGATGGCCCTCTACGATCCGCGCAACCGGCCGCGAGCCGAGCAGGGCGGGCAGGCTTCGGAGGCGGCGATCCGCCGGCTCCTCGCCGAGACCCAGGCCGAGCACCCAATCGTCGTGGCCCTGCTCCTCCCCTCGAAGCTCCAAGCCGACGACGTCGAATGGAACGGCGCCCTGCGCCAGCTCGGGCTCGCCTCTTCCCAGGTCGATCGCGCACTGCCGAACGAGATCTTCTCCGGCGTGCTGGCGCGCTGCGGGGTGCCGACGCTCGACCTCACCCCGATCCTCTCGGAGGCGCTGCGCCAGGGTGAGGTGGATTTCTTCCCCATGGACCAGCACTACACGGTGGCCGGCAACCGGCGGATCGCCCGCGAGGCGGCTAGCTTCCTCCGCGCCCGGGTTGAACCTCCCGCGGCCCCCCGGATACACTCACCCGCCGCCGGCTGAAGGGCGCCTCCGAGATTCCCATGATTTCGTCCCCTCCCAAGAGATTCCGCAAGGCGTGGTGGATCGCCGCCGTCCTCGGGGCCGGCGCGGTCGCCGCCGCCTGGTGGGTCCACACCCATCACGATTCGGCGCGCGCCTTTCTGCACGGGCTCCATCCGGGCACGGACGCCCGGCCAGCGGCGCCCGCGGGCCCCGAGGTCTCCTCCCCCGATTACGCCCGGCTGGGCGACGGCTTCCTCGTCTGGGAATCGAACCGCACGGGACCCTGGCGCATCTGGACCCGCCGGCTCGACGGCTCGGGCCTCCACCAGCTCACGCCCGACGAATCCGGCCACGAGCACTGCTGCGCCCACATCTCGCCGGACGGCAAGAGCGTCGCTTATCTCAGCCTCAGCAACTTCAAGTACGCCGCCGATCCGGAGGAGGGGAAGCTCCACCTGATCGGCATTGATAGCCGGGGCGGCAAGGGCGACCGCGTCGTCGCCGAAGGGGCGCAGACCTACAGCCGCGGCCACCGCGCCGCCATTTGGCACGGCGACAACCTGCTGCAATACATCGACCCGGAAGGCAACGCCATCCTCCTCGATCTCGCCAAGGGCACGCGGGAGAAGCTCGCCGGCCCCAGCAGCGAGGGCAAGGGCTGGCTGGTGAACCGCACCCGCACGCACGCCACCACCGGTCTGCCGACGTTCTCCCTCTACGACGCCGCGCGCCGCGCCGTCACCGAGCGCACGCCTTTCGGCGGCTGCGAGCCCTACTTCTCCGACGACGGCCGCTGGGGGATCTGGATGGCGGGGGCGGGCGGCCCGCTGCGCGCCTTCGACCTCGCCACGCGCACCCAGAAGACGTTGTTCGAGAAGAACGATCCGCGCCTCGGCGCCCAGGCCTACATGTACTTCCCCATGCTGTCGAACGGCTCGGCGCTGGTCGCCTTCGGGGCGTCGCCCAACGAGCACGACCACGAGAAGGGGAACTACGACGTCTTCGTCGCCGAGGTCGATCCGGCGACGATGGACGTCCTCGGCCAGCCCCTCAAATACACCTCCGCGCCCACGCCGGACCGCTATCCGGACGTCCACGTCGAGCCCCTCCCCCTGGGACGGACGTTCGGCGAGGCGCCCTTCCACGTCCGCCTGCCCGCGCCGGAGACACTGAAGACCGGTCCCGAGGCCGTTTGGGACTTCGGCGACGGCACGCCGCCGATGTCGGCGGCAACCGCCCACGGCGAGCACACCTACGAGAAGCCGGGGAGCTTCGCGGTGACGGCGAAAGCCAAAAACAGCGAGGTCCTGCGCGGCCGGGTGACCGTGCTGCCCGCCCAGCCGCCGAAGGCGCTGAAGGCCGAGGTGCGCGGAGGGCGGCAGATCCTCGTCACCTTCGACGAGCCGGTCGCCGCGGCTCCGGGCGGAGCGCAGGGCCGCCTCGCCTCGGGGAAACCGGTCGCCGGAACCAAGATCGGCGCGGACGGCCGGAGCCTGGAGGTGACGCTCGCCGCCGACCTCACGACCGGGGACCGCCTCCACCTTGAAGGGATACTCGACCGCGCCCAGCGGCCCAACGCCCTGGTGCCGGTGGACCTCGAAATCCCGCCGCCGCACTGGCCGGCCGACCGCAAGAGCCTCGTCCTGCTGTGGGCGACGGCCGATCAGCCGAACCTGGTGCCCGATCCTTCGCAGGCCGCGGACCGCACCTACACGATCAAGCCGCACGGCCGGGCGCGGCTGAATCACGATCACGCCATGCTGCTGGTGGGCGACGGCTCCTTCCAGGCCGAGGACAAGGCGGGCGAGAGCCTCGTCGAGCTGGCGGAAAAGAGCAATGAAATCACCCTGGAGCTGACGCTCACGCCCGCCGAGACAACGCCTGCGGCTTCCGGAACCCTTTTCTCCTTCGGCTGGTTCAAGGGCGCGCCCCTTTTGGAGCTGGAGCAGAAGGGAGACGCTCTCGTCTGGCGCCTGTTGCACAGCAAGACGTCCGAGCCGGCGGCCCGCTTCGGCAAGCTCGCGGCCGGGCAGCCCGTCCACGTGATCGCCGGCTACGGCCCGGGCCGGCGGGTGGTGTACGTCAACGGCGTCAAGCTCCTCGACGACGGCGCCTGGCAGGGGGATTTCTATTTCTGGAAGCCGGGCGGCCTGGAGATCGGCGCCAAGTGGAAAGGCGTGGTCGAGGGGCTCGCGATCTACGACCGCCTGATTGGTCCGGATGAAGCGGCGGAGAACGCCCGCCGCTACGCCGCCGAGCGGGCCCGCCGGCCGGCCGTGCCGCAGGTCCAGGTGCTCGCGACGCTCCAGCGCTGCTCGCGCACTCCCTCGCTCGACGAGATCGCGCCCTACCGGCAGGCCCTCGCCGCCTGCGAATACCGCATCGATCGAGTAGTCTCCGGCAATATTTCAGGTCCGGCGGTCCGGGTGGCCCGCTGGGTGATCCTCGACGGCGAGACGCTCACTCCCGCCAAGGGCTCCTCCGTGCCGCTGACCCTGGAGCCGTTCAGCGCCAACGGGCAGCTCGAGAGCATCTACCTGTCGAACGACCTCGGCGCCTCCTCCTCACCGCTCCTCTACGACCCCACGAGCGGGTGAGCCTCTCTTAGTCCTGGATAGACCGTGGTCTTCAGCTCCCACCTCTTCGTCTACTACTTCCTGCCGCTCGCCCTGCTGGCCTACTTCCTGGCGCCGCGGCGGGCGAAGAATCTCGTCCTCACGCTGTTCAGCTTCATTTTCTATGGCTGGGCCAACGTCGCTTTTATCCCGCTGTTGATGGCCTCGACGTTCATCGACTATTTCTGCGGCTTGGGGCTGACCGGCGGCTTCCGCCGGCCCTGGCGCGGCGAGCTGCCGCTGCTCCCGCCCGGCGGGCCGCGCAGCCGGACGCAGAAAACCATCCTCATCGTTTCGATCACCGCCAACCTCCTGCTGCTCGGCTTCTTCAAGTACTTCAACTTTACGGTCGACAGCTACGACGCGCTGGTCTCGGCGCTCGGCTTCACCGGCTTGAAGCTCGACTCGGTGATGCGGGTCGTCCTGCCGCTCGGCATCAGCTTCTACACTTTCAAGAGCATGAGCTACGCCATCGACGTCTACCGCGGCGACGCGCGGGCCATGCGCAACCTCGTGGATTTCTTCTGTTTCGAATCCATGTTTCCGGACCTCGTGGCGGGACCGATCATCCGTTTTTCGGAGATCGCGGACCAGCTCGTCAACCGCACCATCACCAGCGAGAAATTCGCCCGCGGCGTCGCCTTCTTCTGCTTAGGGATGGCGAAGAAGGTGCTGCTCGCCAACCCCTGCGGCAAGATCGCGGACACCACCTTCGGCGCCGCCTCGCTCGGCGCCCTCGACGCCTGGCAGGGCCTCTTCGCCTACGCCTTCCAGATCTACTACGACTTCAGCGGCTACTCCGACATGGCGATCGGTCTCGCCCTGATGCTGGGCTTCATGTTCCCCAAGAACTTCGACTCCCCCTATAAGGCGGATTCGATCACCGACTTCTGGCGCCGCTGGCACCTTTCGCTCTCCACCTGGCTGCGCGACTACCTTTACATTCCGCTGGGCGGCAACCGCAAGGGCGAGACGCGCACGTACGTCAACCTGGCGCTCGTCATGCTGATCGGCGGCCTGTGGCACGGCGCGGCCTGGACGTTCGTGATCTGGGGCGCGATCCATGGCGGTTGGCTGGCGCTGGAGCGCGCCTTCGGCAAGAAGAGCTGGTACCGGGCGCTGCCGCACGTGGGGCGGGTGGCATTGACCTTCTTCATCGTCCTCATCGCCTGGGTCTTCTTCCGCGCGCCCGATCTCACGAGCGCCCTGCGCTATCTCGGGAGCCTCGCGGGCCTGGGCGGGACGGCCGGCGGCGCGGCCCTGGTCGGCGGCTTGATCCGCCGCCCCTACGATTTGATCGCTCTCGCCCTCGCGGCCGTGATCGCCTGGGGCGCTCCGCAGACCTGGGACTGGACGCGCAAGCTGACCTGGCCCAAGGCCGTGGCCTGCCTCGCCCTGCTGGGCGTCGCCCTCGCCGCGATGGCGACGCAAGGGTACAACCCGTTCATCTATTTCATTTTCTAATCGCAATCATCGCCATGGACCCGGAACGCGAGCGCATCGCCAAGATCGAGATCGGCCACACCGACGTTTCGCCGGTCCTGGCCTGGGTGCTGGTCGCCGTGTTCCTGGCGGCGATCGCGACGGTGCCGCTCGTCGACGTCCTCACCGGAAGGGCCTCCAGCACCGGCGTCACCCCCGGCTCGCTCGCCGCCGTGGGACCGGTCGTGCGGCAGGAGGGCTGGATCGCGGGCAGCTACGCCCTCCTGCGCCAGATGCACCAGCTCGAGGACGGGCTTGAAAGGAAATCTTGGCTGGGCGCCGCCCTGCTGCCGCGGACGCAGCGGGTGCTGACGGCGCTCGGCGTGGGCAATGAAAAGGTTTACCTGGGACGGGACCGTTGGCTCTACTACACGCCCGACGTGCAATACGTGATCGGCTTCCCCTTCCTGGACCGCAACGTCCTCAAGCGCCGCAGGCTCGGCGGCCCCGCCTGGGAGAACGGGCCGCAGCCCGATCCGATCCCCGCCCTGGTCGACTTCCAGCGCCAGCTCGCCCGGCGCGGCATCGCCCTCCTCGTGATGCCCACGCCGCTCAAGCCGATGATCGAGCCCGAAGGATTGGCGTCTCGAGCGGTGGCGCCACCCCTGGAGAACGCCTCCTGGCCGGACTTCGTCCGCCGGCTCAACACGGCCGGCCTCCAGGTCTTCGATCCGTCTCCCCTCCTCGCGCAGGAGAAAACCGCGTCCGGCCAGCCGCAATACCTCCGCACCGACACCCACTGGACGCCGGGGGCCATGGATCTCGTCGCGCGCCACCTCGCCGAGCGCATTCAGGCCCTCGCCCCTCTCGGTCCGCCCGCGGGAGCCGGCTACTTCCGGCAGCCGCAGAACGTCGCGAACACGGGCGACCTCGCGGTCCTCCTCACCCTTCCCGCGACCCACCCGCTCAAGGAGCCGGAAAAGGCGACGATCCAGCGCGTGGAGACGGCCGAGGGGAGCCCGTGGAAGGCCGATCCGCAGTCCGCCGTCCTCCTCCTCGGCGACAGCTTCACCAACATCTACTCGCAGAGCGACCTCGGTTGGGGCACGGGCGCCGGCCTCGCCGAGCAGCTCTCCTACCATCTCGGCCGCCCCGTCGACCGGCTCGCCCTGAACAGCGGCGGCGCCCTCAATACCCGTCAGCGCCTCGCCCAGGATCTCGCCAGCGGCAACGACCGCCTCGCCGGCAAGAAGATCGTCGTCTACCAGTTCGCCATGCGCGAGCTGGCGATCGGGGACTGGCGGTTGATCGCAATGGGGGGAGGGCGGTGAGGCCGGATTCCCAGGAGGACGCAGGGAGGTGCTGCTATCGGCTATCATAGAAGCATGAAGACGACGATTGACATTCCTCGGGAAGAGATGGAAGAGGTCCTCCGCCACACACGCGCCCGGACCAAACGGGACGCGATCGTGACGGCGATCAGTGACTTCAATCGACGCAAACGCCTTGAGAAGCTCGCCGAGCAACTCGGGACCTTCGACAACGTCGTGCCTCTGGAGGAGTTGCTGCGGCTCCGAGAGATTGGCTAGCACGATGCCTCGTCCGCTGCTTATCGACACATCCGCGTGGGTGGAGGCCATGCGTCGGCGTGGTGATGAAGCCATAAGGAGCGAGGTCCATGCTGCGCTACGCACTGGCAGAGCCCGGTTCTGTGACTTCGTTCGGCTTGAGCTGTGGAATGGCCTCGGCGGCGATGCGGAACGGAAGTGGCTTCTGGAGTTGGAACAGAGCGTCGAGACCGTCTCTACTGATGACAGTGTGTGGGTAGAGGCGAGGCGGCTCGCTCAGGAGACACGCCGACAAGGTCTTAGCCTGCCTGCATCCGATCTGCTCATAGCAGCCTGCTCCCGCGTGCACGGACTTGAGATTCTTCATCGGGACGCACACTTCGACCGCTTAGCAGCAGCACTCCCAGCACCGGAATGACGCCGCCTACCTTGACCAGGGGCGCGGAGAGATGACAAGCCTTCCCCTCGGAGAACAGTTCGGCGACACAAGGCAAGGGGGCGGAGCTCGCGGGTTTGAGCCGCATGGAGTTTCTCGACGAGCTGGCCAGGCGCCGTGTGCCGGTCATCCAGATGACCGTGGAAGAGCTCAAGGCGGAGCTGGTGTCCATCCGGCCCAACGGGCCGGGAGAGCTTAGCCCAGGGCCGAGGCCGCAGGCCGACGCCCTGGGTTGAAAGACAATCCACACACCTGCGGCCTGAAGGGCCGCGAGAGTTTCGCGCCGGTTCTCGCGACCTTACAGGCCGCCAAGGAAGGGAAGGTGTCTTGCCACCCAGGGCGTCGGCCTTCGGCCTCAGCCCTGGGCTCTGCTCTCTCGGCCCGTTGGGCCGGGTACAGAGGAGGCTGGAAGAGATAGACTTGATTTCGAAATACCGCGAGATCAAGCCATGCCCCCTCCGACCTACCGCATCTTTCTCTCGGCGGTGACCCGAGAGCTGGGCTCCTACCGAGTCGAAGTCGCCCGGGTGCTGCGACGCAAAGGGATTGAGGTCCAGGACCAGGAGCACTTCCATCAGGGCCCGGCGACGCTGCTCGAACAGCTCCGGGCCTACATCGAGACGTGCGACGCCGTGATCCTCCTGACCGGCGAGCGTTGCGGCGGGTTTCCCACCGAGGAGCATGTTGCAGCTCTGGGGAAGGTTCCCTCCTTTGAGGCCTACCGCGCGTCCACGGGGCAGGCGCGTGCCTCGTACACACAATGGGAGCTCTTCCTCGCCAAGCGCTACGGCAAGAAAACCTATGTCTTCCTCACCCAGCCGGGCTTCACGCCGGAGGAGCCGAATCCTGAGGACGCCGGCCTCCAGACCTGCCAGGCCGCATATCGAGGCTGGATTCATACCTCCGGCGAGCACTACGACGCGCTGACGACGAAGGAAAAACTGATCGAGGACGTTCTCGTCCTCCCCTTCCCCAACCTACGCCTGAAACCCATTAACCTCCCCTTCGCCTCCCTCGGCCCCCTCTTCCAGGGCCGGGACGAGATCCTCGCGGCCCTACGCGAAAAGCTCGCCCAGGCGTCCCCCGGCCAGGCGACGGCCATCGCCGGCAAGGCCGTCCACGGCCTGGGTGGCGTGGGCAAGACGCGGCTGGCTGTCGAATACGCCTGGCGGCACGCGGCGGACTACACCGCGCTCCTCTTCGTCATCGCAGGCTCCCCCGCCGACCTCCGCCGCAACCTCGCTGCGCTCTGCGAGCCGGGCATCTTGAACCTGGCGGAGCGGGAAGCGCCGGAAGAGGAAGTCCGCGAGGCGGCCGTCCTCCGCTGGCTCGGCGAGAACCCGGGATGGTTGTTGATCCTCGACAACGTCGACTCCGAACCTTCCGCCGCGGCCGTGGACGCCCTGCTCCCTCGTCTCCACGGCGGCGACGTCCTCCTCACCGGCCGGCTCGCCCGCTGGAGCGTCGAAGTCGAGCCGCTGGAGCTCGACGTACTGGAGGAAGAGGCCGCCCAGGAATTCCTGCTCGCCCGCACGAAGGCTGGGAGGAGACCGACCCAGGAGGACCCCGACCAGGCCGCCGCGCTCGCCCGCGAGCTCGGCTTCCTCCCCCTGGCCCTGGAGCAGGCCGGAGCCTACATCACCGAACGCCGCCTGACCCTCGCCGCTTATATGGAAGAGTGGCAGTTGCGCCACGACCAAGTTTTGACCTGGTTCGATCTCCGGGTGAGCCACTACCCCGCCAGCGTCGCCGTCACCTGGCAGACCTCCGTCGACCGCCTCTCCGCCCCGGCCCGCCGCCTGCTCGAGAGGCTGGCCTGGCTGGGACCGGAGCCGATTCCGGAATCGCTCCTGGACGTACCCATCCCCGAGGTCCATGAGGAACCCAACCCGCTTGACTCTCTCGTAGAGCTGGCCAACTACTCTCTGGTGACCCGCGACGACAAAACACCGACCTTTACCGTTCACCGCCTGGTGCAGGACGTCACCCGTCGCAGCCTGAGGAATGGCCTCGAAGAGGGCCTGTGGCCGGAAACCCTGGGCGAGGCGCTCCGCTGGGTGAACGCGGCCTTCGTGGGGCATCCCCAGGATGTCCGCAACTGGCCGGTCCTGGATCCCCTCGCCTCTCATGCCCGCGCGGTGGTCCTGTATGCCGACGCGGTTGGCATCGCCGATCCCACCGCCCTGCTGATGAACAACTTGGCCCAACTACTCTACGCCAAATCCTTGCTCGCTGAGGCCGAACCGCTGATGCGACGGGCACTCGAAATTCAGGAGAAAATCTTCGGGCCGGAACACCCAATGGTCGCCACATACCTCAACAATCTGGCAGTCTTGCTCCAGGCCACAAGCCGGCTCAGTGAAGCCGAACTGCTGATGCGCAGGGCGCTCGAAATCGACGAGAAAAACTTCGGAAAGGAACATCCAAACGTCGCACGAGACCTCAACAACCTGGCACAGTTTCTCCAGGCCACAAGACGGCTCAGCGAGGCTGAGCAGTTGACGCGCCGTGTAGTGACAATTCTCGAGAACAGTCTCGGCGAAGATCAGCCTAACCTCGCCGCAGCCCTAAACAACCTGGCGCAGTTACTCAAAGCCATGAACCAGCTTAGTGAGGCCGAACCGCTGATGCGCCGAGCGCTCGAAATCGACGAGAAAAGCTCCGGAAAGGAACACCCCAACGTCGCACGAGACCTCAACAACCTAGCCGCAATATTCCTGGCCACGAACCGGCTCAGCGAGGCCGAGCCGCTGGTTCGTCGAGCGCTCGGAATCGACGAGAAAAGCTTCGGGGCGGACCACCCCATGGTCGCGATTGACCTCAACAACCTGGCGAATTTGCTTCAGGGCACGGGCCGCCTCAGCGCGGCCGAGCCGCTGATGCGACGCGTTTTGGTCATCTTTCTCGATTTCACACGTCGAACCGGGCACGAACATCCGCATTTGCAGGCGGCCTTCCGCAACTACCGAGGCCTTCTCCAGGAGATGGGCAAGTCCGACACCGAGATCGAGACGGCGATCGCTGCGCTGGTCGGGGTGGATGAAGGTCGGTGAGGCGATGACTCTCCGCGAGCAGTTCGGCGACATCGACATCTACCTCTTCGATCAGGTTCTCCGCGAGAGAATCCGGCCCGGAATGTCGATCCTGGACGCCGGCTGTGGAGGCGGCCGCAATCTCGCCTACTTCCTGCGGAGCGGCTATGAAGTCCACGGCATCGACGCCTCGCGAGAGGCCATTGCGGCGGTCCGTTCGCTGGCCGGCCGCTGGGTTCCAGGTTTGGCGGCGGAGCACTTTCGGGTAGAGCCCGTGGAGGCGATGTCATTCGCCGACCAGAGCTTCGATGCCGTGATCAGCAGCGCCGTGCTCCACTTCGCCCGCGATGAGGCTCAATTCCACGCCATGCTGCGGGAGATGTGGCGCGTCCTCCGCCCGGCAGGCTTCTTCTTCGCGCGCCTCGCCTCCAGCATCGGGATCGAAACGAGAATCCGGCCCCTGGGCAACCGGCGCTACCGCCTGCCGGATGGCAGCGACCGCTTCCTCGTGGACGAGGAGATGCTCCTCGCCCTCACCGCCGAGCTCGGCGGCTCGCTCGCCGATCCGATCAAGACGACCAACGTGCAGAATCTTCGCTGTATGACGACGTGGTGTCTGGTAAAGACGTGATCTCGCGGTCCAGCTCCTGGAAGAAATAGAGCGTGAGGCCGTTCGGGTCCCGGACGCAGAAGGTCCGATGTCCCCAGCTCTGATCCTTCAGCTCTTGGCTGACCGAGAGTCCCTTCTCGACCGCTCGGGCGTACCGCGCCTCGACATCCACCACCTCGATCACCATGAACGCGCCCTGCGGAGGCCTGTCGTCCCAGAGCTCACCCGCCCCACCGCTGGGTAACGCCATCACCTCGATGAGCCCCGAAGCGGCCCGGAAGATCGTCCCCCGATCCTCGGGATTGCGGTCCCACGTCTCGGCGACCTGAAGCTCCAGCCCGTCGCGATAGAACGCGGCCGTCGCCTCGTAGGCCGGGGTAAAAAAGGCGAATCGGAATTGACCTTCACTCATGGGCAATATGATACATGCGAGTGTCCAGGCCGGCGTCCTCCCGAAAGGTCAATTGAACCGGGATTCCAGGTCGGTCTCGGGGAGCCGCGGCAGGCACCTCCTTTGCTACGGTACGAACCAGAGCCGTACCCTCTCGATCGAAGGAGGACGCATGAAGGTCTTCATCCCGTGGATCGCTCTGCTGGGCCTGAGCTTGGCTCTCCCCGCGACCGCCCAGAAGCCCAAAGCCGAAATCCCGGTCATCGGCGAGACCATCGACGTCCGCGTAGTGAACGTCGAAGCCGTGGTCACCGCCGCCTCGGGCCAGCGAGTGCCCGGCCTCTCGGCGGCGGACTTCCGGCTGCTCGTGGACGGCCGGGAGGTGCCCGTCGAATACTTCGCCGAAATCGCCGAGGGGAAGTCCATCAAGGCGGACAAGGCTCCGGTCGCCGCTGGCGGGGAAGTGGGACGGAACTATCTGGTCTACATCGACGACTCTTTCTCGCTCGCCAGCCGGCGCAACGACATCCTGGAGAAGCTGGAGCGCGACCTCACGCTGCTCGGCCCCGCGGACCGCATGGCGATCGTCGCTTTCGACGGCGCCCGCGTCAGCGTGATCTGCGGCTGGACCGGCGATCTGAAGACCCTCCGGGAGGCGCTCGGAACCGCCCGGCAGCGCCCGGCGCTCGGCGCCGAGATGCTGGCCCACCAGCGCAAGCTGCAAAGAGACGTCGATTGGGTTATGGACAACGCCGACAGCATCGAGACGGGCGACTCCGCCAACCGCGTTGGAGGCCCCAAGGTCCACGAAATCGACGAGTTTCTCAAGGCCACCGCCCCGAGGATCAGCGGCGAGGCCCGGACCCAACTCGGCAAGACCACGGACGCGGCCACCGCCGCCATCCGCGGCTTCGAGACGCCGCCCGGCCGCAAGGTCATGCTGATGCTCTCAGGTGCCTGGTCGCTCTCCGTGGCGGCCCGGCTCTACAGCCCGGTCGTGCAGGCCGCGAATCAGCTCGGCTACACGGTCTATCCGGTCGACGCCTCGCAGTCGGACGCCTACGAGGCGACCGCCCTCGACACCCTGGCGCGGGCCACCGGCGGCCGGCTCCTGATCCCCGCGAACGACGCCGCCTTCCGCGAGGCCGTGGCGGACTCGGGCACCTACTACTGGCTCGGCTTCACCCCGGCCTGGAAGGCGGACGACCGCGGGCACTCGGTGACCGTGGAGGTCCGCAAGCCCGGGCTCGCCGTGCGCTCGAGGAGCGGCTTTTCGGACCTGTCGCACCAGACCGAAGTGGCGATAAAGGCCGAGAGCGTGCTCCTCTTCGGCGGCGCGACGGACGACAAGCGCCTCATCGTCCAGCTCGGCGAGCCCAAACGTGACAGAGGCGCTTTCGAGGTGCCGGTGACGCTCGGCGTGCCGGTCGAGGCCCTGTCCCTGACGCCGAAAGGAAAGGGATACCTGGCGGTCGTCCCCCTCGCCGTCTCCACTGAAGAAGCCGACGGCCGCCGAGCGAATCTCTCGGGTCCCCAACTCAAAGTCCAGATCGCGGCCTTGCCGCAGGCCGGAACCTACGCCCGCTTCCAGACCGTCGTCCGCCTGCGAGACCCCAAGCAGCGCCTGATCTTCTCCGTCCACGACCCGGTGAGCGGCCACGCCCTCTGGGGGCAGGCGCAACTCGGATCTGCGAAGTAGGAAACGGACTTCAGCGTGCCTCCAGAAGCGCAACCAGGAGCTCATGAAGATAGTCAGGCACCTCTTCCTCCTCGAGGCGCCCGTCCACGAGCTCGCCAGGTTCGTCTTCGGCCAGAGCGAACCACTCGTCGAGCGAAAGCTCAGGCGCGGTGGGCGGCTCGGCTAACGTCCGCTGGCTCATAAGGAAAGATGGTACCACGGCCGCAAAACCGCAAAACCTAAGGACACCAGGGACATCAAGGACCCCAAGGACGCCGCCGAGATCACAAGGATTTTGCGTCCCTGATGTCCCTGGCGTCCGGCACGGAGAGCCCGCGGGGCTGTGCTATCCTTCCGCCGTCTTGTGACATCCAACGGAAGGAAAGCCCATGGGAGAGGCTGTCAAGATGCCTTTTAAGCTACCCGCCAAGCTGGCCGCTAAGCTACCCAAGATCGACTTGCCGCGCCCGCAGCTCTGGGATTGGTACGCCATCGGCGCCTTGGTCGTCGGCCTGATCCTGATCGCCGCCAATCTGGGGATCGGGCTCAAGAAGCCGCCGGAGATGCCCTTCTCTTCAGGGTGGACGAGCGTCTTTGTCTTCGGGCAGCTCGCCGTGGCCTGCGGCGGCCTCATGCTGCTCGGCAAGACCGCCAAGGAAGGCACCGGCTGGGGCAACGCGGCGTCGCTGCTGGCGACGCTCGTGGGCATCAGCGGCGTGCTGCTGGCGGCGGCCTTCTGGGCGGCGGCCTGACGGCCCGGGACCCTCATCACCCCGGCCCTCTTCTCCCAGCCTCCCCCCCGGTCCGCCGGGAGAGGGAGAACCATTTGCCCTTTGTTTTTAGGCCTTTGGGCGGTGGCGCCCCTCTCCCGGGGGCGGGGGATTGGGAGAGGGGTCGGGGGCGAGGATTCGAAGGGGTACACCCTCCGATATACTCCAATCCTTGCGGAGGAATCCATGAAGAATCTGTTCGCGTCTTTTCGCCAGTCCGCTGCAGTTTTCGTGGGCGCGCTCCTGCTGTCGCTCCTGGCCGTCGCCGTTCCCGCCTCGGCCCAGGCCGCCAAGCCCACCGTCGAGGAGGCTCGCAAATTCCTCGCCGACGCCTCGGCGCGCCTGTTCGACCTGACCGTCGAGTCCGGCCGCGCGTCGTGGGTGCAGGAAACCTTCATCACCTATGACACGGAGATCCTCGCCGCCAAGCGCAACGAGGCGCTGCTCAACGTCGGCGTCGACCTGGCCGAGAAGGCCGCCCGCTTCGACGGCGTCGAGCTGCCGCTCGACGTGCGGCGCCAGCTCGACCTGCTCAAGCGCAGCCTGACCCTGGCGCCGCCCAGCGATCCCGCGAAGACCGCCGAGCTGGCACGCCTCGCCGCCTCGCTCGACGGCCAGTACGGCGCCGGCAAGTACTGCCCGCCGGGCAACCCCCCGGGCACCCCGTGCAAGAGCCTCCCCGACCTCGAAGAGGTGATGGACAACAGCCACGATCCCAAGGCCCTCCTGGAGGCCTGGGCCGGCTGGCACTCGATCGCGCCGCCGATGCGCAAGGACTACGTGCGCCTCGTGGAGATCGCCAACGAAGGCGCCCGCGAGCTCGGCTTCAAGGACACCGGAGCCCTCTGGCGCTCCAAGTACGACATGCCGCCGGACGCCTTCGCGGCCGAGCTCGACCGGCTGTGGGGGCAGGTCAAGCCGCTCTACGACTCCCTCCATTGCTACGTCCGGGCGAAGCTCAACAAGCAGTACGGCAACGACGTCGTGCCGCTCGACAAGCCCATTCCGGCCCACCTGCTGGGCAACATGTGGGCGCAGACCTGGGACAACCTCTACTGGCTCGTGGCGCCGCCCAACGCCGACCCCGGCTACGACCTCACCCAGCGCCTCCAGGAGAAGAAGACCGATCCCAAGGGGATGGTCCGCTACGGCGAGAGCTTCTTCAAATCCCTCGGTTTCGCGCCGCTGCCGGACACCTTCTGGGAGCGCTCGATGTTCACCAAGCCGCAGGACCGCGACGTCGTCTGCCACGCCAGCGCCTGGAGCATCGACTACAAGGACGACCTGCGGATCAAGATGTGCATCAAGATCACCGACGAGGATTTCCGCACCATCCACCACGAGCTGGGGCACAACTTCTACCAGCGGGCCTATGACCAGCAGCCCTTCCTGTACCAGGACAGCGCCAACGACGGCTTCCACGAAGCCGTGGGCGACACCATCGCCCTCTCCGTCACGCCGGAGTACCTGAAGCGGATCGGCCTCATCGATCAGGTTCCCGATCCGTCGAAGGATCTCGGCCTGCTGATGAAAAAAGCGCTCGAAAAGGTGGCATTCCTCCCCTTCGGCCTGATCATCGATCAGTGGCGTTGGAAAGTCTTCTCCGGCGAGATCAAGCCCGAGGACTACAACAAAGGCTGGTGGGACCTGCGGGTGAAGTACGAGGGCATCCGGCCGCCGGTGGCCCGCAGCGAGAAGGATTTCGATCCGGGCGCGAAGTATCACGTGCCGGGCAACACCCCCTACATGCGCTACTTCCTGGCGGACATCCTCCAGTTCCAGTTCCAGCGCGGTCTCTGCCAGGCCGCCGGCTACAAGGGTCCGCTCCACCGCTGCTCGATCTACGACAACAAAGTCGCGGGCGCCCGTCTGGCGAAAATGCTGGAGATGGGGCAGAGCCGTCCCTGGCCCGAAGCCCTGAAAGAAGTCACCGGCCAGGTCAAGATGGACGCCACCGCCATCCTCGACTACTTCGCCCCTCTGAAGACCTGGCTCGACCAGCAGAACCAGGGCCAGAAGTGCGGCTGGTAGCGGTCCGATTTCCACGGCGTATCGGCGGAGGCGGTAGAGACGTCCCAGGTCCTGAACGATATCCACTCGGATATCACGGGGACCGCGGGACGTCTCCGCCGGAGAGAGATCATTTCGATTAAACCATGCCCGTCTGGGGCACGCCAGGGCTTCTGAAACCGGCCCGAACACGCCGCAACGGCGATCAAATTTCAGAACGCCGTGGCCTGGGCGACGTGGACGTTATAAAGGGCCGTGGCCTGCGAGAGGGCCTGCCCTTCGAAGAGACGTCCCGCCGTCCCCGTGGCCTCCGAAACAATATCGTTCAGGACCTGGGACGTCTCTACGGATTACCACTCTTTCGAAGCCGGTCTAGTACCTCTGAGAAATTCCGAACAATCACAGGATCCTTGATCGCCCGCCCAATCACCAGGGCCTGCCCCAAATACCCAATGGCCTTTTCGATCTCCCCCAATCGTGCATAGGCGTTCCCCAGGTTGCCCAGAGCGTTACCTTCCCCTCGTCGGTCGCCGATTTCGCGAACAATGACCAATTGCTGCTCGTAATACCCGACGGCCTTCTCGACCTCGCCCAGCCGACGGTAGGCGATCCCCAGGTTGCCCAGAGCGTTGCCTTCCCCCTGACGGTCACCGATCTCGCGAACAATGACCAATTGCTGCTCGTAATACCCGACGGCCTTCTCGACATCGCCCAAGTCTGCGTAGGCGATCCCCAGGTTGCCCAGAGCGTCGCCTTCCCCTCCGCGGTCACCGATCTCGCGAACGATAACCAGTTGCTGCTCGTAGTAACCGATGGCCTTCTTGACCTCGCCCAGCCGCCTGTAAGCAATCCCTAGGCCGCTCAGGGCATTGCCTTCCCCTGTTCGGTCACCGATCTCGCGAACGATGACTAGTTGCTGCTCGTAGTAGTCGATGGCCTTTTCGACCTCACCCAACCGAAAGTAGGCGCTCCCCAAGTTGCCCAGAACGTTGCCCTCCCCACGACGGTCGCCGATCTCGCGAGCGATAACCAGTGGCTGCTCGTAGTACCCGATGGCCTTCTCGACCTCACCTAATTGTACATAGGCCAAACCCACTGTGCCCAGGAGCCGCCCCAAGAGTTTCGCTGCGAGGGCCTCTCGGACCTCTCCGGCTAGGAACGGATCAAGGATCTGTAGGCCCTCTCGAACCCGGCCATGGACCTGCAGCCAGTCCGACGCCGGTCCCAGCAGCTCATAGGCACGGTCGTACTCGTCAGCCTCGAAGAGGTGGTGCCCGGCTTCAAGAATCACTTCGAGGAAGCTCGACTTCTTGGCCTCATCCTCCAGGTGATCCCCCAGTCGCCGGTGAGCCGCCTTCCGGAGCGGATCGTCTTCTCCGAAGCGCTGGCGGACGAATTGGATCGTCGCCGGATGGAGCGTGTAGTGGCGCGTCGGCTTGAACTTGCCGTCAGGCTGTCGGCGAACTAGATCCACCTGCTCCAGCAGCGACGTCCTGCGCAGCCGCTCGGCGGTCTCGAAGGCTGCTTCCTCTCCTTCTCCTTCCTCTCCCAGCACCGCCATGAGCTCCCACTCCCACGGCCGCCGCAGAAGGGTCATGCGGTAGAGCATGCGCCGGGCGTGGTCGTCCAGGACTCGGTCCCACATCTCGCCCAGAAGCAGGTTGGCCCATAGCTTGTCCTGGACCTTGGGCAGCACCGGCGCGATCAGATCCTTCCACTCCCGCTCAGGGTCCTCGCCCTCCGGCCAGGGACCGTGG
Organism: Thermoanaerobaculia bacterium; assembly: GCA_049284515.1. GTDB lineage: Bacteria > Acidobacteriota > Thermoanaerobaculia > Multivoradales > UBA5704 > DATARR01. The sequence goes on from JBAPYB010000403.1 coordinate 18,721, forward strand.
CGATCCTCCCAGACGGCCAGGGCGTGGGCGAGGAGATCGTTCGCATACTCCACGGCTCGCGGATGGCCGGCGAGGAGCCCCACGAGCCGCGCCCGATTCGAGGGACTGAGGCGCCGCAGCGCCGGGAACCAGCTCATCAGGCGGAAGAGGGCGTCGGGCGGCAGAGGGGTGACCGGCAACAGAGCCCCGGCGAAATCGGGATTCCGATAGCGGCAGCTCGCCACGAGATAGAGCCGGTCGCCATCCTGCGCCAACGAGGTGAGGATCTCCCAGAGCTGCGCCAGGTCGGGCGAAGCCCAGTCCCCGATCGCCTTGTCATCGTTCTCGGCGTCCGCTTCCTTGGGTCCGATGAGGAGCGATTCCAGGTTGTCCAGGTAGAGGACCAGGCGGGGCAGATTCTGGAGGAGGACCTGGACGAATACCTCGAAGCGCTGGACTGGGCCTGCATTGGGAATGCGATCGATCTGGTGCACGACCGGCTCCCAATTCAGTCCGAACTGTTTGCGGCAGAGATCCAAGAGCTGATCGACCAGCGCTGCGGCGCGATCCGGCCGGTCCTCGGTCTCCTGGCACCAGAGGGTGATGGCTAGACCCTCGCCGCGGAGGAGCATCGGCAGGACCTGGAAGGAGAGCGTGCTCTTGCCGAGCCCGCCCAGGCCCTGGAAGACGTAGATGCGCTCTCCCTCCCGGATGCGCCGCCGCACCCGGTGGAGCTCCGTCCGCCGGCCGATGAAGCCGGCGGTGAGGATCCGGCGGTCGCCCTCGACTTCGAAGGTGCGGCGCAACTCCGCCTCGGGCGTGCGGGTTCCTTGGGCTGCAGGGAGGCTCAAGGGGAAATCCGGCCCCCGGTGATAGAGGACGAGCTGCGCCCAGGCGAAGGGGTGGCTGTGCTGAGCGAAGGGAGCCAGGTCCGGTGTCCCGGCGATCCCCGCTCGAACCTCCCCGGGCTCGGCCACGGCCCGCGGACGGTGGCGGGCATCCGGTGCTGCGAAGGGCTTGGCCAGCGCTTCCCGCGCCTGCCGGATGGCGTAGCGCGTCGTCTCCCCTTCGGCCAGGGCGCGATAGAACGCCACCTCGGCGCGGGTGGAGAGCTCGTCGACGATGGGGCCGTAATACCCCACCACCTGCGGCACGCCCTCGCGGTGCAGGCGAGCGGCGGAGCTTTCGGCTCCTGCTTTTCCGGCCTCGGGATCAGCGGCGCGCGGCGCACCAGGGTCGTTGCCGTGGCAGCTTGCGAGATAGAAGAGCGGCGGCAGACTGCCGTCGATCCGCTGGCGCAGCTTGGATAGGAGGTCGTGAATGGACACCACGGCCTCCTGCCCCTCCTCGTCCTCGAAGGCGAGCGCGCCGGGAGCGCCGTGGCCGGAGAAGTGGATGGCCGTCGGCCGCTCGGCCCGCACTGTGTCCGCCAGATCCTCCAGGGTCCCCAGCTCCGTGGGCACGAAGTGGCACTTCTCGGAGAGGGCTCGGGTGATGCGGTAGCTCTCCTCCTCGTAGTTGAGACCGCTCCCGGACGGCGCCGAGACGTTCACGACCAACTTCAGATAATCGGCTGGCTCGCGCAGCAGGGCCTCGGGGCCGACCTCCCCGGGTGTCGAGCGGGCCAGGTCCACGCGGGCGTCGCGCAGCAGGAAGGAGCCGTCGTGGTACAGCAGCTCCCAGGGAAGGGAGAGGAGGAGGTCGTCGCCGCTGCGCAGGGTGATCAGCGGACGCGGCCGGCCCGGCACCATGGCCTTGCGCAGGCGTTCGAGGCCCTCGGCGTCGAAGAGCAGGTCGAAGAGGAGGCTTCCCAGAGTCGTGGCGCGGCTCACCAGATCGGCCCGCTCAGCGTCCGTGGAGACCGGCTCGCGGCTGAGGCGGCTGTAGAAGTGGAGGGCGATGCCGAAGCGGTTGTCCACCTTCCAGGGCGGCGGCACCGTCCGGATGTTCCCCAAAGGGTCGGTGATGCGGAAGTCCTCGCCCTCCCATCCCAGGACGAACGTCAGATCCTGGCCGATGACGAGGCGGCGGACGTCCCCTTCCTTCAGCTCCCCGGGCCGGCCGGCGATGCGGGCGATCTCCCGCGCCACCCGGGCCGCGTCGCGGTCCGTGGCGTCGATGCGATGGAGGGCGGCGAGCAGGGGCGGCACCTCGGCGGGCTCCAGCATCACCGGAATGAGCCGATCCTGGGGGCCATGATGGGCGAGGAACGAGGGCCACTCCAGGTTCACCCAAGGGCGCGCCGCCTGGGGCGAGAGGACGAGGACCAGGAACCGGCTGGCCGCGATGGCGTCGCTCAGGACGAGAGGGAAATTCGCCGCCGGCTCGATGGCGCGGGCGTCGAGGAACGGCTTGAGCCCGAGTCCTTCGAGCTCGTGAGCCAAGGTCTCCACCCACGGCTTGTCCGGACTGCCGTGGGAGAGGAAGACATCGTAGACCTGGGCCGGCTCGGGCATCGAGAGTCTCCCCTCCGGGGAAGCAGTCTGGGCAGAATTACACCATTATATTCTACAGCCCCGCTCCTATTGAGGCAGGAAGCCTCTGAGCCGACCTATTGAAGAGTCTCGGCCGTCGATGACGAGCAGTGGGGAGCGCTCAATCGGGTTGGCGGCTGAGACTTGGGATTTCGGACTCCTGGATTCAAGCTCGCGGGAAGAGGTTTCCTCTTGCAGCATTGGGAGAGCGGGCTCTGTCGGCGGCGGACAGGCCTGATCCGGAACGGCGAGCGCCCGGATGGGGGCATGGCAAGCTTGCGACGTTCCACCCCGGCCTTGCGACGCCTCACCACGAGTTTGCGCTGCCTCCGCCAAGTCCGCGACGAAGCCTCTCAAGCTCGGTACGGAACGCTACAAACTCGAGCGCATGTGCCACGAGCTTGCTTCACCTCGCCCCAAGTTTTCGCCGTCCTGACGCGAGCTTGAAGCGAGCCGCCTCAAGCTTGGGCGCAGCGTCACAAGCTTGGGAAGGAACGCCGCGGGCTTGCCGCGAGCCCTCGCAAGCTCCGCCGAGGCGCCGCAAGCTCTGCGTGCCTCGGCACAGGTTTGGAATGAGCCTAGGCAAGCTCGGCCGAGGCGCGCCAAGTTTGCACCGGAAGCCCGAGAGTTTGGCGAGAATCGGTAGAAGCTTGTCGCAGATCAGGACTCTGGTGCTCGCCTCAGCGCAAGCTTGACGTAAGGCGTCAAGATCTCGTTTTCGGACGGCTCAAGGTTGCCTGGACCGGCGCACGACCGTTTCCGAGCCGTCCTTCGTCCTCCCGGCCCCATCCCAGCCTTTCCGTCCGTCTCCGTCCAATTGACAACTGTCAATCGCGTCCCTTGACAGTCTGCAACTCCGAGGAATAGTCTTACCGTGGTCTTACTTCCTGGAAGGAGCAGCAGAGAAGGTGGCAAGATCCAAAGCATCCGACCTCATCGTCCGGTTGTCCACTAAAGGGCAACTCGTGGTTCCCAAAGAAATCCGGCAGCGCCATGGCTGGTCCTCTGGGGCCGAGTTGGTCTTCGAGGACCAAGTCGATCGTGTGATTCTGCGGCGGGTGGAGGATGTGCCGGTGATTCGCGTCGAGGACTTGGTGGGTTGCGCAGGCTACAAGGGACCGAGGAAGAGCCTCGAGGAGATGGACCTGGGCATCGCCGAGGGGGCACGCAGGAGCCGATGATCGCGCTCGACACGAATGTCGTGGTGCGTGTAGTGACGGCGGACGATCCCGCGCAAACCGAAACCGCACTGGCCGTGATGCGGTCCGAGGCTCTCTGGGTCTGCAAGACCGTCCTGCTCGAGACGGAATGGGTCCTGCGGTACACCTACAAGCTGTCGCGGGAGGTCATCTTCTCGGTTTTTCGGAAGTTGCTGGGGCTCCCGGCTCTCCAAGTCGAGCAGCGTAGCGTGGTCCTTCGGGCTCTTTCGTTGTACGAGAAGGGGATGGACCTTGCCGATGCTCTCCACCTCGTGTCCAGTGGCGAGGCCGAGCTCTTCGCGACCTTCGACCGGGAGCTCGCGATTTTCGCCAGCTCGGAGGAGGGCAGCGATCTCCCTGCGGTTGAGTGGCTGGGCACCCGCACACCGCCCACCACCGCGGGCAGATCGCGACACGCCTGAAAGAGCTCGGCGCCCAACCTCCCGCTCATCGATTTCATCGCCTGGGTATGGCGAGGCCGGCCCAAACCGGCCTGGCCGTGAGCCATCGACAGGGGCCATGGGAGGTTGCTCATTGCATTGAAGCGAGGCGTCACAGGTTCTGGCTTTCGGTGTAGACGATCGCTCCAACCCGTCCGTCCGCCCGCAGCACCGGACGGGCGTTGAACCGGTTGGCGCCTCGGCCCATCAGCAGGTGCAGCAACTCGGTGACGAAATCCGTCCTGAAAGGCCGCTTCGTCCTGAGCATGATGTCGACCCCGTAAGAAGGGGCACTGCGGAAATCTGCGAAGGTGAATCGCGGCCCTCCGAAGAAGAAGAGGTAGTCCTCCTCACTCACCGGAACGAGGATGCCCACCCAGCAGCTGTCGGGCATCTCCGGCACGCCGGCGAGCGTATCTGTCACGAACCGGCGCAGGTGAGGGGGCAGGTCGCCGATCTTCGAGCAGTATTGATCTCCACCAAAGCAATGGCGACCGCTTTTGCCCAGCAGGGCCCGAGCTTCCGCGAGCACCGCTTCAGAGTCCTCGAAATGGATCGCGCGGCTGGCGGCGTCGAGAGACCGGCGCTCTCGCGCCGCGGAAGTCCGATCGACGGCGAAACAGGCCAGCACGACCAGCGCGATGGGGACCAAGACGGCTGCGGCCCAGTGGGCCGGCTGCAAGGTTCCCTTGCCGCGGCGCGCGAGCCATAGGACCCCGGTGCCGATCAGGCCGAGAAGGCTCAGCCCGGAGAGCACCGCGAGCGGAAAGAGGAACACGAGCAACGGTAGGGAGATCTGCTCCACCGCCCAGCGCTGGTAGAAGCCGTCGTCGGTCAGCGCCGGAGCGTAGCCCTGGATCGCGAAAAGGAGAGCGATGCCCAGCACCAGGAGCACGGGCAGGATGAGAGTGCGCGGACGGAGATACCGCACGATGAGCCAGAACAGAAGGAAGATCGCCCAGAAGAGCGCCACCTCGAAGGCGGCGTAGAGCGGCATGCGCTCGCTGGAGAACGACAGCTTCCTGGACCCGGCCTTGGGATCGAGAAACGTGGCGAGCGGACGGCCGCCGAGGGCTCGCTCCAGAGGCGCGCGGTCCAGCCGGTAGCGCAGCGCGAGGTCCGAGGACCTCGCGCCGGCGTTTTTGGGCTCCCACAGTCTGCTGCCGCGGCGAATCAGGATCGTGGTCCCCTTGGGAGAGGTCAGGGGCACCAGGCGCCGGCTGGTGATGAGGTCCACCGAACTGTCGCCGATCCGCGCCAGCCGGTCGCCCGTCTCCAGCAGAGCCGCCGCCTCCTGCGGCGTCAGGTTGCGCATCGGCAGCGAATCGCTGTAGTCCATCGGCTTCGCCGGTTGCGACCGCCCCACGACCGCCATCCCGACGACCGCCACCGCCAGGGTGATCCAGACGGCAGGGAACCTGCGTAAAAAGCGGACGAGGCCGCGTTCGCCGTTCATTGGCGCCCTCCCTCCGGCAAGAATGACGATCCTCTTCTTATACGCCCGAGGAAATCGAGCTGTCTAGGCCGCCCGCTCAGCCCCCGCCGCTCAACACCTCCACGAACCTGTGCCGCAGCTCCTCGTCGACGGCCGCGATCCACGCCCGGAGGCGTTTTTCTCCGGCTTTGTCCCGGCGGCCGGCGGCCCACTGTCGCTGCGCGGCTTCGACTTGCAAGATCGCCCGCGTGACGAGCTCTTGCAGCGCGCCATTGTTCGTTGCGCTGGCGATGTAGCTCATCGCCCGCCATCCCGCCTCGTCGACTCCGAGCTCCGGCCGGAGACGCGGATCGGCCGGGATCGGCCGCAGGGCATGAATGGGGTCGGCCGAGAGGTAGACCAGAGCGTCCGGCCGGCCGCCGGGTCCGAGCGGGTCGAGGAGGGCCAGGACGACGTCGCCGGGCACGACTGTCTCCGACTGCCCCTGGATGAAGTAACGGTTGATCTGAAGCGTCTCACTCCGGGGCTTGCCCTTCAGGACCGAGGTGATCCGAAGCTCGGTCCGCATTTCGTGTACCAGGCCGGCGCCCAGCTCCCGCAGCTTCACGGAAGGCCCCGCGATCCCGGCGACCATCACGCGACTCTCCCGTAACACGGTGTCCAGCGGCAGGGCGACCGGCATCCACACCTCGCCCATGGTCACCGTGATTCGATCGGTCTCCGACATGGCGCCCGTGATCGTGATCTGCCGTCCTTCCGGGCCGAGCTCCACGCCGGCCGCGGTCTCGAAATCGAACCCCTCGATCTCGGCCTCGACGTCATAGACCCCGCTCGGAAGATCGCGGAACTGAAACCGCCCCTGCGCATCGGTGACGGCGAAGAACCTCCAGCCTTCCTCATGGTGGCGGAGCGTGACCCCGGCCCACTGCAGCGGGGCTCCCTTGTCGTCCACCACCCGCCCGCTGAGGACGGCTCCTCCCGGCCCTGCCGGGTGCGCCGGGTCCGTAGCGGTCGATTCCCCCGCGACTTTCCCATCGACCTGGGCCGCGAGCGGGGCCGAAACCGAGGTTGAAACAGGTGCCTGGGCCCATCCGGCGCCGGTCAGCCCGGCGACGGCGGCGACCGCCGCGGCAACGAACGGCGAGCGACGCCGTATCGAGAGCGTGGCCGGCACATGGAACGGAGGAACGTCCGGCTCCCGGGTGACCATCCGGCCGAAGCGGTCGCGGGTGATCCGGGCGCAGAAGCGACCTTGGCTGGCCTCGATCAGCGCTTCGATCTCGCGCGCCTCCAGGGCCGCGAGATCGTGAACCTGCTTCTGGCACCGCGAGCAGAACCGGGTGCGCTCATCTCCGCTCATTACCTGCCACGACTCCGGGCAGGGCGACGCAATCGCCAGCCAGTTCAGCCTTTCGCTCCTCGTCGTCATGGAACCCTCCGGTTCGAAGCTGCGAGGGAGGGGTTGCAGGTTTCATTCCCGACGGATTCCGGGCCACGGGAGCCCTGGCGACGAGAAGGAGTGTTCGTCCTGGCGGACGGTCGATTCCAAGAAAGTGGGCGATCCGGCGCGATCGACTCAGGCAGAGGTGTCGATGATGACGTTGGCCATCGACTCAGGCTTCTTCAAGCTCGCTCTCGCGAAGCTGGCGCCAGTTGTCCTCGATCTCGAGCCGACCCCGGAGTGCCAGGAGCTCTTCCTTACGGCGCAGCCGAATGAACTCCTTGAGCGCGTCCCGCACGGCCTGAGTCTTCGTCGGCGCACGGGTAAGCCGCATGAGGTCAGCAAACAGGGCATCTTCGACGTGGATTGTAGTTCGCATATGGGAAGCCGCCCTTCGTCTGCTATCGAGTAGCATACCACGCGAGGCCGGCCCGCACCGGCCTGGCCGTGAGCGGTTCGGGAAAAGGCGGCGTCCTCGCGAACGCCGCCCGGCGCGGCATGGACCCGGGCTGCGGACCCATGCCGACGGCTCTAGGTCCTCAGTTGAGGCTCAGGTAGAAGAGGGACGGGGTTATCGTGGTCAGGGTGCGGTTGCCGAGCAGATAGGCGTAGTACGCGTGGTTGCTGAAGTTGAAGGTGTTCGAGGCGAAGGTGCAGGTGGCGTTGCAGGAGGAGCTCGACGCGGTGATGTGGCAGATCTCGGTGCTCGCGCCGGTGCAGGGATCGACCGAGAAGAGGTAGACGAGAATCGAGGTGTTGGCGTTGATCCCGGAGGTCCCGATGGTGAAGGTCGTCCAGGAAGGCGTGTTGGTCGCCGTCGTGTTCGTGATGTTGTAGCGGGCGACGAGCGACGCGGTGCTGCCGCCGCCGCCGTACGATATCGCGGCCCCGCTATACGAGGCCGGGGCGAAGGCCGGGTCGGGCGTGCCGGCCGAGCCGACACTGGTCCAGTAGTTGTTGACGGCATGGGCGGGGAGGGCGAGGGCGAGGACGGCGGAGAGGGTCAACAGGGTGACGAGACGCATGGTGGGTTTCCTCCTTTGGCGAAAGCCTGCGTTGAGAGCTTATCTTAGCATAGACATAGTTCAATTTGTTTCGATGTTGAAGGTGACAATCAGGAGACGAACTCTCCAGTCCGAGAGAGCTGTCACCCCGCCGCCGCCGGCCGTGGTAGCCTGGACGAGCGAGGAGTTGCGCACGCCGGTATTTCGTGGTGTGATTCCGCTACCTGCTGGGGAACAGCTGGAGTCGTTGCGCGGCGCTCCGATCCGCAGACGCCGACCATGAAGATCGTCCACACCAGCGACTGGCACATCGGCCGCCGATGGAAGGGAATCCAGCGCCTCGACGAGCTGGAGGCCGTGCTCGACCACCTCGCGGGCTTCATCGAAGAGCACTCCATCGACCTCGTGCTCCACACCGGGGACGTCTTCGAAAGCCGCAACCCGCCGGCTGAGGCGGAGCAGCTCGTGAACCGGTTCCTGCTCCGCGTGGGTCGCTCCGGGGCCCAGATGCTCGTCATCGCCGGCAACCACGACGATCCGCTCCGGCTGGACGCCCGCTCGCTGCTCACCGAGCTCGTTCACGTCCAGATCGTCGGCCGCGCGCGCACCGCTTCCCGGGGAGGGACGCGGGTGTTTACGACCCGCAGGGGCGAGAAGGCCGTGGTCGCGGCGCTGCCGTTCGCGTCTCCCGGCTCCTGGGTGTCGGCGCTGGACCTCGTCGGCGAGGAGGCGAGCGCGCGAGCGAAATACGCTCGCATGTTCGAGCTCGCCGTCCAGGACCTCTGCGGCGCCTTCCGGCCGGTCGCCGTCAACATCCTCATGGCGCACACGCACCTGGAGGGTGCCCAATTCGGCGAATCGGAGCGCCGGGTGCACATCGCCGAGGACTGGGCCGCCTCGCCCCAGGCCCTGCCGTCCACGGCGAGCTACATCGCGCTCGGGCACCTCCACAAGCCGCAGAAGATCGAGGGGCCAGTGCCCACCTACTATGCCGGTTCGCTGCTCCAGATGGACTTCGGCGAGGCCGGAGAGGAAAAAACCTTTGTCGTCGTCACGGCATCCCCCGGCAAACCTGCAAGATCCGTCAGCGTTGAGCACGTACTGTACGAAGGCGGCCTGCCGCTCGTCGATCTTCGCGCCTCGCTGGCGGAGCTCGAGCAGGCCGCGGACAAGCATCGCACAGGCTGGTTGCGCGTGACGGTCCCGTTGACGGAGAGGGATCCCGATCTCAACCGCAAGGTCCGCGAGCTGCTGCCCAATGCGCTCGTCGTGCGCGCCGAGCTTCCCGAGGTCGAAGAGCCGCCGGAGATCCGGCTGGAGAGCGGAATTCCGCCGGTGGGGCACTACGCCGCCTACCATCTCCGCACGCACCAGCAGGCCGCGGCCCTGGCCGTCCTGGATACGTTTCAGGACCTCTACGACCAGGTGTCCGGAGAGGATTGAGCGCTGCGTCCCGTCCATCTCTCCGTCGAAGGTCTCGCGTGCTTCCGAGAGAAGCAGGAGATCGATTTCCGCTCGCTGGAGCTCTTCGCCATCTCGGGGCCCACCGGAGCCGGCAAATCGACCCTGCTGGACGCGATGATCTTTGCGCTCTACGGCGAGATCCCCCGCGTCAACAGCCACAACCGCACTGAAATGATCTCCTCGGCCCTGAACCGGGTCAGCGTGGTCCTGGATTTCGACGTCGGCGAGAAGCGCTACCGCATCGCGCGGACGCTCCGGCGCAGCGGCATCCAGATGGTTCGCCTGGAGGAGCGCGACGAAAGCGGCTCCTTCAAGAACGTGGCGGATCAGGTACGCACGGCGACCGATCAAGTGGTGCAGATCCTGGGGCTCGGCGCGTCGGCGTTCATGCAAGCCGTGGTGCTGCCGCAGGGCGAGTTCGCCAGGTTCCTCAAGGCGCAGCCCAGGGACCGGCGCAGCATGCTGCGCACGCTGCTGCGGCTCGACGTCTACGAGCGGATGCGGGAGCAGGCGCAGCGCCTGTCGGCGTTGAAAAAAGGCTCGGTCGACTCGATTCAGAAGCTCCTTGCGGACGAGTACGCCGGCGTCGACGAGGCCGCTGTGGCCGGGCTGGAGGTGGAGCACGCGCGCGTCGCCGCGTCGCTCGAAGTCTCGCGAAAGAAACGGGATGAAGTCCAGACCGACCTCGCCCGGCTGCGCGGCCTGCACGCCAAGACCCAGGAGCTGCGCCAGGTTGAAGAGAGGCGCGCCGCGCTCGCAAAAGAGGCGGAGCAGGTGAGCCGCGATCAAGCCCGGATCGAGGCGGCAGCGCGTGCGGTGCCCCTGCTGTCCCTGCTCAACGAAGCGGCCCGGGCCGCCGCTTCCGCACAGGCGGCGGCGAAGTCGGCGGACGAAGCCAAGGCCCGCCATGGCACCGCGCAAAAGGAGTGGAAGGAGAAGGCCGCCGCTCTCAAGTCCGCGGAAATAGCCGCCGAGGCGATCCCCGCGCTCCGCGAGCAGGTGGCTCGCCTCCACCAGGTGGTCGGGCGTCTCCCCGAGCAGGAGCAGCTCATCGCGACCATCGAGCGGCAGTTGCGGGACTTCACTGCCCTGGAAAGCGAGCTGTCCTCGCTCGCTGCGACGATCGCATCGGCGAAGGATCTGCAAGCGCAACAACAGAGAGCCGTCGACGACGCCCGGCTAGCCGCGGAGGCCTCCGGTTACGACCCGGAGCTCGACGAGCTCTTGCAAGGCGTCCGGGATCGTGCCGTCGAGCTGGGTGCGGCGCGAAGGATCGCGGCGGAGCGCGGGCTCGAGGTCGCCCGGAAGCGCAAAGCGGAGGACGAGCAGGCCGAGAAAGTCAAGCTGCTCAAGAAGCAGGCCGAGTCGGCCCGGAAGTCGGCGGAGAAAGCGCGGCGCGGCTGCGAGGCGGCGGCGGAGGCCCTGCATCGTGCGATCCATCTGAACGAGGCCAATCACCTCCGCGAGGGCTTGGTGGCCGGCGGACCCTGTCCGGTGTGCGAGCAACTCGTGGCCGTGCCTCCTCCGGCCCGGCCGGCGCCCGAGATCGAAGCGGCCAGGGACATGCTCCAGAGCGCTCGGGAGAAGCAAGAGGCTACCGAGGCGCTCGCCCGTAAGGACGAGGATGCGCTCACGACTGAGCAGGCGACGCTCCAAGCCGCCCGGCAGAGCCTTGCGGAGCTTGCATCGCGTCATGCCGAGCAGCAGGCTCTCGTCGCCGCAGCCGAGGAGGAGATCCTTGGAACGCTCGGCGACCGCGCGCCGGAGAACACCGCCGGCATCGAGATCTGGATCGACAAGCGGATCGCGGCGCTCGCCAAGAGCCGCAAGGCGAACGAAGAGGCGAAGGCCCAACTGGCGAAGGCGGAGCGAATCCTGGAGAGGGCCAAGGCCGAGGAAACCGCTGCGCGGGAGCGCGTCGGTGAGCGGGAGACGCTACGCAGGCGGCAGGAGGAGGAGCGCCGCGCGAGCCTGCAAAGGCTCACGGCGCTGCAGGCCGAAATCCAGGCCGTCACCGACTCCGACGATCCCGCGGCCGAGGCTGCGGCCTTGGAAGAGCAGGTCCGGCAGCTCGAAGCCGGCTTCCAAGCGGCCTCTGAAGAAGCGGCATCCTCCAGGAACCGGCTGGCGACCGCCGAGGAGGCGCAACGGCTCACTGCCGAAGCGGCCGCAGCCGCTCTTCGGGACGCCGCTCAGCGAGCGGAGAGCCGGGACGCGGAAATCGCCCGCGCCGGCTTCGGCACCGAGGCCGCCGTCCGTGAGGCCGTGCTCGACGAAGTCACGGCCGACCGCCTGCGGGAGCAGGTCCGCAAGCATTTTCAGGACGTCCACGCCACCGGGGAGCGCGTTGCCGCCCTCAGGGGCGAGCTGGGAGAGGAACGGGTGTCCGACGAGCAGTTGGCGGCCGTCGAGAAGATCGCTGCGCTCCACACCGCCGACGTGGAAACGGCGCTCGGTCAGGAAAAAAGGCTCGAAGAGCAGATCGGGCGCATGAAGCAGCGGCTCGCCCGCTCGGAAGAGCTGCGCGAAGAGCTGGACGTCGAAGAGGAGGCACTGCGCGTCTACGACCTCCTGGCCGGCGACCTGCGCAGCGACAAGTTCCAGGCGTACGTCCTGTACGAAGTGTTCACCGAGCTCGTGCAGGGCGCCTCGGCCCGGCTGCTGAGGTTGACGGGAGAGCGTTACTCCCTGCGATTCGTCGACGAAGAAATCCGGGTGGTCGATCACGACAACGCGGACGAAACGCGGATCAGCGACACGCTCAGCGGCGGAGAAACCTTTCTGGCCTCGCTGGCTCTCGCCCTGGAGCTCAGCGACCAGGTGCAGCGTGCCGTCGGCGCGGTGAATCTCGACAGCCTGTTCATCGACGAAGGGTTCGGCACCCTCGACCCCGACACCCTCGCACTGGTCGCCGAGACGCTCCATGGTTTGCGGGTCGGCGGCCGCATGGTCGGCATCATCACCCATATCCCCGAGCTGCGGGACGAATTCGCCCAGCAGGTGATCGTCACCAAGCACCAGGGCTTCTCGACCGTCGAGGTCCGGGGGTTGGTGGTTTAGTCCGGTCATCGGGCGGTGTAACGGCTGCCTCCGGGTGGGAGCCTAAGAGGGAAAGGAGATTTCCCATGCGCCCGATCCTTGGCTTGACCGCCGTTTGTGCTCTCGCTCTGTTCCTTACCCCTTCGTGGGCCGGGGCCGCGATCTGCCCGTTCAACATCCCGGTGGTGAGCCTGGGGCCGTCGAACGACCCCAGCGGCTTCCAGTGGTCGGCGCCGATCCTGCCCCTCGGTGACGCCTGCCTGTCGGCGATCGAGGTCGATCCGGCCGACGAGCAGACCTGGTACGCGGCCGGAGTCAATGGCGTCTACCAGACCCACAATGGAGGGCTCGCGTGGACCCACCCGCTGGCCGGCGCCGTCAGCTCGCACGGGCTGCGGCTGGTGCCCGGCTCCCCCTCCCTGGTCTATGCCGGGGTGGGGAACCGGCTCTTCCTGAGCCGGGACCAGGGGAAGAACTGGACCCAGATCGGCCTCTTCCCGCAACCGATCGAATCGGTCTTCGTCTCGCGCGTGGGAGCGGGGCGGATCTTCGTCGGCTTGACCTGGAACGGCTCTGCCGACCCCAACGGCATCTTCGTCTCCGGCAACCTCGGGGGGGCCTTCTGGCAGAAGAAGCTCTTTCCCGGCAACCCGAAGAACCTGATCGTCTGGGACATCGAGGCGAACCCTCAGGACGCCGCCCTCTACGCTCCTTGCGAGATCGCCAACCACCCGCAGCCCTACCACCCGCCCTTCTACCGCTCACTCGACGGCGGCATGACGTGGGTGAACGTGGCGGGGAACCTCCCCTGGCACGGGGTCGCAGTGCAGATCCGGCCGGTCGGCGGCTTCGTCTACGCCCTGCTGGAAGGGCCGGGGATCTTCGGCTCGGCCACCCAAGGGGTGAATTGGACCGCGCCGGCTCAGTCGCAAGGGCTGGGCGTCGCCCTGCTGATGGATCCGCTCAAGCCGACCCGCCTCTATGCCGGGCGCCAAAAGGTGCAGCTCCTGACCGGCGGGGTCTTCCATTCGAGCAATGGAGGGAGCACCGTGCAGCCGATCGGCCTCCAGGGCGGGACGGTCGCCGACCTCGCCTTCAACGGCGCAACCACCCGGCTCTACGCGGCCGTATACGCCGGCGGCATCTACCGCGCGACCATCCCGCCGGCGTTCCTGCCCTAGGGACACTTGCCGGTAGCTCCGGCGTCGAAGATCGCCTTGACGTCGCCGGCCGACAGGACTCCGTTGAAGATCTCGATCTCGTCGAGCCGGTATTCACAGACACAGCTCGGGAACGTCAAGCGGCTGCCGCCGATCTGCAAGGCCGTCGTGCTGCTGATGTCGGTGCTGGCGGGCAGGGGGACGAAGGTCCCCGCCGCCGCCCCGTCGATGTAGAACGTGCCGGCGCCGCTGGACCTGTCGACGGTGACTGCGAGGTGATGCCAGGTCAGGGCGGAATTCACGAGGTTGACCTGGGCCGTGCTCGTGTAGGTCGTGAAGGCGGTCCCGTTTCCCATCACGAAATTCAAGAAGCGGTTGCTGACGTAGAACGCGTATCCCCGCTTCGCGGTCGGGTCCAGCTTGTCGACGATTCCGGCCGCCTGTTTAGGATTGATAATACCGAGCCATGCGTCGATCGACAGGTTGCTGGTGCCGAACCTGAGCGAAGGGTGATCGGGGACGCCGACATGGTTGGCCGTGAAGTACTCTGCGCCGGCCACTTTGCCCGGTTGAACGTTGCTGGCAGCGAGCGACCCGCCGGGTAGAGGTGTGCCGTTGCGGCCGCTCTTGACGTCCACCACGACCGTGGCCCCCACCGGTTCGTTCAACGGCCACCAACTGACCATGTTCGGCGGCTGGGTCGCACAAGGCGGCGAACAGCCGATCGTGACGCCCGCTTGAGCCGAGGCGTTGTAGACGCGCTCGCAGTCTTGATGATTGCTCAGCAGGCAGGGGGTGACCGAGCCGGTGGCATTGGGGTGCGTGCCGACGGGGCCCGGCTGGTTCCCCGGCAGGCTCGTGTAGACGGCCTGCACGACGTTGGTGAAGCACTGCGTGGCCGCATGGGCCTTGAAGACCAAGGTGAGAGTACAGCTCGGAGAAACCGGCAGCCGGGGAGCGCCGACCGTGAGGGTGGTAACCCCGGCCGTCGTCGTCACGTTCAACGCCGGCGTCGCGCAGCCTGGCGGCGCCACGCTGACCGTCGGAGTGCCGAAGAGGTTGAGCCCGGGCGGCAGCGAGTCGGTCAATTGCACGTCGAAGGCGTCGGCCGTGCCGGTGTTCGTGACCGTCACCGTGAAGGTGTTGAGGCCCGCCGGATCGATGGGGCTGACGCTTTTGTTGACGGCGAGGCTCGGCTCGACGACCACGGCGCTGACCGAGATCGAGTTGTTCTGATCGAACGCCTGGCCATCGACGTCGATCTCGAACTTGTTGGTCAGTACCGTGCCATTCACGTTGCTCGGGATGTTGTTCACCAAGGCGTTGAATTCGATGACGACCAGCTCCAGGTCCGCGTCGTTGTCGCCGTTGGTGAGGGTGCCCAGACTGAAGGTGACGTCGCCGCCGCTGCCCGCCAGAACGGTCACAGCGCCAGGCGGGAGTGAAAAAGTGAGAGCAGGCGTGGGATGGGGAACGCAGCGTACCGTGTGCTCGTTGCCTGCGAAGTGCAAGCCGGGGCCGGCCAGCGTGCTCGAAGTGAAGCTCGCGGGATTGGTGGAGACGAAGCCTATTTTGGGATTGCCGAGATAGGTCAAGCCCACAGGCAGCAGGTCCTTGATCTGGAAGTTGGGCGAAACGCCTTCCGGAACGGCTGCGATCAGCCGGTACCGGATGATCTCGCCGACGGCCACAGGCGGGGTCCCCCCTCCCGAATTCTGCGGCGCCGTGTGCGGCTCGGAGGTCTGCACGATGCACTTGGCGAGGGCCTTGGGCCCGACACAGACGGTGGCGTTGTCAGAGAAGGGCGGCGTGAAGCCGGCGCCGACGAAGTCGGGCCCGCCCGGCTGCGAGCTGTAGTGCAGCAGATCGGCCCGGTTGCTGCAACAACCCGGCTTGATGTTGGGAAGGAGCTGCGCATTGAAGGTGATGATCACGATGTTCGTGCCGGCGGCGTTGAAAGGAGAGCCGGGCGCCAGCGGCGCTCCCAGGTGGATGATGGTACGGCCATGACCGCCGATCGCGGTGGTGAACGGAATCGCCGTGCCGTTGCCGCGGCGGATACAGAAAGCCGAGGTCACGTTGAAGCACGAGGGTGCATCGAGCGGATCCAGCGGGATGGTGTCCGCCAGGTCGACGTCGTACGCCGGAGCACCGCCGGTATTCTCCACGGCGATCGCGAAGGTGACGGAATCGTTGGCGTCCACGTTGCTCAGGTCGCTGTTGATCAATCCGCCGAGGTTGCCGGAATTGACGTTGGGGGTGAATCTCGGGCAGGAGGTGCCGAACGGTTTCCAGATTCCTGGCGGGACGAGAGCCGGAGTGAACACGCCCTGCGGGTCGTCCGTCGCCACGACCCCTTTCTTGATCGACAGCTTGGGCTCGCGCACGTTCACCTGCGCGATCGCCGACTGGCAGAAGTGAATGCCGAAGGTGTTGTCCTCGCACTCCTGAGCCTGATTGGTCAGGAAGAGGCCGTCGGCGAAAGGCTGGTTCGTGACGGTGCTGGTCAACAGAAGATCGATCTTGCGCGGCTGGTTGAGCGGGTCGTTGAAATTCGAGTAGTCGAACTTGACGCTGTTCGTCGCCGGGGGAGCGGTGACGATGGGCTTGGGGGCGACGAGCGTGTGCAGCGTATCGGTCGGGCCGAGACAGGCGGCACCGGCGGCCGGGATGCCACACGCCGCGTTGGTGAAGGCGATGCCGGCGACACTGAAGACGGGCAACGGCAGAAAATCCTGAACGGTCAATAGCTCCGCGTCGCTCGAGGGAATGGTCTTTTCGATCCGGAAGGTCACCGCATCGCCTGGGCGCACGTCCTGCGGGCTTGCACAGGGTGGTCCGGACGGTCCACAGAGGAAGCCGAGACCCCGTCTGACCGCGTAGACGGTCTTCTTGATGGTGTCGGTGACGACAGCGGTCGCGGTCTTGCTGTCGTCCTGGGCGGAGAAGGCGGTCGGCTGCGGCATGAGCGGGGGATTGACGTTGGTGCGGACCTTGCCGCTGATCGTCACGCAGTCGTTGAGGGGATCGTCCTTGTCGACGAATTTGTCCCCCGGGGGGTGCGGGAATACAAATTGGTCTTGGACCCGCGCAAAAAAGACGATCTGACCGGTGGCCGGCGTGGTGGAAGGCGGGGCCGACGCCAATCCACCCGTGAGGATTCCCGCCAGGTACCTGGGTGGGGCACCGACCAGGGTGCCCATCCTGCCGGAGACGTTGAAGTTGATCAAGGTGCCGCCTGTGACGCCCAGGCAGGAAACAAAGGGATTGAGCTGGGTGGACAGGAAGGGTCCGAGGCTAAAGGTTCCCGTCAGGCCCGGAGGCGCGAACTTGTCCGCGACCTTCAGGGTTGGAGCCGGCGCGAGCAGGAAGAGCTGGCCATCCGAAAGCACGTCTCTGATCTGGATGCCGCTGAAAGTCTTGAAGTCAGAAAATTGAAAATTCAGCTCATATCGCAACGTGTCGCCCGGCACGGGGCCGGCGCCCGGATGAGTGGCGTTGCTGACTTCCTTCTGGATCGCCAGACATTTGGCGTGGAGCGTGTGATCGACCGGCGTCACGTCGCTGACGACGTGCAGGGGCGAGGTGTCGCAGGGATCGTGCGGCGTCTGGGTCCAGTCTCCCTCCGCCTTGACGTCGTTGTTCACCAGGGCCGGCGTACAGTTTGCCGGCGGTATGGGAATGCCGTTGGCATCCACCATTGGGATGAAGAACTGAAAGAACACGGTGGCGTCCGGGCCGGTTGCCCCGGTCAGCGAAGGCCAGGTTACCGTCAAGCAGTTGTGCAGAGCGGGGGCATCGATGACCGGCAGAGTCACCGCCGTCGTCGCCGGCGTGACCGCTCCCAACTGGTGAAACGCCATGGCGGGAGGAAGACAATCTGTCAAAACCAGGTTGTTGACCGTCTGTCCGGCGGCGATGTCCACGGTGAGCTTGTATTGCAGCGGATAGAGCCCGATGAAATTGGGGCCCGTCGCGGCCTCGTCTTCGGGGCCGAGGTATTCCTTCTTGAGAATCATGACCCGGGGTATGGTCTGCGCCTGCGCGTTCCACGCCGCGCTGTTGGGGCTGGCGTCGCTCAGGACGGGGGGATCCGTGGAGGGATTGTCCAGCGCGTCCGCGCCATAGCGGAAGCCCCCGCGCGCCGAGATGTTCAGCGGGACGCCGTCGTCCGCGAGACTGCTCACGCTCGCCGTGATCTCGAGTACGACGTCGGGTTGCGGAGGGGTGAAGCTGCCGAAGGGAAGCTCGATGGTGACGAGCTCGGCGCCGGCGGGAATTGTTACCGGTGCGAGCCCGCTGGCGGCGAACGGGTGCGGCAAGGTGATCGTCGCCGGCGCCGGAACGCAAGGCGCTGAGACCGTGAAACTGTTCAACGCGATGGGCCCGCCGCCGACGTCGATCATTTCCGCCTTCACGAACTTGATGCCATCACAATTGGGGCAGAGCTTCTTGATATCGGCGCCGCCGGTATCGAGCACCAGGTCGACGAACGGCCCATAGCCGGTGGTGGCGGTGTTCGGTTGTTTGAACCGCACCTTGAACTTGAGCTGTTCGCCGATGAGGACCTCGCTCGGTACGTCCGGTGGAGGTGGGGCCGTCTTGAAGTACACCGAGGGCATGGGCGAAGCCGCCGAGCGCAGACCGGCCAAGAGGGCCAGAGCGAACAGCCAAAGAGCTTTGTCGCTGATGATGGCGCGTACCCGAAGCCGACACCGCATTTTGCACCTCCTGGAGTTTTCTAGGGTGTCCCCGATGCTGGCCGCAAGCTTACCGTGTCGCCGATTCGCCGACAAATAGCCAGGCGTGCACGTGCAGGCGTCGGCGTCTGGTTCGGGGGTAATGGCTGGTAATGGCTCGCGCCTCTTGATTGCCGCGGTTTTTCTGGATAGCCTCAGCCGCGAGCCGACCGGGAGATGGCATGACACAAGGCATGAACAACGTCCAGGCGGCCGAGGTGTCCCTACTTTCCCAGGACCTCGCGGCGGATCTGGCCTTCTATACCCAGGAGCTCGGGTTCCGGTTGGACATGATCTTCCCGGCCGACGATCCGGCTGTGGCGGTGTTGTCCGGGCACGGCCTGCGCCTGCGGTTGGAGCGGGGCTCGGACGTCGCCGCGGGGGCGGGAGCTCTGCGGCTGTTGTGCCGCGATCCCGATGCGTTCGCCGGGGGCCGGCGGGAGCTGACGGCTCCGGGCGGCGTGCGAATCCGGATCGTCGACGCCCAGCCGCGCCTGGAGACGCCGCCGACGCAGCATGCCTTCGTCGTGCGCCGCCTGAAGGACAACACCCCTTGGGTGATCGGCCGCGCGGGCATGCACTATCGGGACCTGATCCCCGGCCGGCTCGGTGGCAGCATCATCGCTTCGCACATCCGCATTCCCGACGCCGGGCCCGTGCCGGACATGGTCCACTATCACACGGTGGGCTTTCAGCTCATTTTCTGCTACCACGGCTGGGTGCGCCTGGTGTACGAGGATCAAGGGCCGCCCTTCCTCCTGAAAGCGGGCGACTGCGTCATCCAGCCGCCGCAGATCCGTCACCGGGTGCTCGAGGCGTCGGAGGATCTCCAGGTCGTTGAAATCGGCGTTCCGGCCGAGCACGTCACCACCGTCGACCACGAGATGGAGCTGCCTACGCCGACGCTCCGGCCCGACCGGGATTTTGGCGGCCAGACCTTCTGCCGGAGCGAGGTGGAAAACGCCGTCTGGGCGCCCTGGAGGCTGCCGGGATTCGAGGCGCGGGAGACGGGCATCGGCGCGGCGACCGCGGGTGTCGCCTCCGTGCAGGTGGCCCGCCCCGTGGGCCGCGGACCCCGCAAGGTGACCGGCCAGGTGACCAGCCACACGGCGGACATTCTGTTTGCGTTTGTCCTTTCAGGCGCCATGACTCTGCACGGCGACGGCCAGGGGGCGCATGCGCTGAGCGAGGGCGACGCGTACGTGATTCCGCCTCACATGAAGACGGCGTTGACGGACTGTTCCGAGGACTTGCAGTTGCTGGAGGTTTCGTTGCCGGCCCATTTCGAGACCCGCCTTCACGAGGCGGAACGCCTGGCCGACAATCGATAGCCGATCGCCAACAGCAGGAGCCACGGACCGCCGGCAAGCAGCGTCGACCGCAGACCGGGGACCCACCAGGTGGAAACCAGGATCGCGGCGATCAGGGCGGCGCCGACCCAGGAGCCCAGAGGCAAGGGCTTGCCGCCGAGCCGATACGCGATGTGGGTCACGAAGATCATCAGCCAGACGAAGAGGGCGCCGAAGAGCGCGACGCCGAACAACCATACATACGCCGAGTCCGGCCAGAGCGCCCGGACCAGCGCCGCCCCGCCGAGGCCGAGGCTCGACACGAGCAGGGCGTTGACCGGCGCGCCACGCCGATTGACAGCGCCGAGCGCCGGGGGCACGAAGCCGCCGCGCGCCAGCGAGAACAGCATCCGCGAGATCATGTAGAGGTTGGCGTTCGAGCTCGAGAGCGCGGCGCTGAGCACGACGAAGTTCATCAGCCCCGCGGCGCCGGGAATGCCGACCTCTCGCAGCACTTTCACGAACGGGCTCTCGCCGACGCCCAACTGGTTCCACGGCGTCAGGGCGACGAGCAGCGCGATCGTCACGATGTAGATCGCCGACAGGCCGAGGATCATGCGTCGCATCGCAGCGGGAATCGTACGGGCCGGGTCGGCGGCCTCGCCCGAGGTGACGCCCACGATCTCGACGCCGATGAACGAATAGATGACGAAACAGCAGCCGAGCCAGATCCCCGAGACGCCAAAAGGCAGGAAGCCGCCCTGCCCGGTGAGGTTCCTGAGGCCGATCGCGGGACCGCCGGTCAGGCCGAGCACGATCAGCACGGCGAGCCCGGCAAAGAGCGCCACCGCGACGACTTTGATCATGACCAGCCAGGACTCGATCATCCCCAGGCGGCCGACCGCCCGCGAGTTGGTGTACACGAGGAGCACGGCGAACACGAGCACCCAGACGGCGCCGGGCACCCCTGGAAACCAGAAGCTCATGTAGATCGACACGGCGACCAGTTGCGCGCCGGTCGCGATCACCTGCATCAGCCAATAGCTCACGCGCACCGCGAAGCCGGCGAAGGGTGAGACGTACATCCCGGCGTAAACACCGAAGGCGCCCGCCGTCGGCTGGGCCACCGCCATCTCCGTCACTGCGTGTCCGAGGAGCAGCGAGATGCCGGCCACGATCACGTAGGACACGATGACAGCCGGTCCGGCCACGTTGACCGCCAGGCCGCTGGCGAGGAACAAACCGGTCCCGATCGCACCGCCGAGCGCCATCATCGCCTGCTGCGCCGTCGAGAGCTGGCGCGCGAGGACCTGCTCGTTACGAACCGAGGGATGCTGATCGGTCATGGGCATGGTCACTGCGTCCGGAGGCGGGGCGAGTGTAGCATCGGTGCACAGGGACCGATTGTTGCACGCCTATCGGGCGCGGTACCTAGACTGCAGAGCCCGCGGCAGATCCACGGCTAAACTTTTTGCCGCCAGAAAGATCTATGACGCAGAGAGCGACTCGGAGTGGACCGAGCGCCGCTGACACCTCAGGAGAGGGCCATGTCAACAAGCTCGTCGGTCCATCCGAATTTACTCCTGCCACTTCCGAGCAGCGCTCCCGCGGTGAAGAGGGCCGGCCTCGCGGCGCTCTTCCTCGCCCTCCTCGCCCTGTCGCCTCTCGGGGTTGCCGCCCAGCCGCTCGACCGCGTCGAGGCGGAATCCGCCGCGTCGCTGCCACCCCACCCCCAGCCGATCCGGCTGCGGTCTCGCACCTTCACTCCGCCGTCCGGCATCGATCCAGCCGTTATCCGGCATGCCGAGGCCGCGAGAGCCGAGGGCGCCTCGTCGGTGCTCCTCGTCGTGCAGCTTCGCGGAATTCCCGACCAACGGGTGTGGCGCCGCCTGCAAGCGGAAGGCTTGGATCGGGTGGCGTACCTGGGGGAAGGAAACTGGTTCGTGCGCGCGCCGCTCGCAGGGAGCCTGCCGCGACGGCTCGGACAGGCGCTCTATCTCGCCGACATCGCTGCCATTACGGTTCTCCAACCCAGCGACAAGGCCTCGCCGCGCCTGGCCGCAGCCGGCCCCGAGCCCTGGAGGGAGCAAGCCGGGGAAACGAGCCGAGACCTGCGGTGGGCCTATGACAGCAGCGGCGACTACCTGCGTGTGGTCGTCCAGTTCTTCCCGGGCACCCCGCAGTCCGAAATGCAGCAGGTGGTGGATGCGGTCCACTGCGGAACGGCGCCTCCGGTGACCCTCAGCAAGACCCTCCGGGCCCTCGAGATCCATCCGGCCGCCCTGGATGGCCTTCTCGCGGTCGAGGCCGTCTACAGCGTCGACCTGGGCCCCCTGCCCAAGTTGCCGCTGCTGGACGACGCGCGGTGGATAACAGGCGTCGACGATCTACAACAGATCAACTTCGCCTCGATCCCGCCTGGTTACTCGCTCTCGGGCAGGGGAGTGACCCTCGCCAACGACGAGGGGCTCGATACCGCGAGCGACGATTTCTGGGATCACGATCTCCTGGGCAACCGCACCACACCGCGCTGGGACCCGAGTTGCCCGGCCGAGGATTCCACGAACGGCCACGGCACGATGACGGCCGGAATCGCGTTGGGAAACGGCTTCCTGAGCGTACGCCAGGGAGGTACGCCGCGGCAGTGGCGCGGCGTCGCTCCAGAGGCCACGTTCGCCTGCTTCGGCACCAACGAAGACGTGTCGAATCATTCCTATACCATGCGGACCTATGGTGAATACAACTCATATGCCGCAATGGTCGATTCTCAGATCCGGGGGGACGACGGCGGCGACCAGCGGCCGCAGATCTGGGCCGTCGCCAACCAGGGCATCACGTCGCAAGGCCCGGACTACGGTCCCAAGGCCGGCTACTACTCGGTGTTGGCGCCGGCGAAGAACCCGATCGTGGTCGCCAACATCAGCGCCAGGACGCTGGGCTGGATGCAGAGCAGCCTGGGCCCCACCTTCGACGGCCGGATCAAGCCGGACTTGAGCGCGCCGGGCTCGCAGGAGCTGTTTCCGGCCGACAAGAAACAACTGCTCTTCGACCTCGATTCGATCGAGGTCGTCCAGGGGAGCACCTCGCTGCTTTGGAGCTTCGACGGAGCGGGGAGTTGGCAGGGCGGCTGGGCAGAGAATTCGCAGTTGGGAATGCAGAACACCGGTCCGGTCACGCAGCTCGACGAGGCCGGCGTCAAGGCGTTGCGGGTGCCGCTGAAGGCTCCCCCCTGGACGAGCTTCCGGCCCATCGTCGGGAC
The DNA here is from genome assembly GCA_049284515.1 of Thermoanaerobaculia bacterium. Classification (GTDB taxonomy): domain Bacteria; phylum Acidobacteriota; class Thermoanaerobaculia; order Multivoradales; family UBA5704; genus DATARR01. The sequence goes on from JBAPYB010000403.1 coordinate 41,643, forward strand.
ACTCAAGGCGCCGGACGGCACGCCGCTCCACATCGCCGGCACCTCCGCGGACCAGGTGCGGCTCCGCTACCGCCTCGAGAGCGATTTGGCCTGGCAACCCACTTCCATAGTGCTCCGATGGATGGTCTATCCGAACGGCCCCACGAATCAGATCACCTTCGAGGCGACGGCGGACGGCGCCTGGCACCCAGTCGTGATCCCGGTGGGGCAGGCGAACGGCTGGGCGGGCGTGGCGGGGATCGGTTACCTGTACCTGCTCTTCCCTGGCAACCCCATGCCCGCCACCGGGCTTGGCGGCGGCCTCATCGCGGCCGGGGGCTCCTCCGCCGCGGCCCCGGTGGTCACCGGAGCGGTGGCGCTCCTGATGGAGCAGTTGACCCGACCGCCCTTCTCCGTCCAGCTCGGTGCCCACGGACCCTCGCCGTTCTGGCAGGACGCCCCGGGCTCGGGAGTGCCCCTGCCGTCGACGTTCAAGGCGCTGCTCGTCCAAGGCGCTCAAGACCTCGCCTACGTGCCGCGCGCCAGCGATCCCGACAACCCGGACACCCACGCGCCCACGGTGTATCACCAGGGGCCTGACCTGGCGACGGGATTCGGGATGATCGACGTGGCGGAGTCGTCTCGGATCCTCGCGGCGCACACGGCGGCACGGCCGTTCATCGTCGAGCGCTCGCTGCAACCGAAACAGAGCCACACCTACACCATCGACGTCCCGCCGAGCCCGCGCGGCCCGCTCAAGGTGACCCTGGCCTGGGACGACCCGGCGGCAAGCACACTCGCAGACGAGACCGCGTCCACCCTCATCAACAGGAACCGCCTCACCCTGGTGGCGCCCGGCGGCACCGTGCACTATCCCTACTCGATCGACCAGCCCTACTCGCCGGGCGACGAAAGCCAGTATCCGAGCGTGAGCGAGCCGCAGCCGATCACGCCCGAAGACATCCATCCGGCGCGCCAGGACCGCCCCAACGATCTCGACAACGTGCAACAGGTCTACGTCGAATCGCCACAACCCGGGCCCTGGCAGGTGAAGGTCCGGGCCTACAATCTCGGGGCTCCACCCCAGAGCTACTCGCTGATTCTGGGCACCCCGGCACTGCCCGCGACTCATCTTTCCGGCGGCAAGGTGGTGTTCAGCTCCGACCGCGTCAATCCGCCTCAGCTTTTCGTGCAGCAGGTTGGAGCCACGCCGTCCACCACGCAACCCCCGCAGCAGGTGACCACCGGACCCTTCGCCGCGCGCCACCCAGTATGGTCGCGCAACGGCAAATACATCTCCTACATCACGGCGGACGTCATCGTGGGCCCGGAGACCAGCAACTCTATCGACGACCTGATGGTGATCACGGAGCAGGGGACTACGCTGCTATTGCGGGTGACCGCCGCCCACCTGGTGAGCGGCGCGAGAGGGCTCGGCTATCAGCAGTGGTCCGACGACGGCCGGAGGATGGTGCTGACCTACTGGAATACCTTCGACAAGCGGGGGCTGGCGCTCGTCGAATTCAGCCAGCCGTATGGGTTCGCGGGACGGACGGTGAGGGTCCTGGTGCTGCCTCCGGGGAACCCGGGGAGCAGCGGGCTCAACGCCGGCGAGGCGGTCTTCTCGCGGGACGGCAACTTCATCTACTTCACCGCCGATTCGAGCCAGGCCCCATCGCAGGTCTTCTGCATTCCGGTGGCGGGAGGAGACCCCGAGCCGGTCTACGGCAACGGTTTCCCCATGCGCCGGGCGTTCGCGCCATCGCTCTCACCGGACGGCACGCGGCTGAACTACAACTCGGAGCTCTGGAAGGAGGATCCGGTGCACTACCAGGACGAAGAGCTGCTCCAGGTAGGACTGCTCACCGGGGTGATCCAACAACTGACGTACGAGCCGGGCAACCAGTACGGCTGGTTCGCGAAGAACGGCGCCGGAGAGATGGTCGTGCGCTCGAACAGCGCTCCGTCCGCCCAAAGCGACCTGTTCCTGGAGGAGAACGGCGTGCGGGTGAAGCTGAACACCGGAATCTCAAGCAGCTCGCGCGAAGAGGGCCCGGACTGGTGGAAGACCCCTTGCGGCGGCAGTCCTGTGCTTTGGTCCGGCGACGAGCCCGCAGGCTGCAAGCTCGCCATCTGGGGGAGGGAGCAGAAGAGCCTCTGCGGCTCGTGGGTCGTGCTCGCAAGCTCAGGGCACGGCGCCTGCAAGATCTGCGTCGATCCGACGTGGGCCACTCCCATCCTGAACGGCGCTTCCGTCCCACTAACCGAGGGGCTCGATCCGCAGACGGCGACACCCGCCGACCTCCCCTGCCGATGAGCTCCTGATCAGTGGCAGCGAAGCAACCTCGTGCTACTTCGGTCGCTAACCGCCGGGATCCATCCGGCCTGATCGCATCGGTGAGCGGTGGTACTCTTGGAGAGCCATGAACAAACCATCCCCGGTCATACTCGAGGGCCACGGCATCCGATTGGAGCCTCTGGCCGATCAACATCATGATGAGCTGCTCACGGCCGCGGCCGATGGGAAGCTGTGGGGACTGTGGTTCACCGCGGTTCCGGAGCCGGACCAGACGCGCGATTACATTGCGAATGCGCTCGCGGGCCAGGAGGCCGGACACATGCTCCCCTGGGCAGTGCGCGAGCTCACGAGCGGAACTATCGTCGGCTCGACCCGCTATCACGACATCGTGGCCGCCATCGACCGGGTGGAGATCGGTTACACCTGGTATGCCAAGAGCTGGCAACGCAGCCACGTCAACACCAGTTGCAAGCTCCTGTTGCTCAGCCACGCGTTCGACGCGCTCGGCTGCAGGGTGGTGGGCCTCCGCACCGACAATTTCAATTTTGCCTCCCAGCGAGCGATCGAGGCTCTGGGCGCCAGGAAGGACGGCGTCCTCCGCCACCACCAGGCGCGACGCGACGGAACGGTACGCGACAGCGTGATGTACAGCATCCTCGCGAGTGAATGGTCCGACGTGAGGCGGCACCTCGAGCTACGATTGGCTCGTCACGGATAGCACAGGGCCGGAGCAGCGAGCGCCATGGAAGCAAGAAAGTTGCGGGTGTGCATCGTCGGTGCCGGGGTGTCCGGTCTCACCGCGCTCAAGGAGGTCCTGGAGGAGGGCCACAACGCGGTCTGCTTCGAGCGCGAGAACGTTCCAGGAGGGGTGTTCACGACGGGCGTGGCCTACGACCCGATGCAGCTCACGGTCTCGCAGTACTTCATGGCCTATTCGTCCTTTCCTCCGCCGCTGGAGGAAGAGCGCCGCCATTGGCAGCGCCAGGAGTACGCCGACTACCTCGGGCGCTTTCGCCGGCGGTTCGGGCTCGACCCGCACATCCGTCTCAACTGCGCGGTCGAGACGGTGAGCCGCGAGGCGGACGGCTCGTTCGCCGTCGAGACCACGCAAGCGGGGAAGACGGTCCGCGACCGCTTCGACGCCGTCGCGGTCTGCCGCGGCGCGTTCCGTGCCGAAGCGCCGCGCATGCCGGATTTCCCCGGCGCCGAGACGTTCAAGGGAGAGATCACGCACACCGCGAAGTACAAGGGCGCGGAGCCCTTCCGCGGCAAGCGGGTCGTGTGCGTCGGAATGGGCGAGACGTCCGCGGACGTGACGAGCCAGATCTCCGAGGTGGCCTCGGCCTGCCATCTGGCGCTGCGGAACTACCCGCTGCTCATCTCACGCTTTCCGTATGGCGGGCGCGCGACGAACGATGGCTACACGACCCGGCTGCTGGGGTGGGCTCCGCGGCAGAACATGCAGCAGTATTACGGTCAGCGCGTCCAGGCGGACCTGGAGTCCGGCGATGCCCAAAGACAACTGATCAGCGAATGGTTCATCAAAGCGGGCTTCACGGGCAAGTCCCTGCAGAAAAATGACGACTTCGTCGCGAACCTGCTGAACGGAAAGATCCGTCACGTCCCCCACGGCGTCGCCCGTCTCGAGGGGAATAAGGTTTATTTCACCAACGGCGAGCACGTCGAAGCGGACGTGATCATGTGCTGCACCGGCTACGAGGAGAGCTCGATTCCGGCGCAGTGGCTCGGCGGGCTCGAGGTCAAGGACGTGCGCCGGCTGTTCAAGCACGCGTTCCACCCGGACCTCGGACCTCGCCTGGCCCTGATCGGCTGGACCCGGCCTTTCAACGGTGGCGTTCCCGCCTGCTCCGAGATGATCGCGCGGTACTTCGCCCTGCTGTGCAGCGGCAAGCGTGAGCTCCCCGCCCGTCCGGACCTGGAGCAGTGGATCGCAGAGGACCTCGCGCGCGAGGAGACGGCCTTCGCGCAGGCCCGGCACGTCCGTACGCTCGTCGACTTCAACACGTTCCTCGACGGCGCCGCCGAGCTCGTCGACTGCGCGCCGAAGCTGACGGACCACCTGGACGACCCTCCGCTCCTCTACAAGCTGATCTGCGGCACCACCATTGCGGCCACCTACCGCCTCCGCGGCCCCGGCGCCGATCGAGAGATGGCGCGCAAAGTGATCCTCCGGCTGCCGGTGGTCCGTGACGCCGTCGACCTCGCGCTGGTCCCCCTCGCGCTCGCGGGCCGCGTCGAGGAATCGGCGATCCCGAAGATCCGCGAGATCGTCGAGCAGCAGTTCGCAGCGGACACGCAGCTCGCTTGATTCTGACCCGAGGGTCGGGCCTCTTGACCCGAGGGTCGCGCAGCCTGCAGGTCGGGAGGGGAAAAGGACCTCAAGGACACCAAGGACCTCAAGGACCCAAGAGTCGCGATTCCGTAGTCCGTGGCGTCCTTGAGGTCCTTGGTGTCCTTATTGTCCTTCAGCCTTCTCCTCGGCCGTGCTTCTGTCGTTCCTGAATGCGGGCTCGGGTCATGCGCTAGCGCAGGCCGCCTTCTTCGACAAAGGCCTTCTCCAGATGGCGGAGTTGGCGGGCAAGCAGGTAGGTGGTCACGCGGATCAGCCCGATGATTATATTGGCTGCTATGGCCGGGTCGGAGCTCTCGATGCCCTTGCGGAACGTCTCGTAGGTCGCACCCGGGATCTGGTTCAGCTTGCGGAGCCGGAGAGCGTAAGGGTGCTCCGCGGGCCATTTCTCCAGGCCGCGCGTCCGCAGGAAATCGCGGTAGTCGACCAGAAGCTCTTCGAGGCTCGCGCGCGCGACGTTCGTCAGCTTGATCTCGGTCTCCTTCGAGGTCGCCGCGGCCATGCTGCCTTCGACGATGTTCTGCTTGCCGAACGTGCCGCCTGGACCATCTGGTCATGGGTGCGGCTGCTGCGCTTGTCAATGAAGCGGTCACAGAAGTAGACCGTGGCGTCGTACACGATCTCGGCCTTCTGGAAGGAAAGCAGGTTCTTGTAGCCGCCATGCGGCGGAATGAAGCCCTTGCTCATGGCAAATTCCCGACAGCCTATCCTTGACGTCCTTGACGTCCTTGACGTCCTTGTTGTCCTTGAGGTCCTTTGGGTCCTTGGGTGGGGGCAAGCTTGTGGCGCCTGCTGCTCCATGACATTGGCCGCGGGCATCGCGAGTCGAACATGGCATTTCCACAGCAGCTCCTTGTGCGCTCTTGGCCTGGTTCAAGGTCATTCTATCGCAGGTACGGGGTTCTACCTGGCTTCGCCGCCGGCCGGCGCCACGCCGATGCAGCCGAAGAACGGCGTGGTCGGGATCTTGACGCTGAAACCGGAATCGTGGGCGTGGAAGGTGGCGGTGTTGGCGGCCCCGTCGATGTCGTAGAACCAGACGCGCTCGGGGAGCGCCAGGTCGAGCATCGGGATACTCAGCCGCTGCCCCCGCGGAGACAGCGGGGAGAACGGAGAGAAGGAAGAGCCTGCTCAAAAAGACAGGCCTTTCGGCTCAGCGGACAGGCCTTTCGGCCCAACAGAGAGGTCTTTTGCCTCAAAAGACAGGCATTTCAATTCAAAAGACCTGTCTTTTGGCCCAAAAGACAGTCCTTTCGTCTCAGCAGACAGTCCTTTTGGTTGAGCAGACAGGTCTTTTGGCTTGAAAGACAGTCCTTCCGGTTCAAAAGACAGACCTTTGGCTCAGCAGACAGACCTTTCGTCTCAAAAGACAGTCCTTTTGGCTCAAAAGAGAGGCCTTTCGTCTCAAAAGACACGTCCATCGGTCCAAAAGGAGTGTCTTTTGTTCCAAAGGGAGTGTCTTTCGTCACGAAAGGAGTGGCCGTCGGACCAGAAGGAGTGTCTGCCGTCGCGACGGACACGGCTGCCGAACCGCCCGGAATGGATCCCCCTCACGCCCGGCTTGCCGAGCTTGACGCCGGCCGTTCCGGCACTCCGTCAAACGGTGAGGGGAAACCGACGGCGGGAGCGTTCCTCTTCTCAGCAGCGCGCGCTCAACCCAACAAACAGGAGGAAATCGTTATGGGTCCGCAGCACTCTTACCGCGGCTGGGTGATGTTGCTCATGGCCTTCGTGGCGTTCGCGTTCATGGCAGCGCTCTACGCGAGCCGGCCTTCCGAGGCGTCGGCGGATACGAAGGCCGGGAGCCACAAGTCCGCCAAGGACTCTTCCCCGTACACGCTCTTCGAAAGCGGGCAGGTGCGACCGCTCGCCTTGTCTCCAGACAAGCGGCACCTGTTCGCCGTCAACACGCCGGACAACCGCCTCGAGATCTTTCGCGTCCGCGATCAAGCGCTCGTCCACACCGGCTCCATCCCGGTGGGCCTCGAGCCGGTCGCCGTCGCGGCCCGGTCGAACCATGAGGTCTGGGTGGTCAACCATCTCTCGGACAGCGTGAGCGTCGTCGAGCTCGAAGAGCACGGCGGCGATCTGGAGGGATCGGTCGAGCGCACGCTCCTCGTGGGCGACGAGCCGCGCGACGTCGTCTTCGCCGGGCCGGGGCGGAAGCGGGCGTTCATCACCACGGCCCATCGCGGCCAGAACATTCCGCTCGATCCCCAGCTCTCGACCCCGGGCGTGGGGCGCGCGGACGTCTGGGTTTTCGACGCGGACGCGCTCGGCAGCAATTCCGGCGGACTCGGCGGCACGCCGATCTCCATCGTCACGCTCTTCACGGACACTCCGCGCGCTCTCGCGGTGACGCCCGACGGCACCCGCGTCTACGCCGCCGGTTTCCACACCGGCAACCAGACCACCAGCATCGCCGAGACTTCGATTCCGGACGGCTTTGGTGCGGACGGCGTCGCGGGGCCTTCCACCAACGCCGAAGGCCGTCCCGCGCCCGAGGTCGGGGCCATCGTCAAGTGGAACGGCACTCACTGGGTCGACTCGCTCGGCCGCGTCCGCGATGAGTTCGTGAAGTTCGCGTTGCCCGACAAGGACGTGTTCGTGCTCGACGCCATGGCGAATCCGCCGCGCCAGGTCCCGGGAGCCGCCGGCTTCTTCCAGGGCGTCGGCACCATCCTGTACACGATGGCCGTCAATCCCGTGAATGGCAAGGTTTACGTCGCCAACACCGAGGCGAACAACGCCGACCGGTTCGAGGGCCCGGGGACTTTCGCCGGGCACAGCCTGCGCGGGCATCTGCACGAGAGCCGCATCACCGTGCTCTCACCCGGAGGCAGTACCCCCAGGGTGGCCCCGCGGCACCTCAACAAACACATCGATTACAACCACTGCTGCGCGCCGACCCCGAACGACGAGAACGAGCGGTCCCTTGCCTTTCCCCAGGGCATGGCGGTGACCGGCAATGGCGCGACGCTCTACGTCGCGGCCTTGGGGTCCGGCAAGGTGGGGGTCTTCTCCACGGCGCAGCTCGAGACCGATACGTTCGTGCCGAGCACGGCGAATCAGATCTCCGTGAGCGGTGGCGGCCCCACCGGCCTCGCCCTCGACGAGGACCGCAGGCAGCTTTACGTGATGACGCGGTTCGACAACGGGATCTCGATCGTCGACACGAGGACGCGGGCGGAAACGGCGCACGTTGCAATGCACAGCCCGGAGCCGCCGAGCATCGTGGCCGGCCGCCAGTTCCTCTATGACGCAAAGCTCTCGTCGAGCCACGGCGACTCCGCCTGCGCGAGCTGTCACGTTTTCGGCGATTTCGACAGCCTGGCCTGGGATCTCGGCAATCCGGACGCAAAGGTGATCGACAACCCCGGCCCGTTCAACAGCACGCTCGTCAACATCGTCACGGGGCAGCCCATGGAGCCCATCTTCCACCCGATGAAGGGCCCCATGGCGACGCAGAGCCTGCGCGGCATGGCCAACCACGGCCCGATGCACTGGCGCGGCGACCGCACCGGCGGCAACGACGCGCCGAGCGCCCAGCCGGACAGCGGCACTTTCGACGAGCGTGCGGCGTTTGACAAGTTCAACCCGGCCTTCATGGATCTGCTCGGGCGCCACGCGCCCCTCTCACCAGAGGAGATGGGTGCGTTCACCGGCTTCATCCTGCGGGTCACGTATCCGCCGAACCCCAACCGGCCGCTCAACAACGTGCTCACGCCGGACCAGGAGGCCGGGCGCAAGCTCTTCGACACCGTCAACTGCGGGATTCCGTCGGCTCCGGATTTCAACGGCGCCGTCCTCACGTGCACCGGTTGCCACAAGATCGACCCGAATGCCAACCCCGGTACCGCGGCGCCCGGGCTCTTCGGCTCCAACAGCCGTTCGAGCTTCGACTTCAACCCGCAGCTCTTCAAGGTCCCCCACCTGCGCAACCTTTATCAGAAGGTCGGGAGGTTCGGGAATCCCGAGAACCCCGGGTTCCTGGGCGGTGACAACGGTTTCAAGGGAGATCAGGTGCGCGGCTACGGGTTCCTCAACGACGGGAGCCTCGATACGGTGTTCCGCTTCGTCCATGGGATCAGCTTCTCGGAGCAGTTCAACGGACCCAACAGCAACAGCATCCCGGACGGGCCGGAAGGGGAGCTCCAGCGGCGGCAGCTCGAAGCGTTCATCATGGCCTTCCCCACCAACCTGGCGCCCATCGTGGGCCAGCAGATCACGCTCACAGCCGCGAGCTCCGCGGCGGTTGGCAACCGCATCGACCTCCTGCGCCAGCGCGCGGACGCGAGGGAGTGCGATCTCGTCGCCAAGACGCGGATCGACGGCGACGAGGCCGGCTTCCTGTACGTGGGATCGGGCTTGTTCGCGACCGACCGGCGCGGGCAGCCGCCCATCACCGACGCGAAGCTGCGGTCTCTGGCCAGGGGCTTCGGCCACCCCGTGACGTACACCTGCGTGCCACCCGGCTCCGGCGAGCGCCTCGGCGTGGACCGCGATGGCGACGGCGCCTGGGACGGCGATGAGCGGCGCGCTCATACCGATCCGGCGGATCCTGACAGCCGGCCCTGAGGTTCCATCTCAAAACAATGCGCTCCCCGTGGAAACGGGGAGCGCGGGCCGTTGCGGGGACGGAGGCCAGCAGCAGACCGTCGGGTATGCTGGAGCCATGAGGGAAGACGAGGCGAACCGGCGGGAGGACGGCTCCGCGCAACACTGGCGCGTCATCCTTCTCCTCAGCCTCGTCACGGGCGTCGCCTATCTCGTGCGTGCGGACGTCGCGGTGGCGCAAGAGCGTATGGCGCCTGCCGTGGGGCTCACAATGATCGGAATGGGCGCCATCACCGCGTGGGGCTTCCAACTCTCGTACGCCCTTTTTCAAGTGCCGGCCGGCATGTTCGGCGAACGCTTCGGCACACGGACGGCGCTGGCTCTCGCGCTTGCCGGCTGCAGCCTGGCGTCGTTCCTCACCAGCGCCATACCCCGCGAGGGAGCCGTCCTGGTGCTGGTGTCCACCCGGGTGCTGCTCGGCATCGCTCAGGCCGCGGTTTTCCCCGTGGCCGCCATGGCGGTCATGGTCTACGTGCCGGTGATGGAGCGCGTGCGCGCCACGGCCATCTACATTGCCACGGCGAGCCTTGGCGCGGCGGCGGCCCCGCTCTTGATGGCACCGATCATGGAGAAGCTCGGCTGGCGTGCGGTCTTCATGCTCAGCGGTGCCATCGCGAGCGTCACCGCACTGGCATGGGTGGCGCTGATGCCGCCGCGGCCGCCGCATCCAGAGCGGCAGGATGCATCCCGGGCGAGGCGCGGCGTATTGTCTGAGCTGCGAGCCCTCGTGCTCAACGTTCCTTTGCTGCGCCTCTCGATCGCCTACTTGCTGCACTCCGCCGTGTGGTTTGTGTTCGTGTTCTGGTTCTTCCGCTATCTGACGGAGGGGCGCGGCTTCACCGTACTCGCCGGCGGCCGGTGGGGCGGCCTGCCCAATCTCGCCGCCTTCGTGCTCGCGCCGCTCATCGGGGTGGCGACCGATCGCCTCGGCCGGCGCATCGGCGCCGCACAGGCGCGGCGCCGGGTTGCGATGGCGTGCCTCTTTTCCGCGGCGGGTTTCGTGATGGCAGGGGCGGTCCTCCCGAGCGCGATCTTCGCGATTCTCGCCCTGAGCCTGTCGACGGGATGCGTGAACGGGGCCGAGGGGCCGTTCTTCACCACCGCGACAGCCGTCGGAGCGGAGAATCCAGGCGCGGCGGCCGGCACGCTCAACCTGATGGGAAATCTTGGCGGCGTCCTCTCCATCTGGCTCGTGCCGAGAATGTCCGCCGCGTGGGGGTGGAACGGGACGCTGGTGTTCTGGTCTGGAGTCTGCGTCGTGGCGGCTCTCCTTTGGCTGACCGTGGACGTCGATGCGGCACCGGCGACTTTTCAGACACCCTCTTGAGCGACCGGAGCCGCGAGGGAACGCGGCAGCAGGCGGGCGTCTCCGAGCCGCTCGGCGTAGGCGGCGAAGGCCGGGGTGGGGCCGCGCCAGCGCAGCTCGTCGACGTCCTGGAAGAGGGGGGCGTCGGTGCGGAGCGTCGCCAGGTCTTTGAAGAGCAGCGCCAGGTCGCGGTTGTTCCCCAAGACATTGGGGGGAAGGCTCTCGAGGGGGCCGTAGCGGTGGAGGAGCTGTTCCGCCGTCCGGGGACCGATTCCGGAGATGCCGGGGTAGCCGTCCGCGGAGTCGCCGACGAGCGCGAGGTAATCGGGGATCAGTTCCGGGGGAACTCCGAATTTCTCGCGGATTCCCGCCGCGTCGAAGATCTTGTTACCCCGGCGGTCGACCTGCACCACCCGGTCGTCGCGGACGCACTGGGCCAGGTCCTTGTCGGGCGTCCAGATGCAGACCTTCTGTACGGTTTCGTCTTCGGCGGCGAGGCGGGCGGCGGAGGCGAGAGCATCGTCCGCTTCGAGCTCAACCATGGGCCAGACGGCGACGCCCAGAGCGGTAAGGGCCTCTTCCAAGGGATGGAACTGCGCGAGGAGCGCGCGCTCGACTCCCTGCGATGTCTTGTAACCGGGCCAGAGGCCGTTGCGGAAGGACTCGATGACGTGATCGGTCGCCACGCCGAGATGCGTCGCCCCCTTCTCGATCATCTCCAACACCGTGTGCAGCACGCCGGTGACGGCCCCGAACGGCGCCGGTTTGCCCTTCTCGAAGCGGCGCCGGCCGTAGTAGTGCCGGAACAGCTCGTAGGTGCCGTCGAGGAGATGGACCATCATGGCGTCGTTCGGTTCGTCGTGGCAGGCAGACCGTGAACCCCGAAGTCTACGACGCCGGACTGGATAAGGCAGCAGGCTGGAGCGGAAAGGAAGGGCCGGCGGCGGTCCGGAGACCGCCGCCGAGGGTTGGATCATTCGAACTGTTGGACCTGGTCGGCGCAGGCGACGAGCCCGTTCGGGCCCGAGGCGCCGGCCGGGGCGCAGGTCCAGATGCAGTGCAGGTGGTCCTGGGCGCAGCCGGTGGCCGACTGGTTCCACGGCGGATTGGTGTCCACCGCAGCGCAGTGGCAGGACTGGTAGGGGCACTGGCCCGCGGGGCAGGGCGAGCCGCCGCCGACCGCGGTCGCCAGGCTGGGCAGCGGGGGAGCCGCCTTCAGCACGGCCGGAGAGACGCCCGCCAGGAAGTTCGAGGAGGGGGGCAGAAGCGTGTCCGCCCGCCCATTGCCCTTGGTGTCGACCCGGACGCCTTCCTTGTAGCGCGGCAGGTTGAGGTAGGCCCAGACCGAGTGGGTGCCGGGCCCGAGGTCGATTTTACGAGTCACCTCGCGCCGCGCGCTCTTGTCGCCGTTGACCGGTGTGAAGACGGCCTTGACGTTGAGCTCCAGGGGCGCCGTGTAGGTGCCGCCGAAGGCGTCGGTCTTGATGATCTTCATCAACGTGGTCGGCTGCTTGCCGGTCAGGCTGACCGCGACGTCATACTGCCCGCAGCTCGTCTCGATCGGCTTGGTGCTCACCAGCGAGAGTGCCATGAGCTGGATGCGGGTGGTCGCCTCCCCCTTGGCGTCGAATTTCGCGTCGTCGAGGCGGCGCACGATGGTGTCGATGGCGCCGAGGCTGCCGGCGGGCTCGACCGCCAGAGGCGCGCCCTTGAACTTCACAGTGCCGGTGAACGGCTGCGAGCCCTCGCAGAAGAAGCCTGCCGGAATGGGGTCGCTCGTGAAGCTCGTTTGTGCGAAGCCGGAGACGGTCATCCACAGATCGACTCCGTTGTGGATGGTCTCCCCGGCGAAGAGGGGCGAGCCGCCGATCAAAGCAAGGATCAGGGCGGCTCCTACGGTTGAACGGATCAAGGCCTTGGACACTGTCATCGTGTGCTCCTTTCAGAGGATTGTGGACGGTGGCACCTCCGGATCAGGCGGAGGCGAGATCCACATCTAAAGAAACTGGTGTTTGAGGAGCCTTAAAGGGGACGAGGACGGGCTGGGGGTGTCGCCGGCGGATCGGCTGGCACCTGTCTTCGGGGGGCCAGCCGCTTCCTGGCGAAGTATAGAAGCGCGGAGCGCCTTGAAACGCTGAGGAGCCGGCTGAGCGCTTTTCCGGCAGCGGTCTGGCGAGGAGCTTGGAGCTAGACCCAGTTCTCCGTTTGGAGACCCGGGACCTGATTGAAGTGCTTGAGGTTGTTTGTGACGAAGGTCAGCCCGAGAGTCAACGCATGGGCCGCGATGAGAGTATCATACGCACCAATCGGCGTTCCTCGCCGAGACAAATCAGCGGCAAGGATGCCGAAACGGTCTGCGGCAAGCTGATCGAAAGGGACAATGGCGACATCTCGAACAAAGGTACTGATCAGGGCATGGAGCTTCCGAGATTGTCTGAGGTCGGCTCCGTAGCGCAACTCCGCCAGCGTGATCGAGCTGATGCACACTTCGGAGGGCCGGTGCTGGCGCAAATTCAGAGCAACGTTCCCCTCACCCCGGAGCGCGAAGCTCACGGTGTCTGTGTCCAGCATGTATTGAGGGTTCAGGCGAAGGGATCCTTGAGGTCGGTCGCTGGGGCCTGCGGGGGGCGTGGGATCTCGCCGGACCAAGTACCGAGGCAGGCAAGGAACTCCTGAGACCACTCCTCGACCGGCTCCAGGATGACGCGGCGGCCCTCTTGACGGACTACAACCTCCCGCTGACCCTCGGGAAACCGGCATTCCTTCGGTAAGCGGACTGCTTGGCTGCCACCATTCTGAAACAACTTGGCCCGTGTGCTCATGACCGAAGTCTATACGATTGTCTATACTCTGTCAACAGCCCGGAGCGGCAGGACCGGCAGGTATCGCCGGCCGGGCGGCGGTCCGGAGACCGCCGCCGGGAGGGGATACAGGCCGTTGCCGCGGAACTCTTTCCCGGCGTCTTCGTTATAGACGGCGGGATCGAGCTCGTCCCCTTTGAAAAGGAGTGTCTCCCATGACCTATCATTCCTGGCGTTCCCGCGTCTTCGCGGTCGCGCTCTTCCTGTTCACCCTTCTGGCGGCGCCTGCGGCGCGGGCGGCGGAGACCGAGCTGCCGAAGACGCCGGCCGGCAAGGTCTTCGCTGCCTGGCTCGCGGCGTTCAATTCCGCGGATCCTGCGCAGTTGAAGGCGTTCGACGCGGCCTATCCGCGGGAAGGGCCGACGCCGCCGGTCGAAGACAGATTGCGGTTTCGTGAAATGACCGGCGGGTTCACCGTGGTGCGGGTCGAGAAGAGCGAGCCTCTGCACCTCGTCGTGCTGCTCCAGGAGAAGGGCTCGGACACGGTGGCCCGCCTGGAGGTGCAGTTGAGCGCCGGCGAGCCGGCGAAGATCCTCAAGTCGACGCTGGAAGCCATTCCCCGGCCTGCGGACCTCGCGATTCCGCGGTTGAAGGAGGCGGACGCGCTGGCGGCCGTCACGGCCCGCGCCGATGAGCAGGCGAAGAAGGACGAATTCTCCGGCGCCGTGCTCGTCGCCCGGCACGGCCAGGCGCTGCTGCAAAAGGCCTGGGGCTTCGCCAACCGGGAATCCAAGACGCCGGCGACGCTCGACACGCGGTTCCGGCTCGGATCGATGAACAAGATGTTCACCTCGGTCGCGGCGCTGCAGCTCGTCGAGGCGGGCAAGCTGTCGCTGGACGATCCCATCGGGAAATACCTCCCCGACTATCCGAACAAGGACGTCGCCACGAAGGTCACGGTGCGGCACCTGCTCACGCACACCGGGGGGACGGGCGACATCTTCGGTCCGGATTTCGAGAAGAATCGCTTGACGCTGCGCGAGCACGGCGACTACCTGAAGCTCTACGGCTCGCGCGGGCTCGACCACGAGCCGGGAGCGGAGTTCCGGTACTCGAACTACGGCTTCGTGCTGCTCGGCGCCATCATCGAAAAGGTGACCGGCACGTCCTATTACGACTACGTGCGGAGCCATGTCTTCCAGCCCGCCGGCATGACCTCCACGGATTCCTTGACCGAGGCCGACGCCGTGCCGAACCGGTCCGTCGGCTACATGAAAGGCGAGGGCGGCTGGGTGCCGAACACCGACACGCTGCCCTGGCGGGGCACGGCCGCGGGCGGCGGCTACTCGACGGCCGGCGACCTCCTGCGGTTCGCCGAGGCGCTGGAGTCGGGCAAGCTGATCTCCAAGGCGAGCCTCAAGGCGGCGACCACGCCGTACAAGGAGGACTACGGGTTCGGCTTCGGCATCGAGGGGGAGGGACCGCTGCGCAGCTACGGCCACAGCGGCGGCGCGCCCGGGATGAACGGCGACCTGCGGATCTACCCGCAGCTCGGCATCGTGGTGATCTGCCTCAGCAACCTCGATCCACCGGCGGCGACCCGGCTCGTCAACTACTTCACCCTGCGCATGCCGGCGTCCTGAGGGAAGATTCGCCGGCGCCCGGCTGCACCGGGGGGAATGGGGGTACACTGAGGGGACAACCACGCCTTTTCCTGAGGAGGCCCCATGAGCCTCGACACGCAGGCGATGCCGGAGACGCTGGCCCGGTCCCTTCAACCTTCCGCCGTGGGCCTCTCGCGGCTCGACCAGGAGTACGGGCCGCTGCTCCAACTCGTCCGGCTGGTGATCGGGATCGTGCCCAACTGCGACTCCCTGCTCGCCATCTGGCCGCTCGGGTTCCGGAGCTACAACCTGCTGGTGCCGAACCTCCTCAACCTGCCTTTCTCGATCTGGGGCTGGGGGCCGCCGCTGGTGCCCCTCGGGTTGGCCGTCTACACCGCCAGTTGGACGGCGCGCTGCTCCTACTGCACCGCTCACACCTGCTCCTTCGCCCTGCGCCGCGGCGCGCCGCCCGAGTCGCTGACGGGAAACCGTGGGCCGGCTGAGAACGCGGCCGTGGCCGCGGCCGAGGCCCTGGCGCGCATCCCCTGCGCTTTCACGCGCCAGCACAAGGACGAGCTCCGCCGCCATTTCTCCGCCCGAAACGCCGAGGGGATCGCCCTGGGGGTCGCCCTGATGGGCTTCCTCAACAAGTTCATGGATGCCGTAGGGGTCGACCTGGAGGAGCCCGCCGTGCGGGAGGTCTCCCCGGTCCTCCTCCCGACGGGCTGGACCACGGGCAAGCACAGGGTCGACGGCGAGCCGTCCGCGGACCCCAAGTTCCAGCCGCGCCCCGGCGGCGGGGACACGCTGGCCACCAAGCTGGCGTTCCTGCGTTACGTGCCGGCCGCCGTGAAGCTCGAGGGGACGTGGACCCGCGGGGTCCCGTCGCGCTGGCCCGCGGTGGGGAGCTATCTCGAGGCGCAGACCGGCCACGACTTTCCGCTGCTCGCGAAGGTCTCCAGCCAGCGGGCGGTCAAGGCCATCGCCACGGTCCTGCGGGACAACCTGGCCGCGGCGGACAGCCGGCTCGGCCTGCCCGTCAAGCTCCTCGCCGGTCTCGTCTACGCCACCGCGGTGGGCGACGAGACCCTCGCCGCCGAGGCCCGGAAGCTGGCCCTGCGGACCAGTCCGCCCGTGACCGGGGAGACCCTCCAGGCGGTCGCCCGTTTTGCCGCCGATCCTGAAGCGGAGCCGGCGTCGCTGCCCGGGCTGGATCGGGCGGCCGTCCTAGCGCTCCGGTTGGCGAAAGCGATCTCCCCGAGCCCGGCCACGGTGCCTCCGGCGCTCCTCGCCGAGGTCGCCGAAGGCCTGTCCCCCGAGGCGCAGATCGAGCTCGTCGTCTGGGTGTCGATCCAGCAGGCGCTGCACCGGCTGGGATGCTACGTCGCGGCGTAGGGCGGTGCTCGCCGAGCTCCGGATCGTACGGGTGTTGAGTGGAGGGAAGTGAGCGGCGTGGCACCTTGGGGGGCCTTGCAGTGTCCGTCCAGTTGCCGTACTCTTTGCCCATGGCAGGTCGTACGTCATCGAAGAGAGTCCCGGCAGGGCCGCGCAACGAGCGGCTGGAGGCGCGCATCTCCAGAGAGCAGAAGGCGCTTTTCCAGCGTGCCGCCGAGCTGCAGGGCCGGACGCTCACGGACTTCGTGATCGCGAGCGTCCATGAGTCGGCGGTCAAGGCGATCGCCGAGCTGGAGGCGATCCGCTTGACAGCAGCCGACAGCCTCGCGTTTGCCGAAGCGCTGCTCAATCCGCGTGAGCCGGTCCCGGAGCTGCGGACCGCCGCAGAGCGATACAGGAAGATGGTCGGGAGAGGGAGTGGCCGCGACCGAGATCTCGCCTTATCGGATCGATCCACTTAGCGCTCACCACGACCGGGCGGCCTTCTCTTCGGGGGTAGAGCCGCTCGACCGCTATTTGAGAGCGCAGGTCGGCCAGGACAGTCGGCGGAGAGTGGCTTCGTGCTTCATCCTGACGCCGGCCGCCGAGCCCGCCCAGGTTCTCGGCTACTACACACTCTCGGCCCTGAGCATCGCTCTCACCGACTTGCCATCTTCTGTCGCCAAGCGCTTGCCTCGGTATCCGATCGTGCCAGCCACGCTCATGGGTCGGTTGGCGACCGATTCTCGGCAACGAGGGAAACGCTTGGGCGAGCTGCTCCTCTTCGATGCCTGCTCGCGAGTGCTGAAGAGCGAGATAGCGACGTTCGCGCTGGTCGTGGATGCCAAGGATGCTGCCGCCGAGCAGTTCTATACACGCTACCGTTTTCTCAGGTTCTCAGCAGACAGCCGCCGGATGTTCCTGCCAATCACGGAGATCGCAGCTCTCTTCGCCTGAACTCTCTCTGGAGGCACGGCACCGCGGACAACGAAACGGCTGTTGAAACGGCTGACACCGGGCTCCCGCCGGCCCGTTCGGGCTCACGCCGCGTCGGGAATCATCCACATCCCGCCCTTGGCCCGCAGCGAGGTTCCCACCTTGGGGATCACGAACCAGCCCGGGGCGAGGCGCGGACGATAGCGCTGCGCCACCATGGCCAGGATGAGCTGCATTTCCAGCATGGCGAGGTGGCGGCCGACGCACATCCGCGGCCCCGTGCCGAAGGGGACGTAGGCGTGGCGCTGCCGGCTGGCAACCTGGGCAGGCTCGAAGCGCTCCGGGTGGAAGGCTTCGGGCACTTTCCAAATGTCCGGGTGGCGGTGGGTGGCATACGGACAGATCAGGATCTGAGCGCCCGCGGGAATCCGATAGCCATTGATCTCGTCCTCGCCCCGGGCCGTACGGTTGTAGAACCAGAACGGCGGGAAGAGACGCATCGACTCCTGGGCGACTTGCGAGGTATAGGTGAGGCGGCACAGGTCGTCGAACGTCGGCGTGCGGCCGTCGAGCACCGTCGCCAGCTCCTGCCGCAGGGTGTCGTCCACCGCCGGATGCTCGTTGAGGAGGTGCCAGGTCCAGGTCAGGGCGTCGGCAGTGGCCTCGTAGCCGCCGAACAGGGTGACCATGACCTCGTCGCGGATCTCCCGGTCGGTCATCCCCTGCCCCGTTTCCTCATCCTTCGCCGCGAGCAGCATGCCGAGCAGGTCGTCGAAGTCCTCGCCGCTCTCCCGGCGTTCCTTGATGATGCGGAAGACCATCGAATCGAGGGTCGCGACCGCCTCCCGGGTGGCGCGCTGGTGGGGCAGGGGGAACCACTCGGGCAGGAAATAAGTGGCCATTCGCCTCGTGATCTGTTCCAGGGCGGTGCTGAAGCACTTCGACATCACCTCGAGCTCGTGGCCGTCGACGCTCAGGCTGAACATCGTTTTGACGATGATCCCCAGCGTGAGGGACATCATTTCCTGGCCGATCTCCAGGGATTCGCCGGCCGCGCTCGGCGCCTCCCATTGGGCGAGCCGTCGATTCACGACGTCGGTCATGATGGGTATGAGGCCCGCCACGCGCTTGTGAGCGAACGCCGGCTGCATGAGGTGCCGCTGGCGGCGCCAGCTATCCCCTTCGTTGACCACCAGCCCGTTGCCGAAGAGGAAGCGGGTGCGCTCGAAGACGTCGCCTTTCCAATAATTGTCATGGTTTGCCACCATGACGTGGTGAATGTGATCGGGCAAAGTGACCAGGTAGATCGATCCGAATCCCAGGTCGAGACGCACCAGGTCGTTATATTCGAGCATCATCTGGGTACAGAAGCGGGCAGGATTGGGCAGCATATGAGGCAGAGCCCCGACCACTGGATAGCCGTGGGGAGTGGGGGGAGTCCTGCGTACCTGGGGGTCCACTCCCCCCAGCCGTTCGATCGTCATTTGACCCCTCCTCAGGGAACCCGTCGCCACGCCTCCATGACGCGGGTTCTCATGGGCGCTATGTAGTCATGTAAGAGTCGCGACTCTGTCGGAAGGTTCAATTCGCAAGCGGCGTGCCACCGGGATCTCTCGCGGGAAGGGCGTCTCAAGTGGGCTTTCGGCATGCCAATCTGAAAAACGGCTCCAAATTTCGTGTCTCTGACACTCCTCAAAAAAGTGTCAGAACGGGCTGACACAGTTTGGACTCGGCGGGCGTCTACTCGTCGAAAGCGAGCGACGTGGACAATTCGCGATAGGCCTCGATCTGCGCCTTGAGATCGGCGATCTTCTGCTCGGCGGTGGCAATGGCATCGGCGCCAGCGATGAAGCGGCGCGGAGGCGGCTCTTCGCTCGTGATCGTGACCAGCGCTTGGGCGAGCTTCGCCGGGTCGCCGCCCTGCCGGCCGTTCTGGGCCTTCCACCACTCCTGCTGCGCCGCTGTGCGCTCCGCGTAATCCTCGAGGGACGGCGCAGCGTAGGCCGTCGACTCCTGCGTGAGGAGCTCTGTGCGGAAGAACCCCGGGTTGACGATTGTGGTGGTAATGCCGAACGGCGCGACCTCGGGTTGCAGCGACTCCATCCAACCCTCCAGGCCGAACTTCGACGCGGCGTAGGCGGAACAGAACTCGAAGCCGACGAGGCCCGCGCTCGACGAGATGGAGATGATGTGCCCCGAGCGCTGCTTGCGCAGGACCGGCAGGACGGCGCGGGTGACATTCATCGGGCCGATGAGGCTCGTCGCCAACTGTCGCTCGATCTGCTCCGGCGTCAGCTCCTCGAAGTAGCCCGCATAAAAGTTGGCGGCGTTGTTCACCAGCACGTCGATACGGCCGAACCGGTCGACAGCGGCCCGCGCCGCCGCCTCGGCATCGGCAAGGCTGGTGACGTCCAGCTTGACGACCAGCAGGTCGTCCGACTCGCCCACCGCCTTGGCGACGGCGTCCGTGTTCCGGCCGGTCGCCACGACCGCGTGGCCGGCGGTCAGGGCGGCCTTGGCGAAATCGATGCCCATGCCGCGGCTGGCTCCAGTGATCAACCAAATCTTCCTATTACTCACGGCATCTCCTTTTCAAGGGCGGGTGGCGCGCTCCCCGTCGATGCCCATGGTAGGAGCGCCGGGGCGCGGGGCGGTATGACGATCCTGGAAGATCCTTGGACGATCCTGCAAAGTTCTTCGGAGAGTATCCAGAGTCCGCCGGAGGGGGCTAGGATCAATACCGTTCGCTTAAGACGATATTTGGTATCCTCCTTCCGATAGGAAGGAGGCGTCATGGCACGGGAAGCAGCGACACTGCCGAAAGGTACTCGACTGACAGATTTGATCGGCTTGGGTGTGTTGACCCAGTACATTCCCTTGAGGAAGGTCGACGAGGCTCTGGAGGCGACGGAGCGCCAGAGCCAGCGTCACAGGCAGTTGCCGGCGCGCGTGATGGTGTACTACGTGCTGGCCTTGGCCCTCTATATGGAAGTCAACTACGGCGAGGTTCTGCGTTGCCTGGTCGAGGGTTTGGCGCGGTTGGGGCTGCCTGTCCAGCGTTTACGCCAGAGCGCTCGTTCGAGCATCTCGCAAGCCCGCCGACGGCTGGGTTCTGAGCCTCTGAAGCTGCTGTACGAGACGCTGGCGATTCCTGTGGCGCGAGAGCAGACCCAGGGAGCCTGGTACCGGCAGTGGCGGCTGGTGAGCGTGGATGGCAGCACCCTGGATCTACCCGATACCGCGCAGAACGAAGCCACCTTCGGCCGGCCGGGAGCCTCGCGGGGGCAGAGTGGGTTTCCGCAACTGCGCTTTGTCTCTCTGGTAGAGAACGGGACTCACATCCTGTTTGGTGCTCGGGTGGGAGGGTACAGGGGTGTAGGCGCCCGATCTATTTCGTGATCGCCGTCTGAGTTTGTTCCGGTCTTCAGCGTGGTCAGATAAATTCGTCCGCGGCGTAGCGCGGGCGTCTTCGCCATGCCGGTAAGCCCACCGAGCAAAG
>JBAPYB010000404.1:0-8935 GCA_049284515.1 Thermoanaerobaculia bacterium
CTACGAATCAACAAACCAGTCCCAGATTGCACCGCGACGGCCCAGTCTGGGACTGGAGCTCTCACCGCTCTCCACCGCCCCGAAAGAGCTCGAATTCATGGCCACGGAATTACGCGAGACTCAACACTCCCCCACTGGGACGAGGCTCTCACCTGCTCGAACGGGAGGCTCCCCACTCGGGAGGGCAGCTTGTGAGGGTCGGGAAGGCGCCCACGGAGCTCGCCGGAGGCGCCTCGACATTGGGTAAGACGGTTGAAGAACTGGGGACCGTCGTCAATGAGCCTGCAGACCGGCCAGAGCGGTCAGTACTTCTTCGCTGTGCGAGCTCGGCTTGACGCCCGTGAAGACTTTGGCGATCTTCCCCTCGGGATTGACGATGAAGGTATTGCGGGCTGCCAGCTTGGTGCCGTTGTACTCCATCACCGAGCCGTACTGCGTCGAGACCTTGGCGTCCGGGTCGGAGAAGAGCTTGAAGGCGAGCCCTTCCTTGGCGCAGAAATCCTTGTGGGACTGCGCGGTATCGACGCTGACGCCGAGGATGACCGCGTTGGCCTTCTCGTACTTGGCCAGGTCGCGCTGGAAGTTGTGCGCCTCCAAGGTGCAGCCGCCCGTGAAGTCCTTGGGATAGAAATAGAGGACCACCCACTTGCCGCGGAAGTCCTTGAGGCCCGCCGCATGGCCTTCGTTGGTGGTGAGGCTGAAGTCTGGAGCCGGCGAGCCGACCGCCGGCACAGTCGCCGGGGCATCCGGTGCCGCCTGGAGCATCGCCGGCGCCAGCAGGGCAACGAGACCGAATAGAACAAGAACGAAGCGTCGAGCTGAGGGCATAGAGAGAATCTCCTAGAGGATCGGGTTGAAGCGACAGGGAGAGCCTAGCAGAACCCCGGCGCCCGCGGACCGGTCTCTACGATGCTCAAGAAGCGAAGTCGCTACGCGCCTCTTCCGCCGCTATACTGCTGTTAGGATGACGAACAACCCCTACCTTGCGCTGACCGCGGAGCTCAATCGAGATCGTCTGCGAGTCCTGCTCAGCTCGGGCCAAGCCGTGGTCGTCCATCGGCTGGCGATCATGAGCAAGGACGGCGACTGGATCCTGCGCGAGGACCCCGAGGCGGTCGAGCACGTCCTGAAGGTCCTCTCGCTGAAGGGAGCGCACTACCGTTTCGGCGCGCCGCTGGACCTGCGCTGGCTTGCGGGCGGCTGGAGCTCTCATTTCGAGTTCCGCCCGGAAGCGCTGCGTCTGCGGACCGATTTCGTCACCAGGCCCCCACGGATTTCTCCGGAGCTGTTAGCCCGCATGTGGGAGGAGGCTGAAACGACGGGCAATGAAGTTGTTGGTCTCGAACCCTTGGCGGCCCTGAAGCTGACCAATCGCGAGAAGGACTATGCGGTGATCGGCGACTTGGCGCGCCTGATGCCCGACCCTCGCTCACAGCTCCGGTACTCCCGCAGCAGCCGCGATCTAATCCGGATTGCCGGCGACCATCCGGAGGCTCTGGCCGAGGTCTTACCGGACCGGCCGCTTCTTGCCAAAGTCGGCGAGGGGAGAGCGGCCCTCGAGGAGGCCCTCGATCGCGAGCGTCGCGCGCTCATCCATGCCAACGAGGAGCGACTGGCCCGATACCGCTCCGCCGCCGAGGGTTGGGCAGGGGTCTGGCCGGAAACTCAAAGAGAAATGGAGGGGCTCTCTCTACTGGACGCCCATCGCCTGTTGGTCTCACGGGCTGAAGGGGTTCTGCCTTTCCGACTGGCCGAGGGGAACGTATCATGAACGATCTTCGAGACGAATTCCTGAGCGAGGAGGATCTCGATCTGCGGAATCTATCGTGGGAGGAGTTAATCGCCTACTGGAACCTCTGGCTCCATCAAGCGCAGGCCACGAACGACCTCGACGAAGATCTCTACTCGCACGGCGTCTTCGAGCGCGCCCCGTCGGCCGAATACCAAACAGGAACAGAAAATCACACTGATCCTCACGACGCCGAGCGTTGACGGGCAGAGAACGGTGAAAATCTTCAAACGCGCTCCGCTCGAAAACGATCTTCCTGCTCATGCAAGGCCGGCGAGGTCCAGGGTCTCGAGATCCTGCCCGCGACCCACGTTCTCGATCGCTTTCAACAACCGGTCGCGGTTGGCAGGCGATCTGAGCAGGTATGCCGTCTCGTCCTCTGCGACGTCAGCAGCTTCCGAGACCACGATCTCGATTTCACGGTCCTGAAACTGATGCTTGAGAGTGTCGAGGAACCGCTGATCGAGCTCGTCCGCATGAAGCTTGTAGATCGTGTACATTGCGAAGATCTTCCTGGGACCTGAGCCCGGAGCCAGTCTACCACGGTGGCGGATTCGCCGACTCCTTTGGCTCCCAGCGGGTGGGGGGGGAGGGGGTCACCGTCTTGTCGGTCTCCCAGTTCGGCGTTTCCATGGCGGTGGGGACGAGGTAGTCCATGAAGCTGCCGGCCGAGTTGTTGCCGTTCTCGTCGTAGCTGATCTCCTCGTAGAGCGCCGGCGCCAGGCCATGCTCAAGCCGCCGTGGATCTGGCCGTCGACGATCATCGGGTTGATGATGTTGCCGCAGTCGTCGATCGCCAGGAAGCGGCGGACCTTGACCTCACCGGTGCCGCGGTCGATGTCCACGACGCAGATGTAGCTGCCGAAGGGGAAGGTCAGGTTCGGCGGATCGTAATAATCCACCGCCTCCAGGCCCGCCTCCATGCCCGGCGGATGGTTCGTGTAGGCGGCGAATGCGAGCTCCTGAATGGTCTTCGACTTCTGCGGCGCGCCCTTGACGGAGAACTTGCCGGGCTCCCATTCGAGGTCGTCCTCGCTCACTTCCAGCAGGTAGGCAGCGATCTTCTTCGCCTTGTCGCGGATCTACCGGGCCGCCATGGCCGCGGCGGCGCCGGCTGTCGGAGTCGAGCGGCTGGCATAGGTACCGAGGCCGTAGGGGGCTTGTTTCCAGAGCTGAGTGGGTTCCAAAATGTGACGGGAGGTTGAAATTATCATCAGTTTCTTGCCGCTTCCCCCAGCGCGGGGGATTGACCGTCTATTGGGCGCCCCGCCCCGTCCCGTCCGGCCTGCCTTGAAGCACTCTAGAAGATAGAGAGGCTCAATTCCGGGCCGGCTTCTCCACCAGGAGGATCTTCCATGCCACGCCCGTCTCCCCTCCCGCGCCCCAGAACCCTGCCGCTGCTTCTGGCCTTAAGCTGCCTCGCCCTCCTGGCTCCGGCTCGCCCCGCCGCGTCGTTCCCGGTGGCCAAGGGCTCACAGACGATCTCGTTCACGTCGGCCCCTCCGGCCGCGGCGACGGTGGGCGGTCCCACCTACACCGTGACCGCAACGGCCACCTCAGGCTTGCCCATCGCGTTCACGATCGACGCCTCGGCGACCTCGGTATGCTCGATCTCGGGCTCGACGGTGTCGTTCATCGGAGTTGGTACGTGCGTGATCGACGCCAACCAGGCAGGCAACGCGAACTACAACGCGGCGCCGCAGGTGCAGCAGTCGTTCGCGGTAGGGTAGCCGAGGATGGAAGCTGTTAACATCCACCGCCGTGGAATCCCGCTTCCGGACGGCAACGACCAACCCTTCTTCCGCTCCGGCGCTCCACCCTCTCGGAACCGGTTCGATCGGCTCCCCCGCCCTGCCGCAAGGGGAAGATGACGATCCGTCGTGGCTGGCCGCCTTGGAGCAGTTCGCGGCAATCCAGGCCGATCTGGCCGGGCGGTAACACACCTCCGTCCCATTCGGCCCCGTGGCCTGACGCGGCAGGCCACGGGGCTGGGAGCAGTGGCTGACAACTTGGTGCTACTCCGCCACCCCCTTCTCCTTCAGGATGTTCCACACCTTCTCCGGCGTCATCGGGATCTCGATGTGCCGCACCCCGAGGTGCGCCAGCGCGTCGACCACGGCGTTGACGATGGCGGGAGGGGCACCCACAGTCGCCGACTCGCCGACTCCTTTGGCTCCCAGCGGGTGGTGGGGCGAGGGGGTCACCGTCTTGCCGGTCTCCCAATTGGGAGTCTCCATGGCGGTGGGGACGAGGTAGTCCATGAAGCTGCCGGCCGAGTTGTTGCCGTTCTCGTCGTAGCTGATCTCCTCGTAGAGCGCCGGCGCCAGGCCCATGCTCAAGCCGCCGTGGATCTGGCCGTCGACGATCATCGGATTGATGATGTTGCCGCAGTCGTCGATCGCCAGGAAGCGGCGGACTTTGACCTCGCCGGTGCCGCGGTCGATGTCCACGACGCAGATGTAGCTGCCGAAGGGGAAGGTCAGGTTCGGCGGATCGTAATAGTCGACCGCCTCCAACCCCGCCTCCATGCCCGGCGGATGGTTGGTGTAGGCCGCGAAGGCAAGCTCCTGAATGGTCTTCGACTTCTGCGGCGCGCCCTTGACGGAGAACTTGCCGACCTCCCACTCGAGGTCGTCCTCGCTCACTTCGAGCAGGTAGGCCGCGATCTTCTTCGCCTTGTCGCGAATCTTCCGGGCCGCCATGGCCGCGGCAGCGCCGGCCGTCGGCGTTGAGCGGCTGGCATAGGTGCCGAGGCCGTAGGGGGCCGTGTCCGTATCGCCCTCTTCGACCTGGATGTGCGCCGCCGGAATGCCCAGCTCTTCCGCCACGATCTGGGCGTAGGTCGTCTCGTGCCCCTGGCCCTGCGACTTGGTGCCGAAGCGGGCGATCGCCTTGCCCGTGGGGTGGATGCGGATCTCCGCCGAGTCGAACATCTTGATACCCAGGATGTCGAAGTCCTTCGAAGGACCGGCACCTACGATCTCGGTGAAGGAGCAGATGCCGATCCCCATCAGCTCGCCCTTCGCCCGCTTCTCCGCCTGCTCCCTTCGCAGCTCGGCGTAGCCGATCTTGTCCATCGCCTTCTTCAGCGCCCCCGCATAGTTGCCGCTGTCGTACTCCCAGCCGAGCGC
Organism: Thermoanaerobaculia bacterium; assembly: GCA_049284515.1. Taxonomy (GTDB): domain Bacteria; phylum Acidobacteriota; class Thermoanaerobaculia; order Multivoradales; family UBA5704; genus DATARR01. The sequence goes on from JBAPYB010000404.1 coordinate 4,921, forward strand.
CGACTTGTAGGGGAACTGGTCGGGCCGGATGAAATTCTTGAAGCGCAGCTCCGCCGGGTCCATCTTCAGCTCAGCCGCCAGCACGTCCGTAACCCTTTCGATCGCGTGCACGGCCTCGGTGACGCGGAAGGAGCAGCGGTAGGCGACGCCGCCCGGCGGCTTGTTGGTGTAGGCGGCGTCCATCTCGGTGAAGGCCGTCTTGATGTCGTAGGAGCCGGTGCAGATCGAGAACAGGCCGGCCGGGAACTTCGACGGGTTGGCGGCGGCGTCGGCATAACCGTGATCGGCGAGCGTCTTGATGCGCAGCGCCGTCATCGTGCCGTCCTTCTTCGCCGCCAGCTCGGCGGTCATGTGATAGTCGCGGGCGAAGGAGTCGGCCTGCAGGTTCTCCATGCGGTCCTCGACCCACTTGATCGGCTTGCCGATCACCACCGACGCCGCGATGGCGATCACGTAACCGGGATAGACCGGCACCTTGCCGCCGAAGCCGCCGCCCAGGTCCGGAGAGACGACGCGGATCTTCTCTTCCGAAAGGCCGACGTGGCCGGCCACCAGGGCGATGACGGTGCGGATGGCGTGCGGCGCCTGGGTCGTCATGTAGACGGTGAGGTGAGTGTCCGTCTTGTTGAAGTCGGCCACGCAGCCGCAGGTCTCGATCGAGGCGACGTGGATGCGCGGAATATAAATATCCTGCTTGACCGTCACCTCGGCCTCGGCGAAAGCCTTGTCCGTCGCCGCGCGGTCGCCGGTCTCCCAGTGCCATATGTGGTTGTCCTTCTTCCCTTCCTTGTCCGTGCGTAGCACCGTCGCGCCCGGCTCCAGGGCCTTTTTGGGATCGACCACCACCGGCAGCGGCTCGTACTCGACCTCCACGGCGTCGACGCCGTCGGCGGCGGCGTAGCGGTCGGTGGCGATCACCGCCGCCACTTCCTGCGCCTGATACATCACTTTTTCAACCGGCAGCACCATCTGGGTGTCGGACATGAGCGTCGGCATCCAGTGCAGGTTGAAGCCTTTGAGGGTCTCGCCGGTGATCACCGCCAACACGCCCGGGACGGCCATGGCCTTCTCGGTGTGGATGGCAAGGATTTTCGCGTGCGCGTAGGGGCTGCGCACGATGTCCATGTGCAGCATCCCGGGGAGCTTGATGTCGTCGACGTAATGGCCCTGGCCGCGGATGAAGCGCGGATCCTCCTTGCGCTTCATCGAGTGGCCCATGCCGCAGACTTCGGGACTGGTTCTGAGTGTCGTCGTCGCCATGGCTGTTCCCCTTATTTCGCCGCCAGCTCGGCAGCTTCCACCGGCTGCCGGAGCGCGGCCGCCGCGTGCTGCACGGACTTGATGATGTTGACGTAGCCGGTGCACCGGCAGAGGTTGCCGGAAATCGCCTGGCGGATCTGCGCTTCGCTGGGATCGGGATTGTGGTCGAGCAGGGCACTGCTGGTGATCATCATGCCCGGCGTGCAGAAGCCGCACTGCAGGCCGTGCTCCTGGTGGAAACCGTTCTGAATGGCATGGAGCTTGCCGTCCTGCTCCAGGCCTTCCACCGTCTTCACCTCGCGGCCGTCGGCCTGCACGGCGAGCACGGTGCAGGACTTCACCGGCACGCCGTCGAGCAGCACGGTACAGGCGCCGCAGTGCGTGGTGTCGCAGCCGATGTGGGTGCCCGTCATGCTCAGGGTCTCACGCAGGAAATGGACGAGGAGGAGGCGCGACTCGACCTCCGCCTTGTGATCGGTGCCGTTGACCTTCACTTTGATCTGATGTTGTGCCATGGCTCAATGCTCCTTGGCCCACGCGATGGCCTGCTTGATGGCGCGGCCCGTGAGAACACGCGCCATGTTCCGCTTGTACTCGACGGTCCCGCGCCGGTCGGCACTGGGCGTAGCGGCGGCTCCCGCCAGCCGCGCAGCCTCGGCGATGACGTCGTCGCCCGGCTGCTTGCCCGTGAGGTAATTTTCAGCGTCCGTGGCCCGCAGCGGCACCGGTCCCGCGTTGGTGAGGCCAATGCCGACCTTCGCCACTTCGCCGCCGGAGCCTAGCGTCAATTGCACGGCCGCCGCCGCGGTGGCGAAATCCCCCACCTTGCGCTCCAGCTTCACGTAAGAGCCGCCACTTTTCGCCGGCGGCACGGGAATGCGGATCTCCGTCAGGATCTCGTCCGCCGCCAGCGCGGTGGTGAACAGGCCGAGGAAAAACTGATCGATGGGGATGGTGCGCGTGCCGTTGGGACCGGTCGCCGCCACCTCGGCGCGCAGCGCCAGCATGGTGGCCGGATGATCGTTGGCCGGATCGCCGTGCGCGAGGTTGCCGCCCACGGTCGCCATGTTGCGCACCAGCGGATCGGCGATCACCGCCGCGGTCTCGGCGAGGAGCGGATACTTCTTTTGGATCAGATCGGAGTGCTCCAGCGCCGACTCGCGGGTGCGCCCGCCGATCTTCAGGACGCCGCCTTCCTCCTTGATGTATTCCAAACCCGGAATGCGGCCGATGTCCACCAGGTGGCCGGCGGAGCCGAGCCGGAGCTTGAGCAGCGGCAGGAGGCTCTGGCCACCGGAGAGGACCTTGGCGTCGTCCGAGTGGCTCTGGAGAAACGCCAGGGCCTCCTCCAGAGTCTGCGGTGAATGGTAGTCAAACGCTGCGGGGATCATCGAATTCTCCTTTCCGCGCGACAGCCTACTTGAGCAGGAACCAATAGACGAGCAGTGCGAGGACGATCAATACGATCCAAAACCCGGGACGGCTGAGCGTGCGGACCGCCGCCCGGCCTGCCACCTGCGCTCCCAGGGCGCCGACGTCGAGGACATTGTCCTCAGCCGCCGGAGGCGGGGCCGGGGGAGCCGGTTTCGGAAGAGGGGGCGCCGCTGTCGCTTGCGGGCCAGGATTCTCCGCTGCGGGCGGAGCGGCCGGCGCCACCTCGGGCGCCGCAGCCGGCGTTTCGAGCTCACGGCGCATGCCGTCGGTAAATTTCTGGAAGAGCTGATCGCTGACGTCCTGGATCATGCCGCGCCCGAACTGCGCCAGCACGCCCATGACGTTGACGTCGGAGACCACGGTCACCTCCGTCTCGGCCGGACCCTTGGCGACGACGCGGCTCTTCATCCGCATGTCGGCGCCCCCCTTGCCTTTCGTCTCCTGGCCCGAAGCGGCGATGTCCGCCTCGCCGGCGGCTTCGTCCAGCCGCTCGAAGCGCATCTTGCCGCGGTAGCTCGCCGTCACCGGGCCGACCTTGATGGTCATCGTGCCGACGTAAGTCGTCTCGTCCACCTTCTCGGTGATGGCGGCTCCGGGCAGGCTGCGGGCCACTTTGGTGGGATCGGTGAGGAAACCCCACACCGCCGCGGCAGGAGCTTTGACGACGAAGCTCTTGGTGATCTCCATTCCCATCTTCGAAGTCCCTCCGTCAGGCGGCAAGCAGGGGGAGGAGCCGTTCCAGCGACTCCAGGTTGTGGGCCGGCAGCAACCGGTCGACGTAGGGGAGAGCCGCCGCCATGGCCCGGGCCGTGGGCTCGTAGCGTTCATCCCCGGCCAGCGGGTTGAGCCACAGCACCCTCCGGGCGCGCCCCTGGATGGCTCGCATCGCACCGGCCAAAGGCTCCACGTCGCCGCGGTCGAGGCCGTCGCTCAGGATGATCACGGTCGTCTGCCCATGGACCAGCTCGTCGAGATAGTACGCCACAAAGTCCCCCAGCGACTCTCCGATCTTCGTGCCGCCGGACCAGTCGGGCACCTGGGCGGCCAGGCGGTCCAGCGTCAGGTCCACCCGGCCGGGCCGTACCCAGGGCGTCAACCGCACGAGGGTGGTGTTGAAGGCGAAGATCTCGGTCGACCGCTCGGAGCGGGTCACCCGGCGCAGCGCCAGCATGAAGGTGAGGAGGAAGCGGGTGTGGGGGTCCATGGAGCCGCTGGTGTCGCAGAGCACCACCAGGCGGGGCTTTTCGATCGGACGCGCCCGCCGGGCGAGCGAGAGGAACTCGCCGCCCTGGGCAACCGCCCGCCGGAAGCTGCGCCGCAG
>JBAPYB010000405.1:0-6536 GCA_049284515.1 Thermoanaerobaculia bacterium
TCGCCGCCGCCCGCAAGCGCGACCTCCAGGCCGTTCTCCCGGCGCGCCAGGCGGTAGTCCCCCGCCGGCAGCTCGGCAACCTCCCGCGCCAGGTGGAGGATGCCGAGGCTCTCCGGCGCTCTCTCCGCCGGGGCGGCTTCGGGAAGCCGGGGGGCCGGCCCGGAGCGCACCATCCAGAGGCCATCCTGCCAGGAGACCTGGAGAACCCTCTCCTGCACCTCGTCGCCGCGGCCCCGCGTCTCGCGCACGCCGCCCCCCTTGAGCCAGGGGTTTCCCGCCACGGTCCCCGCGAGCCGCGCCACGGCGGCGAGCCCCGGATAGACCCGCGCCACCAGCAGGAAGCGTTCGCCGTCGAGGTCCGAGCAGGCCACGATCTCCCGGGACGGCGGCACCGTGAACGGGCCGAAAGCCGGGAGCGACGGCGACGGCGACCCGGCCACCCGGCCGACGGCCGCGAGAAAGGCGGAGCCGTCGCCGAGCGCCGCCGCGAGCGATCCCAGGTTCTGGTGCGGATAGGGCAGCCAGAGGCACGCCCCGTAGGCGCCCGAAGCGAGCAGCCGCGCGCCGTAGCTCCCGGGCTCCGGCGCCCCGGCCCGCTCGCGCGGCCAGTACCAATAGAGGATGTGGATCCCCGCACCGAGAATCAGTGCGAGGACGACGCCCAACTTGACGAGCCGCTTCAAACGCGCGTCCCGCTATTCCGCGGCGGCGGTCTCACGCACGGGCACGCCCGCGGTTCCGGCGATCCCGGGCATGCCCAGCTTCTCCCGGATCTTGGTCTCGATCTCGTCGGCCAGGTCCGGGTTGTCGCGCAGGAAGCCCTTGGAGTTGTCGCGCCCCTGGCCGAGGCGCAGGTCGCCGTAGGAGTACCAGGCGCCGCTCTTGATCACCAGCTTGTGCTCGACGCCGAGGTCGACGAGCTCGCCGCACTTCGAGATCCCCTCGCCATAGTCGATGTCGAACTCGGCCTGGCGGAAGGGCGCGGCCACCTTGTTCTTGACCACCTTCACCTTGACCCGCGAGCCCGTCACCTCCTCGCCCTCCTTGATGGCGGCGATGCGCCGGATGTCGATGCGCACCGAAGCGTAGAACTTGAGGGCCCGGCCGCCGGTGGTGGTCTCCGGGCTGCCGAACATGACGCCGATCTTCTCGCGGATCTGGTTGATGAAGATCAGCGTCGTCTTCGACTTGGCGACGATGGCCGTGAGCTTGCGCAGGGCCTGGGACATGAGCCGCGCCTGGAGGCCGACGTGGGAGTCGCCCATCTCCCCCTCGAGCTCGGCCTTGGGCACCAGCGCCGCCACCGAGTCCACCACCACCACGTCGACGGCGTTGCTGCGCACCAGCATCTCGGCGATCTCCAGCGCCTGCTCGCCGTTGTCCGGCTGCGAGACGAGCATGTTGTCGATGTCCACCCCCAGCTTTTTCGCGTACTCGGCGTCGAGGGCGTGCTCGGCGTCGATGAAGGCCGCGATGCCCCCCTTCTTCTGGGCGTGGGCGACGACCGACAGGGCGAGCGTCGTCTTGCCCGACGACTCGGGACCGTAGACCTCGACCACCCGGCCGCGGGGGAAGCCGCCGATGCCGATGGCGTGGTCCACGGCGATCGAGCCGGTGGAGATCGCCTCCAGCGCCAGCGTCTCGCGCTGGCCGAGGCGCATGATCGCCCCCTTGCCGAATTGGCGCTCGATCTGTGCGAGCGTGCCGTCGATCGCCTTCAAACGGTCCAACTTTGCGTCTGCCATGAGATTCGTTAGCTCCTTTGGGCCCCGAGGGTAGGGTGTATTCTACTGCCCATCTTAGAAGACGTAAATGCGGCGGTCAAATCCCGCGTTCAGCGACTCTGTAACGCCAAGCCCGAGCCGGATTTCTCTAGGGCGTCTTCCCGAGATCCGTCAAAGATATCGTGAGCAGCCGACCGAGGGAAGGCTTCGGCGTGGGAAGGGAACATCTCGGGGCCGGCGCGGCAGAATCCAGGAACACGGACGTCCCTGTTCCGGGCCTGGAGCCGTCGCTCGGTTTCCGCCTCCGGGATATACTCCCCTTATGGCCTTAGCTCTGCTCAAGGAACCTCCGCTCTCGCCGCCCGCCGGCCTCGGGCCGTACCGGCGGCAGGACTACGAGACGTTGCCCGACGAGCCGCGTTGCGAGCTCATCTTTGGGAGGTTCTACTTGAGCCCCAGCCCTTCGGTCGTGCACCAGGTGGTCGCCGCATTGCTCTACCAGCACCTGTATGCCATTGCCAGGACGGCGGGCGGCAAGGCGTTCATCGCGCCCCTGGACGTGACCCTGGCGGATCATTCGGTGATCCAGCCGGATACCTTCTACGTCTCGGCGCAACGCCGGGACATCCTCCGCGAGCGGATCGAGGGCGTTCCGGACCTCGTGATCGAGGTTCTGTCACCTGGAACGGCGCGGCGGGACCGCGGCGAGAAGCTGGCGCTCTACGCCGCGATGGGCGTCCCGGAATATTGGATCGCCGACGGCCCGGAGCGCCAGATCGAGTTCCTGGTCAACGAGGGAGGACGCTTCATCGTCGCTCTGCCCGAGAAGGGCGTCTACCACTCCCGCGCCCTGCCGGAAATCCAACTCGACCTCGCCGCGTTCTGGAAGAGAGTCGAGGAGGATCTCGCCTGACGGGGCGAAACCCCTGGATAGCCCGAAACAGAGATCCTTCGCTATACTTTCATCCCCAGACAGAACCCCTGCGTAGATTGAGCACGATGGAAGCCATCGCCGTCGAAACCAGCGACGCCCTTCACGCCGCCGAGCCGATCCGCCAGCTCGAGGAGAACGTCGCCCGCGTCATCCGCGGCAAGCGCGAGGTGATCCGCCTCGCCACCGTCTGCCTGCTCTCCCGGGGCCACATCCTCGTCGAGGACGTCCCCGGCGTCGGCAAGACCACCCTCGCCCAGGCCCTCTCCCGCTCGCTGGGCCTGTCGTTCCAGCGCATCCAGTTCACCAGCGACCTGCTGCCGTCCGACATCATCGGAGTGTCGATCTTCAACCAGAAGAACCAGACCTTCGAGTTCGTGCCCGGGCCGCTCTTCGCCAACGTCGTGCTGGCGGACGAGATCAACCGCGCCACCCCGAAGACCCAGTCGGCCCTGCTGGAGGCCATGAGCGAGCGCCGGGTCTCCGTCGAGCGCAAGCGCTTTTCGCTGCCGGAGCCGTTCGTCGTCCTCGCCACCCAGAACCCGCTGGAGTACCAGGGCACCTTCCCGCTGCCCGAGTCGCAGCTCGACCGCTTCCTCATGTCCCTCTCGCTGGGCTATCCGCCGCGGGCGGACGAGCGGGACCTGCTGCTGTCGGGCGGCGTCGAGGACGTGCTGGAGCACCTGCAGCCGGTGGTGAGCCAGGCCGAGTTGCTCGATCTCCAGGAGCGGGTGGGCCGCGTGCGCGTGGCCGACAAGCTGGCCGACTACATGCTCTCACTCGCCGAGGTCACCCGGCACGGGGGGGATTTCCTCCTCGGCGTCTCGACCCGCGGCCTCCAGGCCCTGTTCCGGGCCACCCAGGCCCTGGCCCTGTGCGAGGGGCGCGGCTACGCCATTCCGGACGACGTGCAGCGCCTGGTGGCGCCCGTCCTCGCCCACCGCGTGGTGCTCAAGCGAGGCTCGGCCGACCTCGAGCAGTCCCGCAAAGCCATCGAGCGGGTGGTGGCGGCGACCCCCGTGCCCCTGTGAATACCCCAGGCTCCCGCCCGGGCGGCTTCCTCGGCCGCCGCGCCATACCCGAGGGCATCCGCATCACCACCGTGGGCTTGTGGTACGTGCTGTTCACCGTGCTGGTGGCCATCGCCGCCACCAACACGGGCAACAACGCCCTCTATATGGTCCTGGCGCTGATGTTCTCGGTGCTCATCCTCTCCGGAGTGGTGTCGCGGGAGAACGTGCGCGGGCTGGAAGCGGCCCTGGAGATGCCGGGCGAGGTGTTCGCCAACCGGCCGTTCGCGGTGGGGTTCGCGCTGCGCAGCCGCGCCCTGCTCTTCCCCCGCTGGTTCCTCCTCTTCACCCTGTCGCGCGCGGCCCCGCCGCTGCTCATTCCCTACCTGCCGCGACGCGGCCGCAGCGCCGGCCAGCTCGAAATGATGGTGAACAGCCGGGGGGTTCACCGCTTCCCGTTCGTTCACGTCTCCAGCCTCTTCCCCTTCGGCTTCTTTCGCAAGGGCGTGCGCTACCGCGTCGACTTCGAGGTGCTGGTCTTCCCCGAGCTCTTCGCGGCGGCCGACACCCGCCCCGAAGAGTCGCAGCAGATGGGCGACGACGTCAGCCGGCACCGCGGCTGGGGGCACGACCTCTACGCCCTGCGTCTCTTCCGCCGCGGCGACGACCCGCGGGGCATCCACTGGAAGCAGACGGCGCGCACCGGCGAGATGATCTTCACCGAGCGGGCCACGGAGCGCAGCCGGCGCCTCTCCGTCCTCTTCGACAACGCGGTGGGCGAGCTCGGGCGTCCGGACCTGTTGAGTCGATTCGAGCGGCTGGTGAGCGAGGCCGCCACCGCCGCCGTGGACCATCTCGCCCGCGGCTACGAGGTGGAGCTGGTGACGCGGGACCGCAGCCTCGCCTTTGCCGGCGGCCCGCGCCAGCGGCTGGCCGTGCTGGAAGCCCTGGCCCTCGTCCAGCCCCGCCCCTGCACCGCCGAGCCGTTGCAGTCGGCCGATCCGCGGGCGCCGCAGTTGCGCGTCCACATGGATCTCAATGACCTCAGGGGTCCGGAGCGGCTGGCGGTATGAGCTTCGGCCGCCAGAAGCGGCTGCTGCTGGGGTGGCTGGCGCTGCTGGCCCCCCTGCCTCTGCCGTTCAACGGCGTGGTCGGCTGGCCGGTGGTGGGTTGCTACATGGCAGGCATCCTCATCATGCTGCGGCGGGCCAGCCTCGATCCGCCGGGGTGGCTGCCGGCCTGGGGGATGAACGTCCTGGGGGTGACCTACATCCCCATCTTCCTCGTCGATCTGCTGGTCTTTCCCCGCGGCCTCGTGCAGCCGGTCCTCCATCTCGGCCTCTTCGCCCTGCTGGTGAAGCTCTTCGCCATCGTCCGCGAGCGCGACAAGTGGCAGGCCTCGATCGGCATCTTCTTCGTCTTCCTGGGCGCCATGGGCACCAGCGTCCATCCGGCGATCGTCCTCTACCTCATCGGCTTCCTGATGCTGACGCTGGCGCTGCTGACGCGCTTCGCCTTCCTCCACGTGCTCGCCGGCTTCGGCCGTGAGGATCCGGCGCTGGCCCGCATCCCTCTGCGCGGCTTCCTGGGGCTGGTCGGCGTCGCCGTCGTGGCGCTGGCGGTGCCCCTCTTCCTCCTCCTCCCCCGCGTGCGCGCGCCCTTCATCGTGGGCCGCGGCGGCGGCACCGGCGCGCCCCTCGAAGCCGCCGGCTTCTCCGACCAGGTGACGCTGGATTCCATCGACCGCATCCGGGGCAGCCGCGCGGTGGCCATGCGCGTGCAGGAGGAGGGACCCGCCGTCAGTCCGGACGCGGAATGGCGTTTCAAGGCCGCTACCTATGACGTCTACCTGGGAAGCAGTTGGCGCCGCTCGCCGGTGCGCACCCTGTTGCCGCGCAGCCAGGGCATCCGCTTCCGCCTGAGCCCGGAAAAGCCCGTGCACTGGGCACGCATCTGGCTCCAGCCGCTCCACAGCCAGAGCGTGCCGCTGCCGGTGGAAGCGGCCGTGGTCGAGCCGCGCTCGCCCGTCCTGGCCCTCGACGACGGCGGCGCCGTGTCGCTCCCCTTCAGCCCGCTCGAAGTCTCCGAATACCGGGTGGGGCTAGCGCGCCGGGCCCTGCTCACCGGCCTGGCTCCCAACCGCACCCCTGAGCCGGCGCTCGACCTCACCGGGGTGACGCCCCGCATCTCGACCCTGGCGGCCCAGGTGATGGACCAGGGAACGCCCGCCGAGAAGGCCCGCCGGCTCGAGCTCTATCTGATGGAGAATTACGCCTACACTCTGAATTTCGCAGGGCGCTCGGCGGACAACCCGATCGAGGACTTCCTCTTCCGCTATCGCAGCGGCCAGTGCGAATACTTCGCCTCCTCGATGGTGCTGATGCTGCGCTCCCAGGGGATACCGGCGCGGCTGGTGACCGGCTTCCTCGGCGGCGACTACAACCCGTTCGAAGGGTATTACATCGTTCGCGGCAACAACGCCCACGCCTGGGTGGAGGCGTACCTCGGCACCGAAGGCTGGCGGATCTTCGACCCGACGCCGCCCGCGGGACGGCCAGCGGCTGAGTCCGAAGGGCGCTTCCTGCTCATGCAGCAGGCCTGGGACTTCGTGCTCTTCCGCTGGGACCGCTACGTCCTCACCTTCGGCCTGGGCGATCAGATCCAGATCTTCGGCGGCTTGCGCGAGCTATGGAACGAATTCTGGGCCCGCCTGCACCATGAAGAGAAACCAGAAAAGCCGGGGACCGAGCCCAGCTTGCCCGCCTTGAGCCCCGGCGCTCCGGCCGCCTCGCAACGAAATCTCCCGGACCTCTCCTGGCCGCTCGCGATTGGATTCCTGCTGGTCGCCCTGGTCGCCTGGCTGCTCTATCT
>JBAPYB010000406.1:0-8804 GCA_049284515.1 Thermoanaerobaculia bacterium
TCGACGGTCGGTACCTCGGCGAAGACCCGGAGAGGGCCGATCTCCTCAAGAGCATAGACTTGGCTAATATCTTCACCGAGCTACTCCTTAGGGTATTCGGACCGTCCATGAGGCGGCAGTAAGAGTCACGGGCTAGACCGGACCGTAGGCTGTGTACTCGATCGGCAGGTTGCGGGCGGCTGCTACGGATTCAGGTCGCGGCAGAGGATTCAGCGAAAAGCTACCCCCTGCTCGACCGCGCCCCGCACCGCCCGGATATCCCCGTCCAGCGTCCGATCCTTGAGCATCGTCGAAACCAGACTCCGCACCTGGAGATAGATCCCGCGCGTCCCTTCGCCGAGGTGCGAGGCGATCTCGTTGCGGTTCTCGGGGCGGGTCCGCGCCTCGAACTCCGTGGCTTCGCGGCCCGCCTGCGCCCAATCCGCCGGCGCGTCGGGACGGGCGTGAACGGGGTCGATCTTCATCGCCACCCGCCACTCGACGGCCTGCGCTGCGCAGATCAGCTCGATGGCGATCACGGCCTGGACGTTGCGCAGCACCGTCCGCAGCTTGCGGGCGGCGATGGTGGCCATGGCGTTGTGGTCCTCGGAGTTGGCCGAGGTGGGGATGGAATCCACCGAGGCAGGGTGGGTGAGGACCTTGTTCTCGGAAACGATGCCGGCGGCGCAGTACTGGGCGATCATCAGCCCTGAGTTGATGCCGCGATGGGGGATGAGGTTGCCCGGCAGGTTGCGGTTGTGATGGGCGTCGAGCAGCATCTGGGTGCGCCGCTCGGAGATGTCCGCGAGCTCGGCGAGAGCGATGGCGAGGAAGTCCGCCGCCATGCCCACGGGCTCGCCGTGGAAGTTGCCCGCCGAGAAGGAGATCCGCTGCCGGCCGTCGTAGCCTTCCGGCCAGTTGGCCGCGAACTCATGGTCGAACGGCGGCTCGGAGATCCCCGGAAAGAAGAGAGGATTGTCGGTGGCGGCGTTGATCTCGGCCTCGGCCACGCGGCGGGCGTAGGCGATCGTGTCCCGGGCCGCGCCATGGACGGCCGGCGCGCAGCGCAGCGAGTAGACGTCCTGCACCGCCCCGGCCCGCTCGATCAGACGGCTCCCCTTGAGCAGCGTCCGGACGTTGGCGGCACAGGTGATCTGGCCGGCGTGGCCGCGCGCCTCGTGGATGCGGGGATCGAAGGCCCGCGCACAGCCGCAGACGGCTTCCAGGCTGAGCGCGGTCGCGGCGTCCGCCACCTGGGAGAGCGACTCGGCGTCGTGAACGGCCAGGGCGAGGAGGGCCGCCGAGAACGTGGCGCCGTTGGTGAGGGCCAACCCCTCCTTGAAGCGGAGGGCGGGGATCTCCTGCCCGAGATCCGTGCCCAGCGCGGTCGCCGGCTGGAGCTTCCGGGGCCGCGCGAAGGTGAGGTCCTCCGCCTCGCGGACGACGTAGTAGCGCCCCTCGCCCAGGAGGACGACGAAGAGATGGGAGAGCGGGGCGAGGTCGCCGCTCGATCCCACCGAGCCGCGGATCGGCACGAGCGGGACGATCCCCCGGTTGAGCATCGCCTGCACCGTCGACACCATCGCCGGCCGCAGCCCGGAGCACCCCTTGAGGAAGGCGTTCAGCCGGATGGCGAGCGCCGCCCGGACGACGTCCGGCTCGAAGTAGTTGGCGGGATTGTCCGGATCGGCCGTTTCGCCGGTGCCCACGGAGTGGGAAAGCAGGATGTTCCGCTGCAGCTCCTCCAGGCGGTGAGGCGCGATGGGGACGTTCTTGAACTCGCCGAAGCCGGTGGTGACGCCGTACTCCAGGACCGGCCGGCCGCCTGCGCCCTTCGCGAACTCTTCCTTGTAATGGCCGGCGAGCGCTTCGATCTCCTTCCAGCTCGCCTCGACCCTCGCCACGGCGTCCGGATGGATCTCCACCTGGACGCGAGGATCGCGGGCGATGCGGGCGAGATCGGAAAGACTGAGGGAGCCGCCGTCGAGGACGACGGCGGCGGGAGTATGGCCGGGCTCACTCATCGGTGCGCTCTTGGGCTCCTACGGTTCGATGAGCCCCAGCATATCGCGAACCGCTGCGACGAGACCGGCGCGCGGCACCTCGCGCTGCCCCGGCCGCTCCTCCAGCCACTCCTGCCGGTTGGCGAGGGCCTCGGCGCGCTGGCGGCCGGCGTCCATGTCCTTGAGGGTAACGATCCCCTTCTCCTTCTCGTTCGAGCCGTAGAGGAGGGCGATGGGGATGCCCCACTGGTCGGCGTACTTGAGCTGCTTGCCGGGGCCGCGGGCGTTGCCCAGGTAGAGCTCGGCGGGGATGCCGGCCCGGCGCAGCTCCCAGGTCATGGCGATGTAGTCGTCGCTCAGGGCGGCGTCCATGAAGGCCACGAGCACCTTGGCCGTGGACTTCTGGCGGCCCGCGCGCTTCAGGTGGATGAGCGCCGCGAGCAGGCGGTCGACGCCGATCGAGGCGCCCGTGGCCGGCACCTTCTCGCCCAGGAAGCGCATCACCAGCCCGTCGTACCGGCCGCCGCCGAAGACGGAGCCGAACTCGGGCGCGTCGAGCAGGTTGGCCTCGAAAACGGGGCCCGTGTAATAGGCCAGGCCGCGGGCGATCGAGAGATCGAGCGACACGCGATCGGCCTCGTAGCCCAGGGCATAGAGGTGATTGGAGATCTTCTCCACCACGCCGACCTCGGCGTCCGCGCCGTCGACGCCGGCGAACAGCTCGCGGAGCTGCGCGACCACCTCCCGGCGATCGTCCGAGCGGATCTCGAGGAAGCGCTCGATCTTGTCCACCTGCTCCGAAGCCAGGCCGACGCCCGCGATCGGGTCGCCGGAGGAGTCGACGTAGCCGGTCGTCAGCTCGCGGCGCACTTTGTCGGCCCCCACCTTGTCGAGCTTGTCGAGCACACGGAAGACGTCGGCTCCCAACTCGGCCGGAATGCCGGCATAGGAGAGCAGCGTATTGAGAATGCCGCGCGAAGAGAACTTCACCCGGTAGGGATCCACCTTCAGGGCCGTCAGGGTGTCGCACATGCCGGCGATGATCTCGGTATCCGCGATCTCGGACTCGACGCCCACGGAGTCGAGGTCGAACTGGGTGAACTCGCGGAACCGGCCGGGTCCCGGCTTGTCGGCGCGCCAGACGGGCGAGACCTGATAGCGGCGGAAGGGGCGCGGCAGGTCCCGGTACTGGGCGATCACCCGGGCGAGAGGGACCGTGAGGTCGAACCGCAGGCCGAGCTGCTCCTTCTCGGGGTTCTGGACGGTGAAGATCGACTGCTGCGCCTCGGAGCCGGCGGCGGAGCCCGTCAGCACGTCCAGGTACTCGATCGCGGGAGTCACGAGCGGCACGAAGCCGTAGAGCTCGTAGACGCCGCGGATGGTGTCGATCATCCACTGCCGCGCCAGCATGTCGGCCGGCAGGAGGTCGCGTAGACCCCGCGAAAGGCGCGGCTCCACCGTATCTGCCATGAGAAGTCCTCCAGCGACAGGCCGTTGATTTGGAAGGGGTTGGTACCGGCGTCCGGATTTGAACCGGAGACCTCCTGATCCACAGTCAGGCGCTCTCGCCAACTGAGCTACGCCGGCCCGGACCGCGAATCCTACGTGCCGGACGGGGGGGTTGTCAAAGGGACGGGAGTCAACTAGCTTCTTCGGGACCGGCCGATATCACCACGCTCTTCATTTCCTTGACGGACTAGTCCCTTAGAGGCATACTTATGGTCGAAGTTCTCGGCACCGCCGAGTTCGAGGAGTGGTTTCTTGGGCTCGGCAGTGCCGATGCCCGAGCGGTCGTTCGCGGAGTCGGCCTCCTCGAGGCCAAAGGACTGGCGCTGGGGTTTCCTCACTCCTCCGCGCTCGGGGGAAGCCGGTTCGCATTTCGCGAGTTGCGGGTTCAGAGCTCGGGCCGTCCATTGCGGATCGTCTACGCTTTCGATCCACAGCGTCAAGCCGTCCTCATCCTTGGAGGCGACAAGACGGGGACGATCGATTCTACGCATGGGCGATCCCGAAAGCCGAGGCGGTTTGGGAGCGGTACCTGCAAGAAACGGGAGTCGAGAGATGACAGCCAAGAAGTGGTCCGACATCAGAGCCCAGAGGTTCACATCCGAGGAGCTGCGCCAGATCGACGACGAGGTTGAGCGAGAGATCCTGGAGATGGATCTGCGAGCCCTGCGTGAGGCGGTCGGCCTCACCCAGGGAGAGCTGGCACAACGGGTCGAAATCACCCAGTCTCAGTTATCGAAGATGGAGCGCCGCGAGGATCACCGGATCTCCACGCTTCGCCGGTACGTCCAGGCTCTCGGCGGAAGCCTGGAGATCTGCGCGGTCATCAACGGCAGGCGGATCAAGCTCGCGGAAGGGTGAGACTTCAGACCGCGACGAGCAAATTCGAGGCGAACCAGCCCCGGGAGTCCGCCCAGGTGCGCCGCAGCTCGAAGCCGGTCTCGGCGGCCAATGCGACGACTTGGTCGCCACGGAATTTGTAGGAGCTTTCCGTGTGGATGGTCTCCCCGGCGGCGAAGGGGATCTCGATCCCCAGGGCTCGAATGGGCACCGTCTGCGCCTGCCGGCTTTCGAGGTGCATCTCGATCCGCCCCACCGTCCGGTTGTAGATCGCGCGATGGCGGAAGGCTGCGATGGCGAAGCCTCCTCCCAGCTCGCGGTTGATCCGCACGAGGAGGTTCAGGTCGAACGCCGCCGTCACTCCGAGCGGATCGTCGTAGGCGGGGATCAGCACCTCCTCCGGTTTCTGAAGGTCGACTCCGAGGAGGAAGCCCTCGCCAGGGTTCAGCAGCTTCCGCACGTCGCGGACGAAGCCCAAGCGCTCCTCCGGGTCCATGTTGCCCAGGGTGGAGCCCAGGAAGAGGACGAGCGGACAGCCGGGAGCGACCCGCTCTTTCCGAATCATCCGGAGCGCCGCGTGATACTCCCCGATATAGGCCGTGATGCGGAGATCCGGATAGGAGAGGAGCAGGGACCGGCTGCTGATCTCCATGGCCGACTCGGAGATGTCCACCGGCACGTACTCCAGTTTCTCCTGGCGGGCCAGCAGGGCCTCGATCAACAGCCGCGTCTTCTGCCCGTCGCCGCTGCCCAGCTCCACGAGCCAGAGCGGCCCGCCCAGCGCCGCGGCGATGTCGCCGGCGTGTTGGCGCAGGATCTCCGCCTCGCAGCGGGTGACGTAGTACTCGGGCAGGGCCGTGATCGCCTCGAAGAGGCGCGAGCCCAGCTCGTCGTACAGGTACTTGGGATACAGAACCTTGGGCGTGGACGTGAGACCGCGGCGGACGTCGTCGGCAAACGTAGCCTGGGCAACCTCCGCCCCCACCCGTCTCACCGAGAGGCGCTCGTCCAAAGGAGAGGCCGAAGATCTCTCAAGAGATAACTCGGTTCCCGGCATGGACGGCACTGTAGCACAGACAAAAGCCGCCGCTTCAACGCCTGGCGAACGCGGGACCCCGTGGTAGCATCCCTGCCCGGATTCGAACCCCTTGTCTTGCAGCAGCCGGGAGGAACCGCAGGCATGAGCAACGAGCGCGAAACCCTGGAAATGGACGTGCTTTTCGTGGGCGCCGGACCGGCGAGCCTGGCGGGGGCGTACCACCTCGCGCGCCTGGCCAAGGCGGCCGGGATGGAGCTTTCCATCGGCGTCCTGGAGAAGGGCCGGGAGATCACCAGCCACGCCCTGTCAGGCGCCGTCGTCGACCCCAGAGCGCTCAAGGAGCTGCTGCCGGAAGAATGGCGGGACGCGCCGTTCGAGGGCAGGATCGAGCACGAGAAATTCCTCTTCCTCACCGAAGGGAAGGCCATCTCCCTCCCCATTCCGCCTCCCCTGGAGAACGAAGGGAGCTACGTCGCTTCGCTGGGCAAGCTCCTCAAGTGGCTGGCGCCGAAGGTCGAGGCCGCGGGCGTGGACGTCTTCTTCGAGTTCCCCGCCGTCCAGGCCCTGGTGGAAAACGGCAGGGTTGTGGGCGTGCGCACCGGCGACAAGGGAATCTCCCGGCACGGCGAGAAGAAGGCCAACTACGAGCCGGGCGTCGACATCCGCGCCCAGGTGACCGTCCTCGGCGAAGGGCCCCGCGGCACCCTGGTCAAGCAGCTCGACGAGAAGCTCGGCCTCTCGCAGGGAAAGAATCCTCAGATCTACGCCCTCGGCCTCAAAGAGGTCTGGGAGATCCCTCACGGCCGCCTGGAGCCCGGGCAGGTGATCCACACCCTCGGCTGGCCCCTGGGGTTCGACACCTTCGGCGGCGGCTTCGTCTACGGCATGCAGAACGACCAGGCCATCGCCGGCCTGGTCGTCGGGCTCGACTACAAGAACCCCCTCCTCGATCCCCACCAGGAATTCCAGCGCTTCAAGACGCACCCCGCCATCGCCCCCATCTTCGACGGCGGAAAGATGACGTTCTACGGCGCCAAGGCCATTCCCGAGGGGGGCTGGTGGTCGATGCCGCGCCTCTCCGGCGACGGTTTCCTGTTGGTGGGCGACTCGGCCGGCATGCTCAACAGCCAGCGCCTGAAGGGCATCCACCTGGGCATGAAGTCCGGAATGCTCGCCGCGGAGACGATCTTCGAGGCCCTCAAGGCCGGCGGCGCCACGCCGGAGCGGCTCGCCGCCTACCAGGGGAAGGTCGATGCGAGCTGGATCAGGGAGGAGCTCTGGGAGGTGCGCAACTTCCACCAGGCCTTCGACCACGGCGTGCTGGCCGGCATGCTCCAGGCCGGCGCCGGCCTGGTGACGGGAGGCCGCGGCTGGGGGTTCCTGGATCGCCTTCCCACCACGGCCGGTCACGAGCGGATGATTCCGCTCGACACGCCGGCCGGGCGGCAGCTCAAGGCCCCCGAGCCTGTCAAGATCGACGGCAAGCTCACCTTCGACCGCCTGGCCGACGTCTACAACTCAGGGACGGCCCACGACGAGGACCAGCCCGTCCACCTGCTGGTGGCGGACACGGACATCTGCATCTATCAGTGCGCCGTGGAGTACGCCAATCCCTGCCAGCGCTTCTGTCCGGCCGCCGTGTACGAGATGGTCCCGGACCCCGCCTCGCCCACGGCCAAGCGCCTGCAGATCAACGCCAGCAACTGCGTGCACTGCAAGACCTGCGACATCATGGACCCCTACCAGATCATCACCTGGGTGCCCCCCGAAGGGGGCGACGGCCCGAACTACAGCAAGATGTAGACCCTCATCACCCCGGCCCTCTTCTCCCGCCCCCTCCACACCCCCCACACCGGGAGAAGAGGGAGAAAAGCGGGAACGCTCCAACCGGGCCCCCTCTCCCGGTGTGGGGGGGCGGGGGCGGGAGAGGGGACAGGGGTGAGGGTCCGCCCCGGCAGGGGCGGTTTCTTCAAACCTTCGGGCCGATCGTGCAGTCGCCGCTGCCGGTCTCGACGTGGATCGCCGTGCGGCCGTCGCCGCGCTTGGCGCCCACGACCTTGCGGCCGTCCTTGCGCAGGGTGGCGTCGGAGTAGTTGACGACCAGGCTGCCGCTGCCCTGGTCTGAGTCGATGTTGAACGAGGCGTCGGGGCCGGCCTTGATGACGATGTCGCCGCTGCCCGTCTCGGCCTTGATCCTCTTCGCCTTGGCGAGCGAGCTCTGCAGGGTCACGTCGCCCGAGCCGGTCTCCGCGGCCAGGTCCTCGATCTCCACCGACAGCACCTTGACGCCGCCGGAGCCGGTGTCCGCGATCAGCCGGGCGGCCACGCCGTCCTGCACCGTCACGTCGCCCGAGCCGGTCTCGATGGCCAGCTTGCCGGCCGAGACCTGGCTGACGGTGACGTCGCCGGAGCCGGTGTTGACCGTGCCGTTGCCCACCAGCTTCTTGACGACGACGTCGCCCGAGCCGGTGTCGATCTTCGTCTCACCCTTGGCCGAGCCAAGGACCACGTTGCCTGAGCCGGTGTCGACGCTGAGCTGGCCGGAGTGGGAGGCGATCTGCACCTTGCCGCTGCCGGTGTCCACCGACAGCGTGCCGTCGAGATCGCCGCCGCGCACGGCGCCCACGGCGTTGCGCACCGCCACGTTGGAGCCGGCGGGCAGGACGATCCGCAGGTCGGCGTACAGCACCGGCGCCGAGGAGCGCTTCGTGGAGTAGATGTGCACCCGCTCGCCGCGGTAGGTGGTCACCGTCTGGCTGCCGAAATTGAGGAAGCTGAGGAATTTGGGCAGGTCCGAATCGCCGTCCTTGTCGCGCTCCCGCGGATAGGAGTAGGAGCGGTATTTGTCCACCGGGTAGGAGAGCGCCCACTCCTCGCGCCCCTTCTTGTCGTGGCTCTTGACCCACTTCATCTGGGCCAGGATGCGCTGCGTCTCGGCCGAGTCGGCGGCGTCGCCGTGCAGGGTGGCGTCGACCACGATCTCGCTACCCTGCCCCGGCACGAGCTCGAGGCGGCCGGCGAGATTGGCGATCCTCACCTCCGCCGCGCCGGCCGGAAAGGCCTGGTGGAGAGCGCGGGTCTGCTCGGCGGCGTGGATAGCGGGCGCCGCGCCCAGCGAAAGCATCAGCGCCGCGGCCAGCGCGGGCGCCTTGGAGTTGGATCTCATGGCAATCTTCATAACGGGCCTCCGTAATCTCATGATGCTCACACTACGGGGTCGGGCCCGAGAAGGTTGCAGTTTCCGCGGCCGGCGCTAGACTCGTGCCGCTTTTCGCGACTCGACCGAGCTCGACCGAGGAGAACGCATGCGCCGATCGCTCATCGCCTGGACTCTCGCCGCGGCCACCGTCATCGCGGCCGCCCTGCAACCCGCCGCCGCGGCCCCGGAGCAGCCGCCCACCCGGGCCGCCCTGGGAGACCTCGTCGCTCCGGACGCC
>JBAPYB010000407.1:0-10385 GCA_049284515.1 Thermoanaerobaculia bacterium
GTCAGCCGGGGGAGCAGGAAGGCGAGGGCCACTGCGGCGCCGTGGAGGAGCGCGGCGAGCCCCAGGCTCACGGCTTCCGGCCGCCGGCTGGTGCGCCGGGAGCGCTGCGCCAGGACCCGGTCGACCGCCTGGCTCACGTGCGGTCCCGCCTGCCGCGGTCTCCGCGGTCCCCGCGGTCCGTCACCATGCCGACGTGCACGATCCCGCCCTGGTGCAGGAGGTCCAGCACCTCGATCACCTTGCCGTACGGCACGTCGCGGTCCCCCTTGAGGAACACCGTGTCGTCGCCGCGGGCGGCGATCTGGGTCTTCACCCGCGCCACCAGCTCCTCGGTCTCCACGGCATTCTCCCGCAGGTAGACCCGGCCGTTGCGGTCGATGGAGATCACCAGCGGGTCCTGGACGCGCAGCGGGAGATTCTGCGCGTTGGCCTTCGGCAGCGCCACCTCGACTCCCTGGTGGAGCATGGGCGCGGCGATCATGAAGATGATCAGCAGCACCAGCATCACGTCCACCAGCGGCGTGACGTTGATGTCCGCCAGCACGGGCTCGTCGTCGTCGCCGTTTCCCGCACTCCCTGGATTGAATGCCATCTTCGCGGGCCCCTAGGTGAAGTTCCGTTCGGCCAGGTTGAGGAACTCGAGCACGAAGTCGTTCATCCGGGCCCGCAGCCGGCGCAGGTGCTGAGAGAAGTAGTTGTAGGCGACGAGGGCCGGAATGGCGGCGGCGAGGCCGGCCGCGGTGTTGATCAGCGCCTCGGCAATGCCGGGGGCCACGGCGACGATCGAGGTCGAGCCCTGGAGGCCGATGTCGTTGAAGGCCTGCATGATTCCCCACACCGTGCCAAAAAGGCCGATGAACGGCGCGGCGGCGGCGGTGGTGGCGAGGAAACCCGTCCAGCGGGTCACCGTCTGGAGCTCGACGTTGACGGCTCGCGCCAGCGTGCGTTCGAGGGCGGTGATCGAGGTGATGCGGTAAGCCCGCTTCTCGCCCTGCCGCTCCGGCTCCGGAGCGTTCTTGATCTGGCTGTCGATCTCGGCGTAGCCCGCCTGGAAGATGCCCACCAGGGGCGAAGCGCCGAGCTTGCTCGCCACGGCGTTGACCTCGCTGAAGCGCTGGCTGCGGTGGAAGGCCTCCATGAACTTCTCGCTCTGCCGGTCGGCGCGGCTGAAGTGCACCAGCTTGCCGAAGATGATGGCCCACGAGCCGAGCGAAAAGAGGACCAGGATGCCGAGGACGGCCTTCGCCATCGGGCCGGCCTGGAAAAAGAACCGGAAGATTCCGGGCCCCTGCTGGGCGCCGAATTGAAGGAACATCAAGGCCGTCGTGAACATGCGCGCTCTCCGCTCTCCCTTCTCCGCCGCGATCTTCTTTTCAGCAACCGCCGCCGGGCGACCGTACCATGGCCCCCCACGCCAGCAAAGGCCGTGCCGGGGTAATTATTTCATGGCTGGCGTATTGCCAAGGGGTTATAGTGCGCGCGGCCCCGCCTTGCGGAGACTCGATTTGACCCTCCACGGATTGACCCTCCACGTCCTGGCCGTCTACGGCACCCGGCCCGAAGCCATCAAGATGGCCCCCGTCATCGCGGCGTTGCGCGAGCGCCCGGACCGCTTCACCGTGACCGTCGTCACCACGGGCCAGCACCGGGAGCTGCTGGAGCCCGTGCAGGACCTCTTCGGCCTGCGGCCCGACCTGGACCTGCGCCTGATGATGCCCGACCAGGCCCTCAACGGCCTCGCTGCCGCTTCCCTTGCCGCTCTCGACGAGATCCTCCGCAATCGCAAGCCGGACTGGCTTCTGGTGCAGGGCGACACCACCACCGCGATGAGCGCCGCCCTGGCCGCCTTCCATCGCGGCGTCAAGATCGGCCACGTCGAGGCCGGCCTGCGCACCGGCAACCTCGCAGAGCCGTTCCCCGAAGAGGCCAACCGGCGGATCATCGACCTCCTGGCTGCGGCCCTCTTCGCCCCCACCGAGCGTGCCGGGCAGGCGCTGCGGGCGGAAGGCTGCGCGCCGGAGCGGGTTTACGTCGTGGGCAATACGGTGATCGATGCGTTGCGGTCGCTGGATCTCGCGCAGATAGGCGGGCGCCCCCGCCCGGGGACCCTCACTCCCCCAACCCCCTCTCTCCCAGCCTCCCCCCCGCCGGCCGGGAGAGAGGGGGCTAAAACCGACTCTGCTTCTAAACAAACCCCTCCCTCTTCTCCCGGCGGATTGGGGGGGAGGCTGGGAGAAGAGGGCCGGGGTGATGAGGGTCTTGGGTGGGGGGACCGCCCCGAGGTCCTCATCACCGTCCACCGCCGCGAGACCTTCGGCGCCCCCCTGAGGGCCATCTTCGCCGCCCTGCGCCGGCTGGCGGAGGCCTTTCCCGAGGTCACCTGGAAATACCCCGTCCACCGCAACCCCAACGTCGCCGGTCCCGCCTTCGAAATGCTCTCAGGTCTTGCCAACCTGGAGCTCTGCGAGCCCCTCGACTACCGCGAGCTCATCGCCCTGCTGGCCCGTTGCCGCTTCGTCCTCACCGACAGCGGCGGCCTGCAAGAAGAGGCTCCGGCGTTCGGCAAACCCGTATTGGTGCTGCGCGAGACGACCGAGCGGCCCGAGGGCATCGAGGCCGGCGTGGCGCGCCTCGTGGGCACCGACCCCGGCCGCATCTTCGACGAGGCCGCGCGCCTCCTACGCTCCCCGGACGCCTATCAGGAGATGGCCAGAGCGGTGAACCCCTACGGCGACGGGCATGCCGCCCCGCGGATCGCCGCCATCCTGGCGGGGGAGGCGTGGACGGAAGAGTGGCAGTGAGGGTCCTGCCTACTTGCCCTTCTTCTCGGCCGCCGGCGCGTCCAGCTTGGTCTCGAGATTGATCTCGACCTTCACGTCGTCGCCCAGCATCACGCCGCCGCCGTCGAGCACCTTGTTCCAGACGATGCCGTAGTCCTTGCGGTTCAGGGTCGTCGCGGTCTCAAAGCCGGCCCGAGTGGTGCCCGAGGGGTCCTTGACCCGGCCCAGGTAGCTGACGGGCAGCGTCACCTTCTTGCTGACGCCGTGTATCGTCAAGGTGCCGATGACGTCGTACTTGTCCTTGCTGGTGGCCTTGATCGACTCGCTCTTGAAGCTGATCTCGGGGAACTTCTCCACGTCGAAGAAGTCGTCCGAGCGCAGATGCGTGTCGCGCTTGGCCACGGCGGTATCGATGCTCGTAGCCTTGATGTGGAAGTCCACCGAGGAGGCCGGCAGGTTCTTCGGGTCCATGTTGATCTTGCCCGAGAACTCGTTGAAGCGACCGCGGACCTTGCTGACAAAATGGCGGATGGTGAACGACACCTCGGAGTGCGCGGGGTCGATGGAGAAGGTCTCGGCGCTCAGCGGCAGTACGGCGAGCGTGGCGAGGGCGGCGAAGACGAACAATTTACGGTTCATGGAATGTCTCCTGTTGGGTTTGCTTGAATCAGTGTTGCCTGGCGCGGATCGCCTCCAGCAAGTGGAGCAGCCGTTCCTGGTCCTCCGCGGACAGCATGGCGACGGCCTCCTGGTCCGCGGCGTCGATCGGGTCGTCGAGACGCTCGACGAGGGCGAGGCCCGGTGGGGTGAGCCAGCACAGCACCTGCCGCCGGTCCTGGGGGCAGCGCTCGCGGCGCACCCAACCCTTGGCCTCCAACCGGTCGAGCAGCCGGGTGATGCCGGGTGCCTGCTCGAGCATCCGGCTGCCGATCTCCAGCGTCGGCAGGCCCGCCTCGCCGGCCCCGCGCAGGATGCGCAGGACGTTGTACTGTTGCGGCGTGACGTCGTGGGGTGCGAGGGCGCGGTCGACGGCCCGGCGGACGAAATCCGCCGTGCGCAGCAGGCCGACCACCAGCTCCTGCCCGCGCGAACGGAACGGCTTGCGCTGCTGGATCTCGGCTTGCAGTGCGCTCGTCTCGTCCGGCATGGTAAGAGAATACTGTGTCAATAGTTGACCTGTCAAGCATTGGAGAAATCCTGGTGAAGCCCCTCGCTCTCACCGCCTTCGTGGCCCTGCTCGGCGCCGCGGCCCCCACTCCCGCTCCGCACAAGCCCGCGCGTTTCCTGGCCCTGGGCGACTCGTACACCATCGGCGAAGGGTTGGTCCCGGCACAGCGGTGGCCGGTTCAGCTCGCGGCGCTGCTGCGGCAGCGGGGGGTGGCGGCGGAGGAGCCGCAGATCATCGCCCGCACCGGCTGGACGGTGGCGGATCTCGTGGCGGCGGTCACCGAGGCCCGTCCCCAGGGGCCGTTCGACCTGGTGACCCTGCAGATCGGAGTCAACGACCAATATCAGGGCGCCGACCCGGTGCGCTACCGGCCCGGCTTTGCGGCCCTCCTCAAGCGGGCCGTGGCCCTGGCTGGCGGCAGCCCCAAGCGGGTGGTGGTCCTCTCGATCCCCGACTGGAGCATCACCCCCTTCGCCGGGGAGACCGGGCGGGACCGCTCGCAAACGGCGGCGGAGATCGAGCGCTTCAACCGCGTCGACCGCGAGGAGACGGCGCGGGCGGGAGCTCGCTGGGTGGACGTCACCCCGTCGTCCCGCAAAGCCGCCGCCGACCGCTCCCTGCTGGCGCCCGACGGCCTCCATCCCTCGGCCACGATGTATGGGGAATGGGCGCGGCTGGCGCTGCCGGAGGCGCTGGCGGCTTTGGGCGGTCCGGGCCGGTGACCGGCTTTGCTTCGTGTAGGGGCGGGTCTGGAGGGTCGGGAGGGGGCGCGACCCGCCCTGCAGCGGCGAAACTCCAAAATCAGGGCGGGTCGAGCCCCCAACCTGCCGCCCAGACCCGCCCCTACCCGAAGCATTGGGACCTAAATTAGCGCCACCAACCGCCACACCTCCGCAATCGCCGCATCCCCATCCCGCGCCCGCTTCGGAAGTTGCTCGAAAAGCTCGCGAAAGTGAACGCCGTCGATCTCCTCCACCCGACGGGCAACCTCCTCGAAGAGCGGCGGTGAAGGAGGCAGGGAAGCTCGAGCCAGGTTCCGTAGCGAATGACCCAGCGAACCGGAAGAGATCTGGAAGCACAGAATGCCGACAGCCAAGCGGTGGGCAAGCACCTCCTCCGGCGCCCCCTGGGTCCGCTCCAGAGAGTTCGCCAGATTGTTGTGGCAGATGGCACAGTCCTCGGGATCTCCGGCTTGGTATGTATGCCGCAGAGCCGATTTCTCGAAGCTCGCCGCTGCCGAGGGGTTCCCCTCCTCGTTTTCCAGGTCCGCCATGGCGGTGAAGACCTTCCCCAACAATTCGACGTCGCGGTGTTCCTCAAAGACCCTCCGGCACGCCTCGAGCATCTTGCGGGCTTCTTGAAGTCTTCGCAACCGGAGCAGAGGGCCGTAGTTGTTGAACGCGGCCCGCGCCAGCTCCACTTCGTCAGCTCCCCGTTGCGCCTTGATTCGCAGGATCTCGGCGACCAAGCTCAAGGCATCCTCCCACCTTGCGAGTTTCCCCGCGGAGGAGCGGCCGGTGTCCAGCAGGCCTTCTCGGACGTTCCAGGGATTGACTGCTCCATCCTCGTCCGTGCCTGGCAGGTCTTCGAGCGTTGGCCGCAGCCGCTCCACCTCGGCGAGAACCTCTTCATGCCTGCCCAAGGCGGCGAGCACCTGGAGACGCATCCCCTCATCGAGAAGCTGCGACCAGGGCCCCAGGCCGGCCCGGCGGGTGAGCTCCGCCTGGCGCTCGATCACCTTCAGGGCCTCTTCGGAGCGGCCGGTGGCTCGAAGGAGATTGACCCAGCGTCCGGCAGCGACAGAGCCTTGCCGGAACTCCCCCTCTCGCTCGCACGTTTCCACCACGTTGCGGAGGATCGCCTCGGCTTCACCGTAGCGATCTGCCATCCCCAGAACGTTGGCCAGCAGGCTCAGGATTGCCACACCTTCCGGAGTCTCCCGGGTCGCCGCTGCGATTTCGCGCAGGAAGGGCAGAGCCATGGCGAGGGTGCCAGGAGATTGGTCCCGCACGGTCATCCTTTCCAGGAGAATCGCAGCCTCCTTCCATCGCTTCGCCCGCAGGAGATACGGTGCGCCTCTCTTTCCGGCCTCAACGATCCTCCGGCCGCCTCCCTGCATCTCGGTCTCGAGACCCTGCCGGGCCATGGCCATCCAGAAGTCTCCCAGCTCCCAATCCACGGCTTCGCACACGCCGGGGCCGGCTTCCTGGCGGCCGGTTTCGGCGACGGCCGGGTGAATGCGGAACAGCGTTTCGTCGGTTCCGCCAGGGCTGGGCAGGCGCTGGGTTTCCACGAGGCCCCCAGCGCTGAGGCGGTCCAGGGCGGCGTCGAGGTCGTGCTCCGGTTCGGAGGAGGTCTCTCCCAGGCGCTTCAAGATGTCTGTCCAATTTGCCCGGAGAATCGGGGAAACCCGGTCCGCTTCCTCCAAGCGGCAGAGGACGTGAAAAGCCAGCTTGGCAGTGTCCGGCAGATTGCCTGTGATGCCCGCCGTCCAGGCTGCCAAGGTCTTCACGAAGGCGGCTGGGCCTTGATCGGTCTCGCCTTTTGTAAAGAAGCTGCTCCCCCCCAGTTTTTCTTCCGCGAGCTGCCGGTCCAGCGTTTCGGAATCGCTGCCTTGCAAGCCGTCGGCGAGCTCCAGCAGCTTGGGGTGACCCTGGGCGGCAGCGAGGATGCGCTGGAGCCGCTCCCTTCCGGCGGCCGAGGCGAAGAGCGGAGAGAGGTTGGGCAACTCACCGGCGAGGAGGACGCTCTCCGGGAAGCTCAGGGCATGAATGGGCTCCAGCCGCAGGGCGGGATGATTCGCGAGGTCGGTGGGGACCACCCGCGAGGTGAGCACGACTCGCGAGGCGCCTGAGTGGTTGAGAAGCGTCTCGATCAGCTCACCCCAGCGCGCATCGCGCCAGCCGCCGCTATCGCTGAGCAGGCTCTCCAGGTTGTCGATCACGATCAGGGAGGCGGGTCCGTTCTGGAGCAGGCCCTTGAGGCGCGGCAGGGCCTTGGTCCGCAACTCTTGCAGATTGTCGAGCAGGCCGACGAGGACGAGGCCGGGGAGTTGGCGTTCCAGGTCGAGGGCGAAGTTGGTGAGAGCGTTGGCGATGTCCTGCCCCAGGTCCGGCGCTTTGGACCAGGCGAGGCCGGGGAAGCGGCCGTTTTCGTGGCGCCAGGCCAGCTCCAGGGCGCAGGCGGTCTTGCCGGCTCCGGCCATGCCGTGGAAGAGGATGCCCCGATATTTACTGTCTGGCGCCAGGGCCTGGCTCGCCCGCAGCATGGGGAGGAGACGGCCCACGAAGCGCTCCGGCGGCGGCGGGAAGCCTTGCAGGCCGGTTTGCGGCAGCACGAAGGTGGCGCTCGTGCGCGGCACGGGCAGGGCGAGGTCTGCCGCCCGCGGTCCGAAGAGGATGGGAGTGATGCGCGAGAGGGGAAGCGTCCCGGCCTTCTTGGCGGGATCGAGCACCTCGTCCAGGGCGGCCTGGAGCGCCGCCGGCAACGGCTGGCCTTTTTCGAGCAGCATCTCGTAGAGGCTGAGGACGGCCTCGCGGGCGAACGTGTCGCCCACGCTGTAGCGCATGGCCAGCACGGCGCAGTCCAGGTCTTCGGCCAGGCTCTGCCCCAGGCTGGGGAGGGCTGAGGACACGCCCTCGGGTTTCGTTTCCGTTGCGGTCGCGGTTTCCCGCGTCGCCTCGGCGAGGCCGATCTGCCGGCGCGCGGCGGCGAGGCTGGCGGCTCCGGAGAGGCAGGAGGAGAGGGTGAGGAGCTTGAGGCGACGTTTCGCCGGCCGGAGGAGCCTGGCGAGGTCTTCGGCGTCGATACGGTCGGCATCGCCGCGGTCGTTTTCGAGCACGAGCTCGCCTTGGAGGCCGTGGCCGGAGAAGTGGATGAGGTCCCAGCCGGCGCCTTCGAGCAGCGCGTCCTTGAGAGTCTCCCGGTTGGCCCCGTACTGGAGCACCCGCAGCTCGACGGTGGCGGACCGCGTCTGCGCCAGGTTCTTGAGGAATTTCTCCAGGTCTACGCGCTCGCGCCGCAGGTTCAACGGGTGCTGGCCGTGCGGGAGGCTGAAAACGGCGAGGACGCGGAGCTTGTCCAAGGCGGGCTTGAGCCCTTTGGGCTCTGCGGCTCCGGTGATCTGGTAGATGAAGCGCACACCGGCTTCGACCAGAGGCTTGCCGTCCAGGTGGGCCAGCTCGAAGGGACGCTCGAGCAGGACCTGCGACTCCTTGGGGACGTGGACGCGCACCACGGTCGCCGGGGAGTCGAGCCGATCGCCGAGCTTCGCAAGGACGGCGCCGAAAACTTCGCGGCCCATCCACTCTCCGACTCGTTGCAGGCTCTCTTCGGGAGGGGTATCCGGCGGGCGATTTCTCAGATAACCCGGCAGATCGGAGAATCCTCGCGCCTCGGAAATGGAGCGGTCGATCTTCACCTCGTGATCGCCGAGGAAGGTGCCGTTCTCGTCCTGGAGCTCCCAGCGCCAGCGGGTCTCGTCTCGAAAGTCAGTGACGTGCAGGTGCAGGCCGATGGGCATGGCGATCTCCGAGGGATTCGGGATTCGGGATTCCAGGATTATCGCATGAAGGCCCGGAAGAAACGGAGTTTTGTTGCCGGTGGGATCCTTACCGGGAGAGCCGGTATCGATATTTGTCCCTCCGATGCTTACCGGGAGCCGCGGTATCGATACGGGAGTCTCGGTATCTTTACGGGAGAGCCAGTATCGATATTTTGTCCCTCCGATGCTTATCGGGAGCCGCGGTATCGATACGGGAGGCTCGGTATCCTTACCGGGAGCGCCGGTATCGATATTTGTCCCTCCGATGCTTACCGGGTGCCGCAGTATCGATACGGGAGGCTCGGTATCCTTACCGGGAGAGCCGGTATCGCGGCTTCCAACCTGGCAGTGCCACCGATATTGACCAAGAGCAGGGAATCGATGTAGCGTATCTATGTTCCGTAGAATGAAAGATATACAACTTCTGGCACCGCAGAATTATGACCTCTAGACAAGACCGGGCCGGCGCGCCGCGCCGCGCCCTCCTCTACCCTCTGGCCCTCTCTGCCGTCGTCGCCCTGGCACCGGCAGCCATGGCCGAGCCGCGCCTGGGCGGCGACGTGGTCCCCACCTTCGAGGCCGTGCGCCTGCGCCTCGACCCCGCCCGCGCGGACTACAGCGGCGCCGTCGCCGTCGACCTCGACGTGCGCCGGGCGACCGCCCAGGTGCGCTTCCACGCCCGGGGGCAGACCTTCACGCGCCTCGCCCTTTCCCAGGGCGGCCGCGACGTCCCCGTCGAGGTCGAGCGCGGCGAGAACGGATACACCGTGGCGCGCGCCCGGGCCCCGCTCGCCCCCGGGGCCTACCGGCTCACGATCGACTTCACCCAGGCCTTCGACACCCGCGCCGTCTCTCTCTACCGCACGGAGAAGGACGGCCGCGCCTACGCCTACACCCAGTTCGAGGCGGCCGACGCCCGCGGCGCCTTCCCCTGCTGGGACGAGCCCGGGTTCAAGATCCCCTGGCAAGTGACGCTGGAGGTCCCTGGGGCCCTCCAGGCGGTCGCCAACACGCCCCTCGAAAAGGAGCAGTCGGGCGAGCCGGCGGGCGAGTGGAAGACCCTCACCTTCGCCCGCACGCCGCCCCTTCCCTCCTATCTCCTCGCCGTCGCCGTGGGGACGTTCGACTCGACGCCCATCCCGGGCCTCTCCGTGCCGGGCCGCGTGGTCAGCCCCGCGGGGCAGGGCAAACTGGCGGGCCTGGCCGCCGAGACGACGCCCGCCCTGCTCGCCGCCCTCGAGCGCTACTTCGGCCAGCCCTACCCGTTCGCCAAGCTCGACCTGATCGCCGTGCCCGAGCGTTTCGGCGCCATGGAGAACCCCGGCGCCATCACCTTCACCGACTCCATCCTCCTGACCGACCCCGGCATTCCCAGCGCCGAGCACCGCGCCCTCCTCACCTACGTCACCGCCCACGAGCTGGCCCACATGTGGTTCGGCGACCTGGTGACCATGGCCTGGTGGGACGACCTCTGGCTCAACGAGTCGTTCGCCGACTGGATGACGCTCAAGGTCGGCGACCAGGTCTTCCCCGCCAACGGCGCGAGCTTGAAGGCGCTCAAGGACTTGAACGCCGTCATGGGGTCCGACGCCCAGCCCTCGGCGCGCCCCATCCGCAAGGAGATCGCCGAGCCCGACCAGGCCATGCAGGCCGTGGGCGTCACCTACGGCAAGGGCAAGGCCGTGCTCGCCATGTTCGAGTCCTGGCTGGGACCCGAGGTGTTCCGGAAGGGCGTTCTCGACCACCTGCGCGCGCACGCCTGGGGCAACGCCGTGGCCGCGGACTTCTGGGCGGCCCTGGAGCGGGCCTCGGGCCGGAAGGACGTGGCCGCCACCCTGGCCGGCTTCCTCGACCAGCCCGGGCTGCCGCTCGTCCAGGTCGAGCCCCTCCCCGG
>JBAPYB010000408.1:0-14889 GCA_049284515.1 Thermoanaerobaculia bacterium
GGCGCCGAGAAGCTCTTTCTTGTTCGGAATCGACTCCGAAATCGCCGCCATCCCTAAGGACAGCGCAACCTCGAAGCCAGGCCGCTGACTACAAACTCTCTTCCTCTATCTAGTTTTCAAAGAACCGGCTTCGCTGCGGCCGGCCCTGCCGGGCCCGCCTCGTCGCGCTCCCTTGGTTTCAGGGGAGGCGAAGAGTAGGGCAGCCAGGGCGGCTTGTCAACCCCTTGCCTCAACGTCGCCTCGCCGCCGTCAAGGGGCAAGACGCCGAAACGTGCCGGCGCCACCGTTCATTCCCGGTGGGCCACAGCGCTCGCTTCGCGTTGTCGTTCGGGGATTTTCAACCGGGCGACCCGGACCGGCCCATGGCAGGGGCGGCGGGGTCTCCCTCGAATGCGTCCCCGACTATACAGGCTCGGCCGCGGTCTGTCTATCCCCCAGGCAGTCGATCGAAGAGGAGCCGCCGGCCCTCCACTCTCCAGGGCTCGGTCAGCAGCCGGCGCAGGGCCTCGGGGTAGGCCTGATGCTCAGCCTCGAGGATGCGTGCCGCGAGCGCCGAAGGGGTGTCTCCGTCCAGCACGGGCACGGTCCGCTGGACGACGATGGGCCCGCTGTCCAGCCCCTCGTCCACGAGATGCACGGTGCAGCCCGAGACCTTGACGCCGTGGGCCATTGCCTGCTCCTGGGCGTCCAGCCCCGGGAAGGCAGGCAGCAGGCTAGGGTGGATGTTGACGATGCGCCGTGGGAAGGCCCCCAAGAGCTCCGGCGACAGCAGGCGCATGTAGCCGGCGAGGCAGATCCACTCCGCTCCCGCCTGCTGGAGGGCGGCGACCACCTTCTCCTCGTGCTCGCGCCGCGCGAGGCCCTGGTGGGGGATGGCCACGGCCGGCAGCCTCAGGTCCCGGGCCTTCTCCAGTCCAGGCGCATCCGCGACGTTGCCCACCACCAGGACGATCTCCGCCGGCAGCTCGCCCCGCTCGACCGCGGCGTGGATCGCCAGGAAGTTGCTGCCTCGGCCGGAGAGGAGAACAGCAAGGCGAGCGAGTTGGGTCACGGCGCGGGAACCTCGGCGGTTTCCGGACCGAGGTCGTAGACGACGCCGGCGCCGCCCTTCTGGACGGTGCCGACGAGCCAGCTCTTCTGGCCCATGGAGCGCAGGAGCCCGAGCACTTCGGCGAGGCCGGCCGGGTCGACCGCGAGGATCATGCCGATCCCCAAATTGAAGACGCGGAGCATCTCCTCCAGCTCCACCTCTCCCTTCTCCTGCAAGAAGTGGAAGAGCTCGGGCACCGGCCAGCTCCCGATCCGGATGAGGGCATGGGTGTCCGCGGGGAGGATACGCGGCAGGTTGTCCGTGATGCCGCCGCCGGTGATGTGGGCCATGCCGTGGAGGGCGACATTGCCGAGCAGGGGACGGATCGCCTTCAGATAAGAGAGGTGGGGCGCGAGGAGGCTCTGGCCCACCGTCCTCTTCCTCTCCCACGGCGCGGGATTGGCGATGCCGAGGCCGGCCTGCTCGAAGACGATCTTGCGGGCGAGGGAGTAGCCGTTGGTGTGGAGACCTGAGGAGGGGAGCCCCACGAGCACGTCCCCGGCCCGCACCTTGGAGCCGTCCAGCACCCTGGGGCGGTCCACGAGGCCGACGATGAAGCCCACGAGCTCGTAGTCGCCCGGCTGGTAGAAGCCCGGCATCTCGGCCGTCTCGCCCCCCAGGAGGGCGCAGCCGTTCTCCCGGCAGCCGTCGGCTACGCCGGAGACCAGCTCGACCATCTTCTCCGGCTCCAGGACCCCCGCTCCCAGGTAGTCCATGAAGAAGAGCGGCTCAGCCCCCTGCACCAGGACATCGTTGATGCAGTGGTTGACGAGGTCGCGGCCGACCGAAGAGTAGTCCCCGGCCATCTTCGCCACCACCAGCTTGGTCCCCACGCCGTCGGCCGAGGCCACGAGGACGGGCTCGGCCATCCCCTGAAGCTCGGGCCGGAACAGGCCGCCGAAGCTGCCGATCTCCGACAGGACGCCCGGAGTGAAGGTGGACTTCGCCAGCTTCTTGACCCGGGCGAGCCCCTTCTCCTGCGCGTCGATGTCGACGCCGGCGGCAGCATAGGCGGAGGGCTTGGAGGCGCTCATCACCGCAGACTATAGCAGCGAGAAGCGCGCCCCTGGCCCGGGGACAGCGGAATCCCCCACCAACGAGAGAGCGACTAGAAATTGGTTAAATAACGCCAGTTTCCAGACCCGGAACCGGTATGGGGAACGTCCACGTCGGCTATGGCGAGCATTCCCGACACAGACCGACAGCCCTCCTCCTATGTCGGAATATGTCGGATTATGCCGGAAACGTCGAAAGCTTATGGAAAATGGAGGAGCGCCATGGGCACCGGCCAGCTACCGTGCATGGCATCGAGTTTGCTAAAGACGAGAGCGAACACAAACTTCAGGCCGGAGGCGATTCACTGGAACGCCTCCAGAAAGGAAAAATGACCATGAGCTTGCCCGAGAGCTTCACGATCTATTCCATCACCACCGTCATCGATGGCACGACCTACTATGTTCAACCGAGCACCACGAGCTCTGATGGCTCACAACTCACGCTCACGGCCACCCAGGCTACCCCAGGCGATTCGCAGCAGAACTGGGTGTTCGTCCAAGACGTCTCTTCTTCTGCTAATTACATGATCGTCAACGCCGCCAGCGGGTTCTGTGCCGAAACTCCCACGACCTCCCCAACGGATGGCAACGTGGTTCAACAAAGCACCTGGAGCCAGACTACGAACCAGGCCTGGAACCTCCTGCAAAACAGCAACGGTACGTTTCAGATCTGCAGCGCCGGTACCCCGGAAGCCTGGTACGCATCCGCCAACTCACTCCTGATTACAGTCTATCAGAATTCATCCGTCACCACTCCTCTCAATTTTTCTCTCGTGCAAACCGTTAATTCTTACTGCTGCGACCTTGGGTTCGACTGGTACGCCGCCAACGCGTCCTCTACGACTACGACCGCAAACCTGCAGGCCAACCTCCTGGCAAAACCCTACAACAATCCGGCCTGGTGGACTCAGTTCGAGCAAGGGGATACCATCTTTTTCACCTTGTACGACATCACGACGCTCAACAATCCCAACAATCCCAATCGCTCCTCTGTCAGCAACCCAAGCTTCAACTTCTCAATGACCTTCACCAGCCCCGACAGCACTTCACCCCTGACACCGCTAACCCCAACGCCTTATACTACCAGCACCGCGGCGTCGGGCGGACTTTGGAATAGCATAGACTTTGGAGATTCACTACCAGCCTACAGTGTAGGCTCAACGAACCCTACTATCCCCTTCCCCTACACTTTTCAGACTAGCGGTCAATTCCAGTTCAGTTGCACCCTCAGCGTGACGGACAGCGAAGGGGTGACCAACAACTACAGCTTCGACCCTGAGATGATCGTGGGGCCGTCTACTTAGCGAGGCGAAAGAAACGAGGGTCGGCGCGTAGAGCGACCAACTCCGGATCCCGTCGCATGCTCTCCTGAGAATAGCCCGCTCGAAGCGCCCGCCCGAGCGCTTCGAGCGCGGCTTCCCGCCGCCCCGCGATCTCGTAAGCCTCCGCCGCAAAGTACAAGCTGTCTGCATCCTTGTCGCCGATCGGCCCGATCTTCGCGAGCTCGGACAGGGCCTCCTCGCGATCTCCCCGCTTGGCCAGATACAGCGCCAGCCGGCTGCGCAGCGCGATATCTCCCGGCCGAGCCGATAGGGTTTCACGCAGCATCTGGATCGCTTGGAGGTAGGCTGCGCGCGCCTTCTCCCGATGATCGGGTGTCCAGCGGTAGGCGTCGGCCAGGTTCGCCCACATCCGGAAGTCGTGAGCCCCGCCGGAAGTCTCCAATGCCTTTTCGAAAGCGGGCACGGCTTGGGGATACAACCCCTGGTAGAACAGCAGCGTGCCCAGGTTGCTGTAGAGCGAAGGGAGCGGTTGGATCTCCAACGCCTTCTGAAGCTGCGCCGCGGCTTCGTCGTAACGTCCCTCGCTGTAGTAGGCGGCCGACAGGTTCCGGTAGCCGAAGATGCTGTCCGGCGCGAGCTCGATACTGCGGCGGAAAGAGGCCTCCGCCTGCTGGTATCGACCAGTCCGATAGTAGAGAGCCCCGAGGAGGTCCTGGAGCTCGCGGTCGCGCGGCTGCCGGCGGATGGCCTCCTTGTAGTCGCGCTCCGCCGTGTCGAAGTCTTCCCGTGCGAGGGAGATGTCGGCCAGCCCGCGCCAGGTGTCGGCATTGGAGGGATCGAGAATTCGGGCCTGCGCCAACTCGGCGGCCGCTTCCGGATAGTCCCGGTGAGCGACCTCGGCCAGCCCCAGGCTGACGCGCGCCGCCGCGAGGTGCCCGTCCAAGGTCACGGCCTGGTGCGCCGCCGCCAGCGAGCGGTCCAGGAACGACGGGTCGTGGTCGACGAGGAACTTCCGCCAGTAGGCCCTGGCGAGCCCCGCATTCGCCGGGGCTGACGTCTCGTCGATCGCCAGCGCGCGCTGGAAATCCTCGACGGCTCGATCGACATGCCCTTTCTTGTCGAAACGCTCCAGGTAGGCCATGCCTTCCCGGTACAGTTGCACCGGGGCGGTTTCCCGTGCCACAGCGGTGAGGTCCTCGCGTGGTGCGGTAGGACGGCGACCGGCCAGGGCTCTCCGCGCCGACTGCTCCAGGACTACTCCTAGGAGTGCCAGGAGCGCCACGAGAGCGGCGACCAGCGCCCAGCGCCGCTTCAAGCGCGGCCGGGACGTCCTGTTTTCGTCAAGCTCGCGACCGGTCTCCAGAAAGCCCGCGCCGTGTTTCCCGTTCCAAGTAGGCCCGCCCTCGGAGAGGCCCACGGAAGCCGCACTGCCAGATCGTTCCAGCCAGCTCACCGCCTCACGCGCGCTCTGCGGCCGGCGGGCCGGCTCTTTCTCGAGGAGCTGGTCGACGAGAGCGGAAAGCGGGGCCGGAATCGCCGGATTCACCTCCCGCAGCGGCGTTTGCTGGTGGGTGCAGATCCGCGTCAGCGTCTCCAGGGTCGAGCTGCCCGCGAAAGGCGACTTCCCGCTCAGCATTTCGTACAAGAGGAGACCGAGAGAGAAAAGGTCGGAGCGGGCATCGAGCGGCATGCCCTGGGCCTGTTCGGGCGACATGGCGCGGAAGGTCCCCACCACGCGCTGGTCCTCGGTCAGGGAAGCTTCGCCCTCCAGCCGCTTGGCGAGGCCGAAGTCGAGGATCTTGGCCTTCCCCTCGGGTGTGATCATCACGTTTTCGGGCTTCAGGTCGCGGTGGATGAGCCCCTTCGCATGGGCGGCGGCCAGGCCCTCGGCGATCTCCCGGCCGATCCGCACCGCATCGCCCACCGGCAGGGGGCCGCGGGCGATGCGTTGGGACAGACGCTCGCCCTCGACCAGCTCCATGACGATGGCGTCGCTCTCGTCGGTCTCGACGATGTCGTGGATCTGGACGATCGACGGGTGGGAGAGGCCCGCCGCAGCCCGGGCCTCGCGGCGGAAGCGCTCGCGCGCCGTCTCGTTCTCCGTCTGCTCGGGGCGGATGAGCTTGATCGCCACCCGGCGGTCCAGGCGCCGGTCGTAGGCCTGGTAGACCTCCCCCATGCCGCCGGCTCCGAGCCGCTTCTCGAGCGTGTAGGGGCCGATCGTCGGGGAAGCCGCTGCCATGGCACGTTCGGCTCAGCTCATCCCGAGTTGCGTCATGCGGCGCTGGAGCCCCCGCTTGGAGACTTCGAGCATCGCGACCATGGCGTCGAGGTCGCCGCCGCACCGCTCCCAGCCCTCCCGGATCTCCTCACGGGAGAGATCCGCGGCCTTGCGGATCCGCGAGCTCTTCTCGATCCGGTCGTAGAGCGAGCCGCGGGAAATGCCGAGCTCGGCCGCCGCCCGCTGGATGCGCCAGCGATGGGCGCGCAGGGCGGCGATCAGCTCGTCGTCGGTGACGTCCTCGGGGTGCCGGTAGCCCTTGTGCGGCTCGCGGCCGGCAGGAGTCGCGGACGGCTCGCCCCTCTCGACGGGCCTGCCGTGCGTCGAGTCTTCGTCCAGCGCCGACCGGGCGGCCTCCTGGAAGAGCCGCTCGGCCTGAAGCCACATGCCGGGCTCGCCGGCGTCGCGGCCGGCGATGACGAGCTGGCGCACGGCGTTCCTGAGCTGGCGGACGTTGCCCGGCCAGTCGAGGTCGGCGAGCCGGGCCACCAAGCCGGCGGGGACCCACGGGCGCCCTTCGGGCGGCGTCGCGAGACGGGCCGCATCCCCCTGCTCGGCGAGATCCTCCCTCAGGAAGTGGAAGAAGAGGCGGCCGAAATCGTCCCGGCGCTGGCGCAGCGGGACCATCCGGATCTCGTAACCGGCGAGGCGATGGACGAGAGGGGCGCGGAACCGCCCGGCCTGCACCGCCCGTTCGAGGTCGGAATCGGTGGCGGCGATCAGGCGCACGTCCACGCGGCGCACCTCCTCGCCCCCCACCTGCTGCACCTCGTGCGTCTCCAGGGCGCGCAGGAGGAGGACCTGGACCTCCGGCGGCGTCTCTCCCACCTCGTCCAGGAACAGGGTGCCGCCGTCCGCCCGCTGGAAGTAGCCGTCGCGCTTGCGCTCCGCTCCCGTATAGGCGCCGCGGGCGGCGCCGAACAGCTCGGCCGCCGCCAGGGTGGCCGGCACCGCTCCCATGTTCGCCGCCAGGAAGGGGCGCGACCGGCGGGGGCTCGCCTGGTGCAACGCCTGGGCGACCAGCTCCTTGCCCGTGCCGGTCTCGCCGCGCAACAACACCGAGACGTCGAGCGGCGCCACGCGCTGGATCTCCCGCCGCAGCTGCAACATGGCAACGCTCTCGCCCACCAGGCCGAACTGCGGCAGACCGGCCAGTCCCACGGGATCGAGCGACGAGAGCAACAGGGCGACCCGCTGGGCCAGGAGAAGGACCACGCCACGTCCGATTTCGGCGGCCGAAAAGACACGCTCTCCCTCGACCGCCTCGCCGCCGGCCATCACGGCCGTGCCGGCATCGCGGCAGTCGAGGACGACGGAGCCGGGCTCGGGGCCGGCGGTCAACCGCAGGGGCCGGCGGCTGAGGAAGGGATCGGCCAGGGGGCGCAGCACACCGCTCCCCGGCGCGGAGAACGGCGGCTCGCGGCGGGAGACGAGCTCCTCCCGCCCGGCCGGCAGGCCCGCTAGGAGCACCCGATCCCCCACTCGCTCGACGCTGGGATGGGCGAGGATCGTGAGCCCTGGGACCAGCAGGGAGGTAATCGGCAGCCTTCCTCCGCTGTCCGCCCGAGTTTCGGCCTGCAGTAACCTCTGCAAGGCCTCGCTTTCGTTTGGCACGGAACGAAGTGTAGCGCCAATCCGGAGTTGGAGGAAATGCTCCCGGCGCCGTCACACCAGCCCGCGGGCGGACAGCTCGTCTTTCAGGTAGGCGTAGTAGATCGGCGCGGCGATCAATCCCGCGATGCCGAAGGCGGACTCCATGAGCAGCATCGCCATCAGCAGTTCCCAGGCCCGGGCCTGGATCTCGCCGCCCACGATGCGCGCGTTGAGGAAGTATTCGAGCTTGTGGATCACGATCAGGAAGACCAGGGAGCCGGCGGCGGCGCCCGGAGAAGCCGAGAGGCTGACGATGACGATGACGGTGTTCGAGATCAGGTTGCCGGCGACCGGCAGCAGCCCGGTGAGAAAGGTGAAGACGACCAGGGTCTTGGCCAGGGGCAGCCGGATGCCGAGCAGGGGGAGCACCACGATCAGGTACAGGGTGGTGAGCGCGGTATTGAGCGCCGAGATGCGGACCTGGGCGAAGACGATGCGCCGGAACGCCTCCCCCAGACGGCGGGCCCGCTCGCCCAAGGCCCGGGCCAGGGGCGCCGAGGTCGCCGGCGACTCCGTATCGTGGAGCGAGACCAGGGCACCGATGACCATCCCGATCAGCATGTGGAGGAAGACCCTGCCGATCTCGGCACCGAACGTCTGCAGTTGCCCGGCGTGCCGGCGAAGCCACGCCGCCCCTTCGCCCTTCAGGGCCTCGGCATTGGTGGGGAGCTCGCTCGCCAGCCAGGAGGGGAGGTGCTGCTTGGAGGTTTCGAGGATGTCGGCCATCTGGGCGAACAGGGCGGGAAAGCTCGCCGGGTCGGAGCGGAAAAAGGCGATGAGGCCGGCGATGGCGAGAGCCAGCACGGCCACGACGAACACCGCGAGGAGGGCGACCGCCAAACGCTTCCCGGTCTCGCGACGATTGCGGATGAAGGGCAGCTTGCGGCTCAGGACGTGCACCAGCTCGTAGACGGCCAGCCCACCCAGCAACGCCGACAGCAGGTGCAGGTGGAGGACGAGGACCAGGCCCGCAGCCGCGAG
Organism: Thermoanaerobaculia bacterium; assembly: GCA_049284515.1. GTDB lineage: Bacteria > Acidobacteriota > Thermoanaerobaculia > Multivoradales > UBA5704 > DATARR01. The sequence goes on from JBAPYB010000408.1 coordinate 8,344, forward strand.
GAGCCAGGAAGCGATCTCGGGAGCCGCGGGGTGGGGGCGGATCTCGGAAGCGGAGTCGGCGGCCATGACAGCACGGATGATACTGCGCCCCTCTCCCGCACCGGGAGAGGGGAAAACTGTGCGAATCGTTTTCTCGACTTTCTACAGCGTCCCCGGCGCTACCGGATGAATCGCCAGCAAACCAGCAGGACGATCGCGCCGACCAGGGACAGGAAGAAGCCGGCCGGATGGAACTTGGAACCCGGGGCAGGCTTCGAGATGAGACCACCCAGCAAACCGCCCACCAGGGAGCCGAGGATGCCTATGGCCACCGTCATCAGAAAACCCATCTTGTCGCTGCCCGGGAGCAAGGCACGGGCGATGAGACCCACAAAGAAACCGGTGATGACCGACCAGAGCAGGTGCAGGATTGACATCTCTCTCCTCCTTAACCTTAATAACCGATTCCATCGTTTTGTGCTGACCCCGAGAAGTGTACCAAGGATGGCTTGCCTTACCTTTTGAAACCCGGAGTCAGGGTGATGACCGGCGGCCTGGGCGGTTTGGTCGCGCCGGGGCTGGCCGGCTTGGCAAAGGCCACCGAGAACCTCTCGTTGTTCGTCGAAACGACGTTGGTCAGCCCTTCCCTGGTGGCGACGTGGTAGTTCTGCACCCAGAGAAAGATCGCCGGCGCGTCGGCCCAGATCTTCATCTCGGCCTCACAGAACAGATCTCCCCGGGCGGACGGTTTCGCCTCCCGGCTGGCGGCTTCGAGCAGCGTGTCGACCTCGGGATTCTTGTAGAAAGAGCCGGCCGGTCCGAAGGGAGGCCAATTCTTGGAAGCGTAGAGATGGGGCAACTGCCAGCCGGCATCCGGGAACGTCGGGGCCCAGCCGAAGAGGTACATGTCCGCCGTGACCTGCTGCGGCGGCCTGGAGATCTCTCCCATCAGAGCGGGCCATTCGAGCGCCTGCACCGTCACCTCGAATCCAACGTCGCGCAGGTATCCGCCGATCCGTTGGGCCACCGCCTCGTCGGCGAGGTAGCGACCCCGGGGCGAGAGCATCTTCAGGGGCGTGCCCGGCGCCACCTTGGCCTTCGCCAGTAGCGCCTTGGCCTTCGCGGGATCGTAGTTGTAGGACCCGACCGGGCAGTAGCCGAACAGACCCGGAGCCACCGGCGCGTCCATGACCTTGGCATCTCCCTGCAACAGCTCGTCGATGAGGGCCCGCTTGTCGATCGCGAGATTGACCGCCTGCCGCACCCGCAGGTCGTTGAACGGCGGTTTCTGGTTATGGAGATTGACGAAGACCGAGCGCAAACCGGGCGTCGTTTGCACCGAGAACCGCGCGCTCGCGGCCACGCTGCGGAGCTGCGGCTTCGCCCCCGGCTGGAAAACCACGTCAATCTGATTGCGGGACAGCAGCGCCTCGGTGTCTCGAGGGTTGGAGGTGAGCTGGAAAGCCAGCTTGCTGAAGTGGGGCCGCTCGCCCCGATAGCCATCGAACCGGCTCAACTGCAGTTGGTCGCCGGTCAGGGCGTCGAAAGTGAAGGGGCCGGTGCCCACGGGATGCTGAATGTTGAACCGCTGGTTGGGGGCCACCTTCTCGGATTGCGGGGAGAGGATGCTCCACGCCACCCAGCTCAAGTTGGCCAGGAAGTTGGGCACGGGCCGCGAAAGCGTATAGCGGACCGTGGTGGCATCGATCGCCTCGGTCCGCTGGAGCGCCGCCAGCTCGGCAGCGACTGGACAGGCGGAAATCGCCACCGCGCGGGCGGCGAGCCGCTGGGCGTTCCAGACCACGGCCTTGGCATCCAGCGGAGTGCCGTCGTGGAAAGTCACTCCCTGGGGAAGTTGAAACGTGAACTCACGACCGTCGGGGGAGACCTTCCACGACTTGGCGAGTTGGGGCGCGACCTTGCCGTTCGCATCGATCGTGACCAGGGTCTCGACGACGTGCCCGAGCAGGCTGGCCACCGCCGTGTTGGTGACCAGGGAAGGCTCGAGCGTGTCCGGCCGAATGCTGACGCCGACGCGCAGCGTCTCTGCCGGCACGGGTTGAGGCGCGAGCCGGCTCCGCTTCCAGGCTCTCGCAGCGGCAGCGTTGGGTTGCAGGACCTCTGCGAGGTCGGCTTTAGGCATTGGATCTCCTCCCTTGTGCTCCGACCACCCTACGCCCCTCATCCGGCGGAGTCAATCGGCTTCAAGCGACGGCGGCGAGCTCGTGCAGGAAGTCGACGAACGAGCGGACCGCGCCGTCCCAGCCCATCACCTTCGGGTTGCTTGACTCGATGACGAAGTACTCGTCGGGCGCGTGGGCGCCGCTGCCATGGCCGAGACCGAAATGGCCCGCGGGCAGCTTGAGCGGCTCGGCGGTGAAGACGTAGCCGGGATAGGAGCCCGCGTTGCGCGGCCAGAGGATGGGTTCGAGCTGCGCGCGGCGATAGACCGACAGCGCGGCGCGGATGACGGGCGCGTCCGCCTCCGTGGTGGTGGGGTCGTAGCCGCCGCTCGGGTTGACCTCGACGTCGCCGAAGCCCCGCTTCGCGAGGTGCGCCTTCAACGCGGCCACGGCGCCGTCGAACGTCATGTCGGGCACCAGCCGCAGGTCGAGCTTGGCCACGGCGCGGTGCGGCAGCACGGTCTTGCCGCCCGGCCCCGTGTAGCCGGCGACCAGGCCCTCGATGTTGACGGTGGGGGTGAACAGGAAGCGGTCGAGCGAGGCGCGCCAGGGCAGGTCGTGGGCCCAGCGGTCGGCCGAGAGGAGGCGCTTGGCGGTGTCCTCGCTGAGGCGCGCCGCCGCAGTATCGAGCATCGCGCGCTGAGCGGCCGAGGCCGGGCGGGCGGCATCGGCGAAGCCGTCGATCGCCGGGTCGCCGTCGGCATTGACCAGGGTGGCGAGCGCCTGCACGAGGTGGAACGCCGGGCTGTCCAGCCGCGCCCGGTTGCTCGAATGGACGTCCTTCTTCGGGCCCCGCCCCCACTTCTCGCCGCTCGCCACCAGCTCCAGCTCGACGACGCCCTTGGCGCCGAGCGTCACCGTCACCGTGCCGTCCGGGTCCTGCGACGCCGCGGGCATGAAGATGCTCGTGCAGCGCCTGAGAGCGGAGCTCACCTCGGGCCGCCGCACGACCTGCCGGAAGTGCGGCGAGCCGATCTCCTCCTCCCCCTCCGCCACCAGGACAAGATTGACGGGACACTTGCGGCCGGCGCCGTGGATGGCATGGAGAGCGGCCAGGAACGCCGCCTCCGGCCCCTTCTGGTTCACCGCGCCGCGGCCCATCAGGACCTTGCCGAAACCGGGCTTGTCGACGAGCGCCGCCTCCCAGGGCGGCGACGACCACTCGGCGGGATCGACCTGCTTGACGTCGTACATGAAGTAGAGGCCCACGGTGCGCGGCGCGCCGGCGTCCAGCGTGGCGAAGACGCCGGGCTGGCCGTCCGTGGGGATGCGGGTGACCTGCTGGAACCCGGCCTCCCGCGCGAAGCGCATCATGAGCTCGCACCCCTCGTTCATCCCCCGGTTCTCGGCGGCGATCGAAGGCTGCCGCACCCATTCCTGGAGGCGAGCGACGCCCTCGCCGTGGCGCTTGGCGATCTCGGCCTGGATCGCAGCGAGCGCGTCGGGGCGGTCGGCGGAACGCAGGATCTTAGGGAAGGCCAGCGTGGCCGCGGACGCAGCCGTGGCACCGAGGAACTCACGACGGGAGAGTGGGCTCATAGAGCGGAGTGTAGCGCAAGTGGACGACCGGCTTCAGGCAGTCGTTGACGATGCGCTCCAGGGACCCGCGAACCTCCGTCACCCGGCAGTACGACCGCCTTGCATCCATTGGGATCGATGCCGCAACCCGCCTTTCTCCAAGCGCTTTGGAGATCGCTCCAGAAATGCCCCGCGAAATCCAGGAGGAACGGCTCCTCAACTCGTGCGGGCCCGGCGCTGTCGGTCCGTGGGCCGGCGGCTGAGACCCAAGGCACGGCAAGGACCGCGACCGACAGGAGGAGGACGATCTTGCGGCGGAACGAGGCATTGTGCATGGCGGCTCCCTGAAGGGCTGCTCCGCCCCGGTCGCCATGACCGCACGGGCAGCCCGCTTGGACAGTGAAGCAAAGAACCATCGAGCATGTCCAGGAAAGTGGAAGCCGAAACGACGAAACAGCAAGATTGGCCTACTACGCCAGGAGTCAGGCCGTTGCCTTCTCCCGTGCCGACCAGCTCCTGGCCCAGCAAGCTGGGATGATGGGCCCAAATAAAGCATCGCTATCATCGCCGAATTAATAGCGGGTCGGCCCGCGGTCCCACCGCAGCCCTGAGGGATTTCCTATCCGTCTTCGTTTCTCTCCCGGACGGTTTTCAATCCTTTGCAAGGAGGTGAGGCCTCAGGCTGCGCTCTACGTCCGACCTGACGGACGACGCTGAACCCGATAACTCTTCGATAGGAGATCCGCAATGCGCAAGCTCGTTCTGCTGGCCGTTCTGGCCCTGGCCGCTGCCGCGTCCGGTCTGTTCTCTCCGCAGCCGGTCGCCGCCGACAGTTGCGTCACCTTCTGCACCCCGGCCAACTCGTGCGGCTACATCTGCTGTTACCAGCAGTGCTGTGGCAACCGCTGCATCGACCTCGACTGCGCCCCACCGCCGCCCTGCCCTGGCGGCAACTGAAGTAACGCCCCCGCGGGCGCCGGGGCTGGAGACGGGACGGGATCTCATCCCGCCGTTCTCCCGGCGCCCGCGGGGCATTGCGCCAAGGCGCGAGATCCAAGGCCCTCGACTTCGTTCCGTGCTAAGGTTTAATTCATGGGCTTGAACTCCGCCATCGAATGGACCGAATCCACTTGGAATCCCGTCACCGGCTGCACCAAAGTCAGCCCGGGTTGTAAATTCTGTTATGCCGAGAAGATGGCGGAGCGGCTTCAAATGATGGGGCAGCCCAATTATAAAAACGGCTTCGAGCTGACTCTGCAGCCGCACATGCTCGAGCTGCCTCTGCAATGGAAGCGCCCGCAGAGCATCTTCGTCAACTCGATGAGCGACCTGTTCCACGATGACGTTCCGCTCGCCTACGTCCAGCAGGTGTTTGACGTCATGCGGCGAGCAAGTTGGCACCGCTTCCAAGTGCTCACCAAGAGAGCAGACCGCCTCGCCAAACTGGATCCGTCTCTTGAGTGGCCGGCCAATGTTTGGATGGGCGTCAGCGTTGAAAGCTCGGAGCACGTCAGCCGCATCGATGCTTTGCGGCAGACTCGCGCTCGCGTGAAATTCCTTTCTCTGGAACCCCTTCTCGGTCCCCTTCCCAACCTGAATCTCCAGAACATCGATTGGGCGATCGTCGGCGGAGAGTCCGGCCACAAAGCGCGTCCGGTGCGGGAGGAGTGGATTCTCGAAATCCGCGACCAGTGCCGAAAAGCCGGCGTGGCCTTTTTCTTCAAGCAGTGGGGAGGCCGGAACAAAAAAAAGAGCGGACGTCTGCTGGAAGGCCGAACCTGGGATGAGATGCCGTAACGAGCGGAGACGGTTGGACCTCGAAAGCCCGGGCTCTTGTCGGCGCCACTATTGGAGCAGGCAGGCCAGCTCGCTAGAATCCTGGCATGACCGACCGGAAGACGGCCCTCCGTATCCTCGAAGCTCTCCGGAGAGGCCCGGTTGGGGACACTGGAGTGCTCGTCGGCTCGTCGGAGGGATATGCGCCCATGAGGTATCAAGTCGAAATCGGGTTCAAGCGGTTGAGCACCCTTCTGGAGCGGCTCCATGCCTGACACCCGGCGGTTCCTCACTGCAGACGAGCGCCTGAAGGAGCGACAGCGGGACCTCAAGGCGCTGCAGCGGAAACGGATGATCCGTGAGGTGGCCGGCCCGGTTTGGCATCGCATGGTGCGGGTCGTCCCCCTGAGCTTCGAAGCGCAGGGCCGACTCGTCGCGCGAGTGCTCCTTGCCCCCCGTGAAGCCGTGATCGAGGCTCTGAGGTCCGACGCGGTCTTTGCGGTCGATACGGCGATGCGGCTCGCGCACGGGGCCGGGTTCCTGGCGGTCCAGGAGGTCCAGGCCTATCTTGCCGGGGCGGAGCCGCTGGACCGGCTCGCCGCGGCGGGTCTCATCTCCGCAGACGACTACTTCGACTCCATCCTCGTGCGCCCCTGGCCCGGCCCAACCCGCTTGCTGGCCTGCCTGGTCGACGAGCTCCCACCGTCGCGCGAGGTCCAAGGCGGCTGCCGCGTCGTGACTCGCGAGCGGCTGGGCCGGGAGCTGGTCGGCGCCGTTGGACCGCGGGCCGACCTGTTCGTCCTCTATGAGAAGGTCGAGGGGCTCGGGGCCTCAGGTGCTCGACCCGCCCAGCCCTGAGGGATTTCCTGTCCGCCTTCGTTTCTCTCACGGACGGTTTTCAATCCTTTGCAAGGAGGTGAGGCCTCAGGCTGCGCTCTACGTCCGACCTGACAGACGATGCTGAGGGCCTGCCGCGAAATAACTTAGGCAGGTTCTTTTTTCCCTCGCGGGAAGATTGCGTAGTTCCATTCACCGTGAAAGTTCTGGCCGATGACGGAGAAGAGCCGGTGTTCGAGAGACGCGGTACCGA
>JBAPYB010000409.1:0-2354 GCA_049284515.1 Thermoanaerobaculia bacterium
AGCCGCGCCAGACCTCCTCCGGCCGCGCCGCCACGGGCTCCAGGTCGCACCCCACCCGAGCATCGCGGGCATCACGGGCCACGGCGAGCGTCAGGTCGCCGGCGTGGGAGATGGAGACCTGGCCGCCGGCCGCCTCGGGTTTGCCGTCGGGACGGCGGCGCGGCTCCTCGGCGCCGATCAGGTTGAAAACAGCGGTCCGGCTCTCTCCGTGGCCGTTGGGAGCGCCGGAAGACACCGAGACCCGCACGCCGGACCCGGGGAGGATCTCCTGCAGCCGGCGCTCGACGTGGGGACCGAGCAGCGCAGCCGTCCAGCTCTGGGGCGGTGCGATGCGGTCGACCGCCTTGAGACGCAGGCCTTCCCAGCGCTCCCGCAGCCGGCCCTGGGCGTCCACCAGCTCGAGGTCGTAGACGAAGTCGTCGCCATGTCGGCTGCGCTCGCGGGCGGCGAGGAGGAGGGGAGCGCCGGCGGCGAGGCCCAGGGTGACCACGCGGTCCACCCCCGTGGGGAGCAGGGTGGCGTGGGGGATGCACGCCTGGATGCCGTGGATGGCGGCGTCGCGCGCTCCGGGATCGCCGAGGAGGAGGCGGTCCGGCAGGTAGCGGCCGAACCAGGCAGTGGAACCGTCCGGTGAGATGTCGGCCAGGCACTCTGTGGCCTTCAGCCGGCGGTAGCCCGCGACGCGGCGGAAGCGCCCCTGGTGGAAGAGGACGCCGCCGTAGAGGTCGTTCGCCGGCTCGAAGGGGAGGCGGGCCGCGCCGCGGAAGGCCGCCAGGAGCTGCGGCGCCGGATCGCTCGCCCCCGGGACACCGAAGCGGCAGACGGCGCGGAAGTGATCCGCGGCGAAGCCGGTCGAGGCGTCGCGGAGCACCACTTCCACGATGGCCGCGGGGCCCGGCTCGCGCACCAGGGCGGCGACGCGGATCGTCGTGGAACGTCCCGGCGGCACGGCCACGGGGCGCTGGAAGACGACGTCCTCGAAGACCGGCATTTCGTCCGTCCCCGTTTTCCCCAGCACTGCGATCGCGGCCTGGGCCATGGCCTCCATCCCCAGCACGGCGGCGAACAGGGGCTCGCCGTGGAAGACGTGGTCGGCGAGGTGGGGGTCGGTGTCCGCCGAGATCTCGGAGTCCACCACCAGCTCGACGCCGGGAACGTGGACCCGCACCTTCTCCAGGTAGCGCAGCAGGGGGAGCTCGGGCCGCTCGACCTCCAGGGTGGGCGGCTCGCCGAAGCGACCGGTGACGACGACGGAGACGGGATCGCCGGCGCCGTCCGCGGACCGGGGGCGGGAGATCAGCTCGCGCAACATGGCGAGCCCGGTCTCCGCCGGAATGGCGGCGATCCCCTGGGCGCGCAGGCTCTCCAGGGTCCCCAGCCGCTCGCCCATGCCGGTGCCGCTCCACACCGACCATTCGAGGGCCAGGCAGCGGCAGTCGGGGAGGTCACGGGCGAGGCGCTCGGTGCCCCGGGCCAGCCATTCGTTGGCCACGGCGTAGTCGGCCTCGCCCGCCAGGCCGATGCGGGCGATGATCGAGCCGAAGGTCACCAGCAGCCGCAGGCGGCCGGGATCGATCGACGCCAGGACGTGGAAGAACCCGGCCACCTTCGGGGCCAGGGTGCGCGTGAGCGCCTCTTCGTCGAGGTCCGCGAGCCGGCGGGGAGCGTTGGCGCCGGCGCCGTGGAGGAAGGCGGTGACGGGGCCGAGCTCTTCCTGGACGCGGGCCACCGCCGTGAAGACGGCGACAGGGTCGGCCACGTCGGCCGCGAGGTAGAGGGCGTGCACGCCGGCCGCCGCCATCCGCTCGAGGTTGGCCGCCAGCTCCGCGTCCGACTCGGGATTGGAGCGGCCGAAGAGGGCCAGGCGGGCGCCGCTCGCCTTCGCCAAGTCGAGGGCGCACTCGGCCGCGATCCCCTTGCCGCCGCCGGTGACCAGCAGGACGTCCTCCGGCCCCAAGGGGAGAGGGCCAGGCGCCGCCGGTTCCAGCAGGCGGAGCATGGGCACGTTGCGCCGGCCCGCGTCGTCGTAGTGGCTCTCGGCGAAGCTGGTGCCGCCGGAGATCGTGGCGAGCATCTCGGCGACCGCCCAGTCCACGGCCTCGGGATGAGCGAACGGCACCCGGACGATGCAGGCCGTGGCGGTGGGGATCTCCAGCCGCAGGGTGCGGGCGAAGGCGCCGCCCACGCCGCCCTGATGGACGAGGAGGACGCGGACCGTGGGCGGCGCGGCGAGCACGGCGCGGGCTCCCTCCAGCAGCAAACCGGCGTGGCACCGCTCGACCTCGATCGGCATCAGGAGGGCGACGCCGTCCCCGGGCAGGCGGCCGGCCAGGGCGGCGGCCAGCGGGTGTCCC